>CAWJQJ010000012.1:0-159303 GCA_963844955.1 Methanotrichaceae archaeon | reverse complement strand
AAGGCGGCAGAGGAATTGGGTGCACGGGTCGAGGTGCTTTACCGGGAGACGGTGCGAAGCTATGCGCCGCACAGGAGCAATGTGGTAATAGACTTTCGAGTAAAAAAGAATCACTCATGACTTCAAGCCGGCCATGAGTATGATTCTCATGAGCTTAAGTCGGGGAACTGGAACTGACCGGGCATATAGTTAGTGGTCTTATTCTCGAATAGGTCCAGCTCCTGGATGGTGTACTCTATCTCATCTCCTACGTCCTTTGTCTCGAAGGTCACGGTACGATCGCGATAATATCCGTAGACCTTCTCAAATTTTCCTGAACCGGCATCCCAGCCTTCCCCTATAGTGAAGTAGATGCCGTATTCGCCATCTTCAATGCCGCTGATCTCCAGCACATCCTTGGCGCGCAGGTAGACGGCCAGCTTGGGCTTTACCCTCTTGTCGGTGAGCACTGCCACGGTGTCCATAGTCCAGTTGTTGTAGATGACCAGCAGGCCGTAGCCGTCCCGGTCCATGTCTTTGATGTAGGTGCCGGTCTCGGGCCGTTCGGCGGACTGGGCCTCTATGCAGCAAATGCAGGGCAGCAGCATTGCCAGAGCGATGAGACAGATTGATCTTTGGCCCATGAAATCCCTTCCTTTCAGTCTCTTTCAGAAGCTTTCCTGGTATTTATCTCTTGATCATTTTCAAGTAGGGAAGTCCTCCTCGTCCACGGGAAGCGCAACCGCATTTCCGTCCTCAACCTCTTCCAGGGTAATCTCTCCCCAAGTATAGCGCATTCCCTCCGGCGTCTTCTCCGTCTCGAAGACCAGAGGCTCCTGCATGCGGCTGGCAGTGGCATTGGTCTCGAATCTGCCCCCGCTGGCGTTCCAGTTCTGCCCCTGCTTGAAGTAAAGCTCGTAGCTGCCGTCATCAATTTTTGTCAGATTGAAGAACTCTCCCCCGCGAATGTAAACCGCGGTCACAATCTCCTTTTGCATGGTAGCCAGATAGGCCACCGCATCATCTGCTCCGTTGTTGATGATGTCCAGCAGGCACAGTCCGTTCATCTCGCCGGCTTTGATGATCGTTCCCGTCTCAGGCCTGGATTCCTGGGCCATTGCCCCGTAGCCGAGAATCATCAGGGCCAGAATATAGATCAGCAACACAATCTTCTTTCGCAAACATCTTCCTCCTGGAGGAGCTATATGCTGCGAACCCGTTTATATCAGCTTCTCCTGAAATTTTTTGGATCAGGAGAGGAGGCTATCGGCGCCAAAATTTAAAAACATATCCTAAAAAATAGAACCGAAAACTGAGGGACCCTTGCCAAAAGTCCCCCAGCCGGGAAGAGCAAAGCCCATCCCTATTCTACGGAAACGGGCCTCACCCCCCAGATCCTCAGCGGTCCTGGCACCTTTCCGCTCCAGGACCAGGAGGACCAGGCAGCCCACAATGCACAGCAGCCCGGCTAACAGGAAGGTGGTGGAAAAGCCTACCTGGCTCGCTACCGCCGCCCCGGCAGCGCCCGTGGCCGCCGTGCCCATGCCGGTGGAGGTGTGATAAATGGACCACTGGAAGCTTTCCTTTCCCTGGTCCAGATTCACAGACCAGAGGCCAAGCCACGTGGGGTAGGCGAGACCGCTGCCCAGTCCATAAATCAGCTCTGCCAGGTAGATTTGATAGATGCTATCTGCCGATAGGTAGATTATGGGAACGGCGGCCATGAGTAGCGTTCCCAGGATCAGCCATCTCTCCTTCCTGGCATGGCTGTCCACGTAGTGGCCAAAGGGCAGCTGCACCAGGGATTTGGTGAGCATGAATATGGCGCTCGCCATGCCGGCGGTGATCATTGTCCCTCCTGTTACGCCACCATCGTTGATGTAAATGGCCAGTATGGGCTGAATCAGCCCGAATCCGGTGAGGACGAATATGTCCGAGAGCAGGAGCAGTTTCATTGTGCGATTCATCATAGCGAGTCACCTCCTAAATTTTATTTAATAATATTTATAATACTATACCGCGAGAAGGCCAAAACTTTCTGCCAGGATGATAATGATGCGAGACTTTGGAATCAGTTCGCATTATCTGGAAAAGAAATTGGCTTAGGATAAAGCCGAGGCTAGAAGAAGGTCCGTTCTAAACCTGATTTTAAGGTGATGCAGTAAATCATAATGCTTAGCTCCATCAACTGCTTACAGAGTTGAGGTTCTATATAAACCTGTCTGCCAGCGGACAGTGCTAATCGATAGCATGCGCTTGAAAAATCAAAGAGGATAAGCAGAAGCCATCTACGTTATCCTCGCCACCGCCGCCACCTCATCCCCGGCCTTGACGTTCATGATGCGCACGCCCTGCGTTGAGCGACCCTGCACCCGGATCTCGCTGGTGGGAATTCTGATCACCACTCCTTCTTTGGTAGTCACCAGCAGCTCATCCTCTTCGGAGACGGTGGTGGTGCAGCAGACGAAGCCCTTTCTGGCATCGATGTTCTTGACGCCCTTGCCGCCCCTCCTCTGCTGGGGATACTCCTCCAGCTCCGTCCTCTTGCCGTAGCCCTGATTGGTGATGGTGAGCAGGGTGAAATTAGCGTCAGGACGGATCACATCCATGCTGATCAGCTCGTCCCCCATGTTGAGGCTGATGGCCTTCACACCCATAGTGCCGCGATTGGAGGCGCGCACATCCCCTTCCTTGAAGCGGATGGCCTTGCCGAATTTGGTGGCCACCAGTAGCTCCTTGCCCCCGTCCGTGAGCCGCGCTGAGACCAGGCTGTCGCCCTTCAGGTTCACTGCCTTAATGCCGCCCTTCCTGGGATTGGAAAAAGCCTGCAATGGCATCTTGACAATGCTCCCGCTCCGGGTTACCAGCACGATAAATCCTGACTCAAAGCTCTTTACCGGTATCGCGCCCGTGATCCTCTCATCCGGCTCCAGCTGCAGCAGATTGACGATGGACTTTCCCCGCGTGGCCCGGCCCAGGGAGGGGACCTCATAGACCTTGAGCCAGTGGGCCTTGCCCTTGTCCGTGAAGAAGAGCAGATAGTCCTTGGTGGAAGCGGTAAAGACGTCGGTTACAAACTCTTCGCTCTTGGTCTCCGCGCCGATGACACCCCGCCCGCCGCGCCGCTGCATGCGATAGGCAGTGAGGGGCTGGCGCTTGATGTATCCGGAGGAGGTGATGGTCACCGCCACCTCTTCCTCCTGAATGAGATCCTCCCGGCTGACCTCTCCCTCCGCCTCGATGATCTGGGTGCGCCGCTCATCCCCGTAAGTATCAATGAGATATGTCAGCTCTTCTTTGATGATGCTCAAAATCTCCAGATTGCTGGAGAGGATCTTCCTCAATCTGGCGATGAGCTTTTCCAGCTCTGCCGCCTCAGAGGCTATCTTCTCCTGCTCGAGACCGGTGAGCCTCTGCAGCCTCATGTCCAAAATGGCCTTGGCCTGCTCCTCGGAGAAGGAGAAGGCCTGCATCAGGGCGTCCCTGGCCTCATTGGGCGATGCTGCCGCTTTTATTATTCTTATTACCTCATCAATGTTGCGCAGAGCGATGAGCAGGCCGGCCAGGATATGAGCCCTCTTCTCGGCGGCATCCAGCTCAAACCTGGTGCGCCTCTCGATCACTAATGAGCGGTAGTAGATGTATTGCTCGAGCGTCTCCTTCAAAGAGACGATCTTGGGCAGGCCGTCCACCAGAACCATGTTGTTGATGCCGTAGCTGGTCTGAAGAGCCGTGTGCTTGTACAGTTGATTTAAGACCACGTGGACGTTAAAGCCGCTCTTGACCTCCACCACCAGGCGAATGCCGTCTTTGTCCGATTCATCTCTCAGGTCGGATATGCCCTCCAGCCGGCCGCCTTTGACCATCTCAGCCATATCCTCGATCAGCTTGGCCTTATTGACCTGATAGGGCAGCTCAGTAAAGATGATCTTAGTGCTTCTCGTCCCCTCCTCAATCTCCGACTTGGCCTGCAGCAGTATGCTTCCCTTGCCTGTCTGATAGGCGGCCTCAATTCCCACCCGGCCAACGATGAAAGCGCCCGTAGGAAAATCGGGCCCGGGCAGAAAGTGCATCAGCTCAGAAAGCGACGCCTGGGGCTCGTCAATGAGATGAATGATGGCCCCGCATAGCTCCGTCAGGTTATGGGGCGGAATGTTGGTGGCCATTCCCACGGCAATGCCTGTGGAGCCGTTGAGGAGAAGGTCGGGAAGCTTTGCCGGCAGCACAACGGGCTCTTTCAGCGAGCCGTCGTAGTTGGGGGTAAAGTCCACCGTGTTCTTCTCAATGTCGGAGAGCATCTCCTCGGCGATTTTGGAGAGCCGAACCTCAGTGTAACGCATGGCAGCAGCCGGGTCTCCATCAACGGAGCCGAAGTTGCCCTGGCCGTCGATGAGAGGATAGCGCATGGAGAAGGTCTGAGCCATGCGCACCATGGTCTCATAGATGGCCGCATCCCCGTGGGGATGGTACTTACCCATGACATCTCCCACCACACGGGCTGATTTCTTGTAGGGTTGGTCGTGGGTCATGCCCTGTTCATTCATGGCATAGAGTATGCGCCGGTGAACGGGCTTGAGGCCGTCCCGCACATCGGGCAGCGCCCGGCCCACGATCACGCTCATGGCATAATCAATATAAGAGGACTTCATCTCCTCAGTGATGCTAACCTGTACTTCCGTCAAAAGCCACCTCAAATATCAGACATCACACATCAAGATTCTTTACATATTTGGCGTGCGTCTCTATGAACTCGCGTCTGGGCTCCACCTGATCGCCCATGAGGATGGTGAAGATGCGATCCGCCTCTACGGCATCCTCTAATGTAACCTTTAGCATGGTCCTCTTCTCGGGATCCATGGTCGTATCCCAGAGCTGCTCCGGATTCATCTCTCCCAGGCCCTTGTACCTCTGGATGGTGGGCTTGGCCTGGGATGCGACCAGACGGTTGAGCTGCTCATCAGAGTAGGCATAGTTCACCTGCTTTCCCTTTTTCACCTGGTAGAGAGGCGGCTGGGCGATGAAGACGTAGCCGGCCTCGATGAGCGGCTTCATGTACCGGTAGATGAAGGTGAGCAGCAGGGTGCGAATGTGCGAGCCGTCCACATCGGCATCCGTCATTATCACCACCTTGTGATAGCGGGCCTTGGCGATATCAAAGTCGTCGCCGATGCCCGTGCCGAAGGCGACAATCATATTGCGAATCTCGCTGTTCTTGAGGATCTTGTCCAGCCTTGCCCTCTCCACATTGAGGATCTTGCCGCGCAGTGGCAGTATGGCCTGAAAGTGCCGGTTCCGGCCCTGTTTGGCGCTTCCGCCTGCCGACTCGCCCTCCACGATATAGATCTCGCATTTGGTGGGATCATTGTTGGAGCAGTCTGCCAGTTTGCCGGGCAGCCCTCCCGAGCCCAGGGCGTTCTTCCTGCGGGTGAGCTCCTTGGCCTTTCTGGCCGCCTCGCGGGCGCGCAGGGCCTCGCCTGCCTTCTCCACGATGGTGGTGGCCACGATGGGATTTTCCTCAAAGTACTCGGACAGGCCCTCCGAGACCATGGACTCGATGAGGCCCCGAATGGAGCTGTTTCCCAGGCGGGTCTTGGTCTGGCCCTCGAACTGCGGATCGGGAAGCTTTACGCTTACGACCGCTACCAGTCCCTCGCGCAGATCTTCGCCGCCCAGCTTCACCTCGTTCTTGAAGATCTTATTGGCCTTTGCGTACTCATTGACCGTCTTGGTAAGAGCGGCGCGAAAGCCCATCAGGTGCGTTCCGCCCTCGCGTGTATTGATATTGTTTGCGTAAGAGAAAATGTTCTCGTTGTAGGAGTTGTTGTACTGCAGGGCAACCTCGACCTGGGTCCCGTTCTTGGCTCGGGAAAAATAAAGGGGTGGTTTATGGAGAGCCTCTTTATTGGTGTTGAGGTACTCCACGAAAGAGATGATGCCGCCCTCGTAGCAGAAGAGGTTCTCTTTATCGGAGCGCTCGTCTTTTATGGTTATTCTCAGGCCGCGGTTGAGGAAGGCCAGCTCACGCAGCCGGGAGGAGAGGGTATCGAAGTTGTACTCGGTCTCCTCAAATATGGCGCCGTCCGGCTTGAAGGTGACAGTGGTGCCGGTGTGCTCGGAGTGGCCCACAACCTCGACCTCGCTGGCCACGCTGCCATGCTCATATCGCTGCCGGTAGACCCGCCCGTTCCTTCTGACCTCCACCTCCATCCAATCGGAGAGGGCGTTGACCACGGAGACGCCCACGCCGTGCAGGCCGCCGGAGACGCTGTAGGACTCATGATCGAACTTTCCTCCGGCATGCAGCACCGTCATAACGATCTCCAGAGCCGGCCGGTTGAACTGGGGATGATTGTCCACCGGTATGCCGCGACCATCGTCCGCCACGGAGACGCTGCCATCGGGGCGTATGATCACGTTTATCTCTCTGGCAAAGCCTCCCAGGGCCTCATCCACGCTGTTGTCCACCACCTCATAGACCAGGTGGTGCAGCCCCAGGGTGTCTGTGCTGCCGATATACATGGATGGCCTGCGCCTGACTGCCTCGAGGCCTTCGAGAACCTGAATTTGGCTTGCGTCGTAGCCCTTCGCTTCGCTCAAAACTGATTAAGCCTCCTGAATAATTAGGACTGTAATGAAATAACCTGAGACGATATAAGCTTTTCCCTAAAATATGCCTAAAATTTTATTAAATGGATTGATGCAGTCACTCCATCCAGAATAGTGGGGCGATTGCCGTTTTGCCCAGCGGGCAAATTACGGTGCGGATGGCCGGAAGATCCTCTGAAGAATTTGAAAGAAGATCTGGCATGATTATAAAGCCAAGGTCCGGATTCGAACCGGAGTGGTAATGCTCTGCAGGCATTTGCGTAGCCGCTCCGCCACCTTGGCAATTGAAGGCGTCTGGCAATTGTGTCGATCTGCCTTAAACCTTTATCGGTTGGAGGCACCCCTTTTGCCTGAATCTTGCACGATGTCATCCCCTATAAAGATTGCCTTCGCGGCAAGACCTTTCTCCATTTGACCGACAACTACAAATATCTATAACGATTATATAGATAGTTTGCCGCGCTGCAAAGGGTTGGCGGGTGTGCCGTGGGCTCAACGTATCCGATTATGCTCTGTTTGGCAGGGTAGAGAGATGTTTGCCCCCACAAGGCAGACATGCGCTTCGCGCCTAGGACGAATCGCATCCCTGTTCCAGGAGATGCATGCCTTCGTGGCCATGCATTCGGACGCGGGCCTGTGAGGCAAAAGTTCCGGCTGCTTGAAAGTTGCATGCCATAACCGGCATAGCAAATTGCCGGGCATCTCACGCTAATACACGGCCGGGGCAAGGGCGGCAAAGAGGCAATGGCTTTGAGCGAGCAGATCGCCCCATAATAATAAAGTTGTCCGGGGTCCCATAAAGACGGGCACTGTGCAATATTCCAGTGATATGCTCGCTTGGAGCCGCTGCATCAAAGTCGAGATTTGGGCAGGCTCAGGCCGGCACCTCTCGGTGACCGGCCCCATAAGGGGCGCTGTGGTATTTCGGCGCTGACCTGCCCGGGGCTCGATGATGCAAAGATGCAAGGCTATTTGAAGCACGGCTGCGACCACCGGATCCATGAAAAAGATATTCTCCTATCAAACCGATATCGGAAAAATAGCAATAGCCGAAGACAAAGCGGCCATATCCCATCTCTTTCTTCCGGGAGATGAAATCCCTCCTGATGCGGTAGTGCAGGAAACGAAGCTGCTGAAAGAGGCAAACCTGCAGCTTCAGAATTATCTTTCCGGAGATCTGAGGGATTTTTCCCTCCCTCTTGCCCCCCACGGCACCGATTTTATGCGGCGTGTTTGGGAGGGCTTATGCTCCATTCCCTACGGCGAGACCTGCAGCTATAAAGAAATAGCAGAAAGCCTGAAAAATCCCAGGGCCTTCCGGGCTGTGGGGCTTGCCTGCAACAGAAATCCCATTCCGATATTCATTCCCTGCCACCGCATAATCGGAGCAAACGGAAAGCTCACCGGCTACCGGGCAGGGCTGGTGATCAAGGAGCGCCTTCTGGCCAAGGAACATTTTTATATGGTTTGCCATCCCCTAAAGTCTGAAGCATTATGGTCCTGGAAAACTTAGGCGGATCGCTGCGCAATGCTCTGAAGAAGATTGCGTCGGCGAATAAGATCGACAAGGCTCTGGTAGACGATGCCGTGCGGGAGATTCAGCGCGCACTTTTGCAGGCAGATGTGAATGTCAAGCTGGTGATGCAGCTCTCCAACACCATTAAAGAGAGAGCCTTAAACGAGAAGCCGGCCGCGGGCATGAATCCGCGCGAGCACGTCATCAATATCGTCTACCAGGAGCTGATCAACCTGGTAGGCCGCGGCTCCGATATTCCTCTGAAGAAGCAGAACATAATGCTGGTAGGCCTGCAGGGGTCGGGAAAGACCACCACCGCGGCAAAGCTGGCCACCTTCTTTCAAAGAAAGGGCCTACGCACGGCAGTCATCTGCGCCGATACTTTTCGTGCCGGAGCCTTCGATCAGCTCAAAGCGCTCTGCGAGAAGCAGGGCATCTTCTTTTACGGAGATAAGGGCAATCCCGATGCGCCTGCCGTAGCCAGGGCCGGCCTGGAGGCCACCCGTAAGTACGACGTTCGGATAGTCGACACTGCCGGACGGCATGCTCTGGAGGGGGATCTGATCCAGGAGATGAAGGACATTCATGCCGTGGTCAATGCCGAGCAGAAATTGCTGGTGATGGACGCGGCTTTGGGCCAGCAGGCCTCCGAGCAGGCGCGGGCCTTCAATGAAGCCGTTCAGATCACGGGCGTCATCATCACCAAGCTGGACGGCACGGCCAAGGGCGGCGGAGCGCTCTCTGCCGTGGCCGAGACCAGGACCTCGGTGGCCTTTATCGGCGTGGGCGAGACGCCCGCCGACCTGGAGAAGTTCGAGGCGGACCGCTTCATCTCCCGCATGCTGGGCATGGGCGACATCAAGACGCTCATCGAGAGGGCCCAGGAGGTGCAGACCGATAGCCAGGTGGACGTCGACTCCCTCATGCGGGGCAAGTTCACCCTCAAGGACATGTACCAGCAGATGGAGGCCATGAACAAGCTGGGACCCTTAAAGCAGATCATGCAGATGCTGCCCATGGGCGGCCTGGGCCTGGAGCTTTCCGACAAAGAGTATCAGATGACCAAAGACCGCCTGGATAAGTACCGGGTGGTCATGGACTCCATGACCGCGGCCGAGCTGGAGGATCCCAAGATCATAACCGCCTCGCGCATCAAGCGCATATCCCGGGGCAGCGGCGCGACTCCCGATGTCGTTCGCGAGCTACTCAAATCCCATCAGGCCATGCAAAAAGCCATCAAAGGCATGAGAGGCGGCATGGGCAAGATGAATATGAAGCGCCTCATGAAGAGATTTTCCCCGGGAATGAAGACGCAAGAGATGTGAGCGCCTCAGACCTCCCACTTGCCGTCCGCAACACCGGCCAGTATCTCTCCATCAGGCATCTTCCCGCTGTAATCTCCCAGAACGGTGCTGCCTTCCGAGGCCAGGCTGAATTTGTAGAGCACTCCGCCTGAGGCGGTCACATCAAGGGACAGTATATCCGCCTGAAGGCTGCCCGCAGCCTCGACCGGCAGAGTTTCGTTGGAAGATGTCATATTTCCCTGGCCGGAAAAGATTCCTTCACTATGGGTGAGA
Source organism: Methanotrichaceae archaeon (assembly GCA_963844955.1). Taxonomy (GTDB): domain Archaea; phylum Halobacteriota; class Methanosarcinia; order Methanotrichales; family Methanotrichaceae; genus Methanothrix. Next base: position 149,625 of record CAWJQJ010000012.1, on the reverse strand, counting down.
AGAAGAGAAATGCTGCTATTGTTTTTCAGATTCAGACTCAGCCGGCTGACCGCCGCCGTCTTTACATCAGGAACGGCGGATGTCGGTGCATTCTCCCGCACGAACTCATCGTAGCTGTCCATGCTGATGTCCATAGCCGGATCTCCCAGGAAGTTGTAGGATCCACCGCTGCCTATTGAACAGCACTTTGCTGCAGCGGGAGAGCCGGCCAAAAGCAGCAGGATCATTATCGCTATCGCGCTTTTCATCCGATATGCCTCCGCCATCAGTTATCTTTAAATTTTTTTATATTGTTCGTCATTCGAGGGCGCCCACCGCACCCTGGCCGGTGCTGCTTTTGTAGATGCTCTTCTTCTCAATGAAGTGCCCAGGGCTTCCTTCCTCCTGACTTTGCAGGCTCTGGGCGGCCTGTCCTACCCATGCTCCGGAGGTCGCGCTGGGATTGATGCCCCTGGCAAGTTTTGTGGCAACGCTATGCGCAGCCGCCAGAATCATGCTGCCGGTCACCGTTCCAGACTCGCGCTCTCCCGCCGCAGAAAGTGAATCGTACTCCCCGGCCAGAGAGGTTCCCGATGAAGAGAGCTTGAGCCGGAATACCTGTCCCTTTTCCGGCAGGGAGATGAAGATAGTCTGTCCATCTCCCGAGACAGAGCCGGCTGCAGTTGCGGTCAGGCCGGATCCATCAGCAGACATTTGGCCGGAACCTAAAACAAGGTCATTTTCCTGGTACATCTGCAGGCCAAGGTGCCTGAACCGGGGCCCCTTGAGATCGAGCGACCAGCTTCCTGTAAGGTTTGCCAGAGATGAAATTGCGCCCAGGCTGGAGGCCGGGATCGAGCCCTTGCCCACGGTTAACGCAGGAATTATTCCCGTGCCGGTGCTCACAGTGCCCATGTAGCCCTGCGAAGATGCATTGCCGACCAGGCTGAGAAATAATAAGACGATGAGAATTGTTTTAAATGTCATATCCACTAACCCTCTGCAGCCGAAAGCATGGCTATGTTAATAATGGTATCCTTGCCAATGATTAAAATAAAAATGAAACCCGGGCATGGCCCGGCGATCTGCATATCTTCATCCTCCCCAAGCCCCGAGGCCGGTGACCGGACGTTTATGCCGTCGCTGGTACAGTTAATGGCAGGGTTTCCGCAATTTGCTGCGCCTGAGCGTTCTGCTGAGCCTGCGCGGTCTGTTGAGCTGCTGCTGTCTGCAGGGCGGGAGCCGAGGTGCCCTGCAGCGACAACAGGCTGCCGAAGGCCACTCCCGGCTGGGTTATTCCCGGCGCGGTGAAGATATACTCCCCGTCCATGGAGCCCGGCTTAATGATCAGGCTGAAGCGATACATGTTCTGGCTGCCTGTCGGTATCACAAACAATGCCAGTCGATCGCCCAGCACGCTGCCGCCTGCGGTGACGGCGGTGACAACACCATTATGCGCCAGCTCTCCAGATCCAAATACTGCATCTGCGGTCTGATAAAGATCAAGTTTGAGATAGCTCTTGACAACATCGTTCAATGTAAAGGCCCAGCTTCCTGCCGCCGGAGCAACGCCCAGTCCCGTGATTACGGTAACCGGTGTCCTCACACCCCGGCCCGGAACGTGGGGGCTCATGCCCGTATCCTTTCTTACGGTAAAAAGGCTCTCATTTCGGAAAGAGAGGGCAGAGTCGTTGATGTCATCATAGACGCCCTCGCGAACTTCCTGGAAAATTTGTTGGCCGGACATGTCCTCTCCCGGAAACTCCGGCTCAGCCAATATGTTCTTTGGACCTTGGGCAAATGCAGTCACGCAAAGACATGCCGCAAAGACCAAGGCTAATACCACACGCTTAAATCCCATTCTCCTGATACCTCCACGGTGAAAAGCCACGGCTGAGGTCTTATAGTTAACCCCTCCTCCCGAAGAGACTGCAGCCTCCCCTGCCATTCTCTGCTGCGGCTTGGTATCATATGCGGTGCTGGCAAGACCAGGGTCAGCCAGCCGAATGCAGCATGCTGATAGGTAGCTACAAGCCGAATAATCTAGGCTGTGGCAGTTGGCTTCTCGTCTTCCCTGATCTGGCTCAAATCCGCTTTAAGGTTGTCTGATATTTTAGCTCCATCCAGCCTGGCTTCAGATAGCGAAAAAAGGGTAAACTGGTCATATTTGATTCTCTCCAGGTTAGCGCCGGTTAGATCTGCGCCTGTCATCTCCACGCGGTCGAAGGTGGCGTCTCTTAAATCAGTCCCGCTCATCCTGGCATTGGTTAGATAGACCAGGGCCAAGCTCGAGCCGCGCAGAGATGAATCTATTAGATCTGCACCTCTCATATCCATCTCGCACAGCCTGACGCGATCCAGCCTAATTTTGCGAAGGACGGCACCGGCAAGCCTGGCCGAATTCAGGTCCGCATCGGAAAGATCAGCTCCGGTGAGGTTAGAGCGCGTCAGGTCGGCATAAGGCATCTTAGCGGAATTCAGGCTGGCCCCCATGAGCTTTGCCTCGGTCAGATCGGCATAAGAAAGGCTGGTCCCTTTCAGGTTGGCTCCGGTTAAGTTTGCGCCCATGAGATATGCTCTGGTAAAATCAGCCTCGCTCAGGTCCGCGGCATGAAGATCGGTGTTATATAGCTCCGCCCTGGAGAACTGGCCTTTGGAGAGATAGCTTTCGCTCAGATCTGCCCAGCTCAAATGAGCTCCAATCAGATTTGCGCTGATCAGATATATGCCCTTGAGGTTCGAGCCGGATAGGTCGGTGCGAAATAGTCTGGCGTCTGTCAAATCGGCATCGGTGAGATTAGCGTCCGAGAGATCCGCTTCCGTAAGGTCCGTCTTCTCCATAATGGCATTATTAAGATTAATATGTGACATTTTAGAGTCGGCTAAAATCGCCTGGGAAAGGTCTGAACCGCTCAGATCCGCTCCATCAAGAATTGCTCCTGTTAAATCGGCTTTAATCATCTTCGTTCTTTGCAGCCGGGAATTTATTAGCCATGCGGAGCGTAGATATGCGCCATTCAGATCACTGCCGCTGAGATCGGCGCCGGAGAGGTCTGATTGATTGAGGTGTTTGCCGCTCAAATTCAGATAAGTCAGATTCAAATCGGCCAGGTCGGCCCGATCCGCTATCCTGCTGCTGAGATCCGGTGGCTGCGGCGCAGCTATGCCACACTCTGTCGTCAATGTGCTCAGCATTAATGCACCAATTGCAAGCGCCATTAAAGACTCAATTTTCATAGATCTCCATCAGCCCCGGCCATATTCGTTCTTATCGTTAATTCATACATCAGATTCGTATATTCTCTAAGTATTTGTTCTTATAACATTTTAAGTTTCTGGTGAGACATCAAGATTATGCCAGCCTCCATTTAGGATTGATTGCATCAAGGTACTGAAACTCATTGAAGCTGTAGGGTGCGGAATAGTATTCGGGGTCTTTCACAACACCATAATAGCTGTCAACTGCAAGCCAGGAGCCAGGTTGATCTCTGTCCTCCACGGCAATCCAGATATGGCCCTGGGATGCAAATCCGCCGGGATCGTACAGGAATGTCACATTATATCCAAAACCGCTATAAATGCTGTCCAGCTTTTCAGAGCCATCATAGCACATGCCCAGGGGCGTTACTGGAAACATGACATACCTGCTGATGGCCTTCACGAATTCGGCGCTGTTTGTCTGAGCGTATGTGGCGTTGGCCCTGACGGCATCGCTGGGCATCACCTGGACCGGTCCGGCCTTGGACGTGGGGGGTGTCATCCACAGATCTGCCAACCTGGGCGAGGCTCCATTAGGTGTGAGGTAGACCTCTTTTCCTTCCTTAAGTGTGAGGACGACATGGGATTGGTTCGGGGCCGGCTTGGCATTATATCCATGTGTTGCAAGAAAGAAGGCCAGGTCGTTCATCGTGATGCCGATATCCTCATAGCTGGATAGGAGCAGCCACAGATCATTTTCCTCAGAGGCCTGGCAGGCTGAGAGATATAGAATCAGGAGCATCGAAACTAGAATGGTAGTTCCTCTCAACTTTACCTCGAAAGGCATGTTTTCGGGCAGGGCCTTTTGTCATCTGTATTTCTATTATCAGTATTTATGTTAAGGATCGCGTCTATAAAGATTTATTGTTTTTCCGGCAAGATGTGTTGGCTGACACGGCTTATTGGAGATGTAATTAGAGATGAATAGATCGAATTGGCTATCTTGTTGAGTAGTCTATCTTTAGCCGTTTATTTCTGCAGAATGTGCCAATAATAATAAAACAATAAACATCAGTAAATAGCTCCCTGAGCATCGAAAATTTAAGCACTACAGCCAGAGCTGATATGCAGAAAGAAAAAAAATCCGATCGGCTTCTTTAGACGTTGAACAAGCTTGTCAAGAAGGCGAGGGGCACTAAGAATAGTATTATGAAACCTATAACCATCAAACCGATTGCCAGACCATTTCCACCTGCCATGAAGATCCTCCTACTGCATATTCTTTGCCTACTGCTAGGAAGAGGTAATATTAATTACTGTCGGAACCCCTCTCGATCCAGAAAATGTGGGAGCCGCGATAAGGCCAATACATTTAACTATCAATGAAGGCAAGATTGCTATCGTGCGATCTATCCAAAAGAGCCAAAGTAAGGCACAGGGGGCTAAGCCGGAGAGAAGAAAAGCAATTGGCGCAAGATTTGTGCTTTTGCGCCCGGCGGGCTACCCCTTGAAGAGCGTTTTTCAAGAGCATCCGGTGGTCTCTGACGCCAAGCTATTCGAGCGTTATGCGCAGGAGCAGTGGTATGGAGAGAAGCTGCTTCCTGGATGCTATCTATTCGATAGCAGGCTTTACCCGGATTTTGCTTTCCAGGTGGTAAAAGTCCATCCCAGATCCGCGGTGATGGGCTCGCAGACCACCATCAAGGTAGAGCAGAAGGAAAAGCCCAAGAACAGAATCGTCTACGACGTTCGCTTTGACGATGTCATCGGCCAGGAGACAGCCAAGCGCAAGGTCAAGATAGTGGAAAAATTCCTGGCTGACCCGGAGAGGTTCGGGAGATGGGCTCCGCGCAATATCCTTTTTTACGGCGTGTCCGGCACAGGAAAGACCATGATCGCTAAAGCACTCTCCGCAGAGACCGGTGTGCCTATGCTGGCGGTAAAGTCCACCAGCCTGATAGGCGAGTTCGTGGGAGAGGGGGCCAGGCAGATCCACAGCCTTTACGAGAAGGCGGAGGAGATGGCGCCTTGCATCATATTCATCGATGAGTTGGATGCCATTGCTCTTGACCGAAGGTACCAGGACCTGAGGGGAGATGTCTCGGAGATCGTCAACTCCCTGCTCACGGAGATGGACGGGATCTCCAACCGAAAAGGGGTCTGCACCATCGCGGCCACCAACCAGATTGAGGTTCTGGATGCATCGGTGCGCTCCCGCTTCGAGGAGGAGATCGAGTTCAAGCTGCCCAGCCTCGAGGAGCGCGCACGAATACTGGTGAAAGATGCCGCCACACTGCCTCTGGAGCTGGTGGACGTGGATCTGAGAGAGATCGCCCGCCTGACGGAGGGCTTCTCAGGGCGGGATCTGGTGGAAAAGGTGCTAAAAGCCGCGCTGCACCATGCCATCATGGAGGAGTGCAGCATCACACAAAAGCATCTGGAAGAGACCATTCCCAAGGCCAGGAAGGAGTACCGCCAGCCGCCTAAAGAGATGTTCTCTTAAAGAAAGCCCACTTGTACCAACCAGCGAATCAATAAGGGAATCACCATGTGGCAGGAGATTTTGAACAAGTTCAAGAGGTTTCCGGCTCAGGAGAAGGTCATCCGTCTCATCCTGCAAAGGGGCTTTCAGATCAACGACCAGTCTCGCGTAGTATCTGGCGGTATCGAGATTCCTCATGCCCAGATCGCCAGGGAGCTGGATGTGGACCGCCGGGTGGTTGATACGACCGCCCAGGCCATTCGCGAGGACGAAGCCCTGTGGAAGATCTTCAAGAATGTGCACTCCATGACCTTCCTGGGAGATGTGGCGCCCATTCTGGGGCTGGGCGTCATTGAGATCACTCCGGTCAATGCCGCCAAGACCGGCCTCTTGGGTGACGTGGCCCGCGCCGTGGCCGAAAATGGCCTCTCTATCCGCCAGGCCGTATCCGACGATCCCTATTTTGTGGAGAGCCCCAAGCTCACCCTCATCACCGAGGGCAAGATTCCCGGAGACCTGGTGCGCCTGCTCATGGAGATCGACGGCGTGAAGAAGGTTACCGTGTATTAGCGAAGAAGGTGACGGGTGGCTCATCCCACTTGATCTTCTTTATTGGGAATTGCCAGGAAGGCTGGACCGGACTGCAGGCATGAGAGCCGTTTGAGTTATTTTCTGTCACCCGTCCTGATGGGATGCGGCGCGCGGTGAAATGCGCGTGAAGAGTTCTGCGCCCTCAAAGCCGGGCAGGCTTGGATATTTGGCGGCAGAACGGTTGATGGATTAGGCAGTGTTTGCGAGACAAATGAGGGCTGACTGCCTGCAGGTGCTCTATTAATTTTTATAAATATCTAAATATGCTCAGATCGGCTCCGGCTGGCCTATTTTATTTTGTGGACAGGGGCTCCGGCTCCCTTGAGGCGCTGAAGCTGAGCGGCTGAATAAACAATGGAGTCTTGAAAGAACCTTTTCATCTTCTGGCTGGAGATTGGTCTTTGCACTGCCTTTGGCATTGGGAATGGCTAGCATAATTATCGCAATCTTTGTCAGCGCAATCCTGGAACTTGTCCTGGAAAAATTCATTTCCGGGGCCGGAGATCTCGTCTCTTCCGCTATCAACCTACTCATGGCCGTGCCCGTCACCAAGCTGGCCACGGCTGACATCTACCGGCGGCTGGATGGAGATCGCCGAGGAGAACTGCGCCGGATCTGCCCGGCTTGCAGCCGGCAGGAGAAGCGAGTGCATCCGAGGGGATATAAGTGGGGCTGATAATGGGTCCGGGCTAATGCTTTATCTTGGGCTTAAGCCGAATCGATCTTTAAGCCTGGAACGCGCCGGAAATGGCCGTCTGAGGATACCATTGTCGCCCCGTGGACCAAGGCGATGGCGGCAATCAGCTCGTCGAAGTCGCCTATTGACTCGCCTCTCCTCTTCAGCTCTGCGGACAGCTCCCCGAACATATCATAGGCATCATCATCGATGGAGAGAATGACAAAGGCTTCCAGCAGCGCCTTGACTTTTTTCAATCCCTTTTCCGACTTTGTAGGGCTGTAAGCACCTTTATAAAGCTCCAGAACATTTACCTGGGTAGTGCACAGGCTCTCGCCTGCCTCCTCCAGCTCCAGGATCTTTCTTATGGCGTCTTCCTTTCTATGAAGGGCATCTATCAGAACGGAGGTGTCTATTACTATCATCACACCTCAACGTCTCGCATCTTCGACCGGCGCATTTCGCTGGAGGCGGCTTCGATTCTTTCCGCCAGCTCGTCATCCCTGCCGATTTCCTCCAGGATCTCGGAGAGCTTTCTTTTTGCGGGAAAATGCTGGAGGATGACATCGGAGAAGCTCTGTGACGCGCCCTTTCGAGCCTTCAGCCGTTCGTATGCTTCCTCGGTTATGGTGATGGTCTTGGTGGACATAGATCAATGTACGTGTATTTACTTGTATATCTGTCTTTTTTCTTTTCCCTGAATGGTGCTAGCCAGGGGACTGGTCTGCTCAATATTCCGCTGCTTGAAATGAGGAGCCGGGCTGCCCTTCCTCATCGAGCACCTGCAGCCCCTCTCATTCCGGGAGGAGAGATACGCAGATGCCGTCATCCTGCTCATCAAGATCCTGCGGGAGCTGTCCCGTTTGGAGTGGCTCAAAGTAGCCTGTCCCAAATGCGGGGAGGAGATGACATAGGTACCTCACGCCCCAGGAAGAAGTGGACGACGCTCTACAGAAGGCCGGGTGGCTGGAGATGGTCTGTTCCTACTGCCGGAATAAGATCCGGCTGGATGCCAGGACGTTTGAGCCCATGCGTTGAAGGAATCATAGGGATCATCTATCAAGATTGCAGTCAGTGCAATATTCTGCGTTAAATAGATTTAAGTATTTTCAGATGATATCTATCTGCATGAATCGTGATGATTTCATTTCCATTGATGCCATTAGATTCGGATTGAACGGACTGGAGAAGAATCTCCATTTCTTTATAGTGCTGGCGATTATTGTATCAGTGCTGTACCATCTGCCTTTTCTGATCAGCAAATATTTCTTTAAATTCCAGATCCCGGACGGCACACATCTCACTTCTGACATATTCGTGGGACTCCTGATGGTATTTGTTTTTATAATAATCTATCTCATTGTTGAACTGGGATTGCTCAGGATCGCTTTGAAATTCAAGGATAATAAACCAGTAGAATTCAAAGATCTATTTGGAGGATACCATTTGCTTCCGAAGTATCTCCTTGCCACCATAATCTTCTATCTGATAATCACTCTCCCCTATTTTACCACAATTTTTCTCAGCATGCTCCTGGGCAAGGAGACATCTGAAGATTATATCCTCGTTCCAGCAATGCTGATCTCCCTGGCGGCAGCGGTATATCTGCATTTAAAATATCAGTTCTTCGGCTATTTTATTGCAGACAGGGGCTCCGGTCCCATCGAAGCTTTGAAGCAGAGCGGCAGGATGACCAAAGGGGTCTTGAAGAACCTGCTTATCTTCTGGATTGAGATGGGTTTGGTTATTGGCTTTGTATCGGCAATAGCTAGCATAGTTGCTGGCATAGTTGTCGAAATTCCTGTGGCCATGATCCTCGTGCCCGTATCTGAGAGCCTTGCGGCTATGGCCAGTGATTTCATCTCCTCGACCGTAAGTCTGTTTGTGGCAGTGCCCCTCACCAAGCTGGCCACGGCGGACATCTACCGGCGGCTGGAGTGGCGATCGCCGGCAGCGGCAATACCGGGAGGGGTGTAGCAGGATGCAGGGAACGCATCGGGAAGGCGTGAAGTCTCGGTCAGGCTGGAGCCGGACAATGGGCAAGTGTTGGGAATATCCAACCGGTGACGGAGTATGGTTCATAGGATATTATCCGAAGGAACAATATCAAAATAAGTGCGGATTATCCTTCGAGGGGAATCCGAAAAGAGATTTCTATGACCGTCTAAACTGTCGATTATGATTTGGTCGAGGGGATTGGAGGGACGAACTATAGTGTCTATTACTATCATCACACCTCAAGCCTCGATCTCACTGTCGTCAGGGCCTCTCCACCAAAAGGCCCTAAATTCGCATGCTTTTATAAAAGCTCCAATAACTCCTCTCGAGTTATGCCGGCCTGTTTCATGATTTCAATAAGCAAGCCCCTGCCTACCTCTCGTTTATGGAAAGGAATAGTAACCGTGACATCAAGATCCGGATGGCAATAGGCATGATGGCTACCCTTAATCCGGTCCAGGACGAAGCCCTTCTTTTCGAGAACTCCGGCAATCTTCTCGGGCGGCAGAACAGGCAACTTAGGCATTCGCTTCAACCGTGACAGTTGCCTCGATCTGATCTTCTTCGATGGGAATCTCTTTGCCTCTTGAGATGAGGCTTTCGATGTACACATCGATGGCCTCTTTTGCCATCTCTAAGGCCTCCTCGATGGTATCCCCAAAGGTCAGACATCCGGGAAGTGATGGGACGATCACCGTGTACGTTCCGTCCGTTTCCGGCCTGATCAGAATTTTATAACGAAGTGTTCTCATCCAGGTAATACAGATCATCGGATGTATTTAATCCTGCGCTGTCTCCTGCTCGCACGAAGGAATCGCAGTTGATCTGATGGATCTGCGGGATATCATCTATCCGCAGGATCGTGATCTTTGCGACTTTTATACTTTCGGATCATGGGCTGACATAACGATCTCCACACTCTCTGAACCGCCCCGATCCCTGGTATCTCCAAACCTTTTTATACCTCCTCTCTCTTCAGATGATGGAAACCTGATGACCGGACAGCGCGAGAGAGCCATCCTTATCCCGTCCTCTCTCACCATGGAGAGTAGGGATTCGCGTGTCAACACGCTCAAGGTTGGCCAGATCGCCCGGGCAGCAGCAGTCTTCCAGTTCAATCGCATCGTGATCTACCGGGATCCGGAGCACGATGACTCGCGGTTCATTTCAATGGTGCTGCGCTACATGGAAACGCCGCAGTACCTGCGAAAGATGCTCATCCCGCGCCGGGAGGAGCTACGCCACGTGGGAATGCTGCCGCCGCTACGTACGGCTCATCATCCAACCAACTCAAAATCAGAATCGCTCAAGATTGGCGAGTTTCGCGTCGGAGCAGTCGTTGAAAGCGTCGGATCTGATAGCGGCGTCTGGGTGGAAATCGGAATCAATCGCCCAATTCCCCTCCGCACCAAGGAAAAAATCCCGGTGGGGCAGCGCCTGAATGTCAGAATCTTTTCGCAGGAACCGCTCGCCGCTGAGCCTGTGGACCGGAAGGAGATCCCTCATTACTGGGGATACGAGACCGAGATAGTGGATAGCCTGGAGGCTTATTTAGCTTCCCGGCAGGATGCCCTCGTGCTTCTCACCTCAGTTAAAGGAAAGGCGGTAACGCCGGAGATCCTTCAGAAGCTGGGTCAATCGGGCAGAAAGCAGGGCCTTGCGGTAGTATTCGGCTCACCCGCACGAGGGCTTGATGCGTTCTTGAGATCAGAAGCTATTGGCAGGTATGAAATGATCAACACCATTTTGCATCAAGGAACTGAGACGGTTCGCGTGGAAGAGGCGGTTTTCGCCACCTTAGCCCTGCTCAACCTGGGTGCTTTTGGAGGACTAAATGGCAACAATACACCGACCTAGACGAGGTTCGCTGGCCTACAGCCCGAGAAAGAGGGCCAAGAGCGAGGTCCCCAGAATCAGAAGCTGGCCCGAGGAGGACAAAGCCAGGATGGCAGGCTTTGCCGGCTACAAAGCAGGCATGACTCACATCATGATGATCGACGACAGACCGAAGAGCCTCACCGAGGGTGTGGAGATCTCCATGCCCGTGACGGTTCTGGAGGTTCCGCCCATGAACGTGGTGGCCGTGCGCGCCTACGAGAACTACAACGGCGGGCTTCGGCCAGCAGGCGAGGCCTGGGCCGAGACCCTGAGCCCGGATTTAGCTCGTGCTCTTACCGTTCCCAAGAAGACTCGCGGCACCTCTGCCGGCGACTTGCAGGCTCTGGGCGATGACATCGTGGATGTCAGAGTCCTGGTGCACACCAATCCCGGCCTGATAACCGGAATTCCCAAGAAGGTCCCCGAGCTCATGGAGATGCCGGTAAGCGGCGGCTCCATGCTGGATCGGCTCGCCTTCGCGCAGAAGCTGCTGGGCCAGCAGGTGCCCATCAGCAGCGTCTTTGAGCTGGGCGATCTGCTGGACACCTCTGCCGTCACCAAAGGCAAAGGCACCCAGGGTCCGGTGCGACGCTGGGGAATTGCCATCGCCAAGAGAAAGCACGCCCGCACCGGCAAGCTGAGACATGTGGGCAACCTCGGTCCCTGGCATCCATCTCACGTCAGCTGGCGCGTGCCGCAGCTGGGCCAGATGGGCTACCACCAGAGGACAGAATTCAATAAAAGACTCATGTTCATCGGAACCGATGGCGCAAAGATCACTCCCGAAGGCGGATTTCCGGGCTATGGCATCGTCAGGAACAGCTATGTTCTGATCAAGGGAAGCGTTCCCGGTCCCATCAAGAGGATGGTCAGAATGAGACATGCCATACGGCCGGGCAAGAACTTCGTGAAAGCGCCCGAGTTCCTCTATGTGAGCCAAGAGTCCAAGCAGGGGGTCTAGGCTATGAAGGCAAATGTCATTGATCTATCAGGAAATGCAAGCGGCCAGATTGAGCTTCCTTCCGTCTTCGAGGAGGAATACCGGCCGGATATCATCAAGAGGGCCGTCTTAGCCGCACAGGCCAACAGGCTCCAGGCCTATGGACCGCACTTTTACGCCGGCATGAACACCTCGGCTCAATCCTGGGGTCCGGGACACGGCGTCTCCAGGGTTCCCAGATTGAAGAACGGTCGAAAGGCAGCCGGCATCCCCATGGCAGTGGGCGGCCGCCGCTCCCATGCTCCTCAGCCCAATGCCGATTACTCGGAGAAGGTCAACAAAAAGGAGCGGAGGAAGGCCATCCGCTCGGCCATAGCTGCCACAGCCATCACGGGACTGGTAGCTGCTCGAGGGCACAGGTTCTCCCGGGAGCTGCCTGTTGTCGCCAAGAACGAGCTGGAATCCCTGAGCAAGACCTCCGACGTCATCAAATTCCTGGAGGCCGCCGGCCTGTGGGATGATGTTATGAGGGCAAAGCTGGGCAGGCACATTCGCGCCGGCAAGGGCAAGCTGCGGGGAAGGAAATATAAAGGCCGAAAGAGCCTGCTCATTGTCGCCGGAAACGATTCTGGCCTTGGCAAGGCGGCCAGGAATCTTCCCGGTGTGGACTTCGTCACTGTGGAGAGGCTGAACGCCGAGCTCCTGGCACCGGGAACTCAGGCCGGAAGACTGACTGTCTGGACGGAATCTTCCCTGGAAAAGCTGGCTCAGAGAGCCTCCAAGGAGGCAGCACAATGATAATCAAGAGTCCTTACGTCACAGAAAAGGTCACCGGCATGATCGACTCCAACGACACCCTGGAGTTTCTCGTGAACATGAGAGCCACCAAGCCGGAGATCAAGAAGGCCCTGGAGGACCTTTATGATATCGATGTCCTGGCAGTCAGGACCATGATAACCTCCCGGGGAGAGAAGAAGGCCATTGTGAAGCTGGCGAAAGAGGGCAGTGCGAACGAATTGGCCACAAGGCTAGGACTGCTGTAGGTGGATGGTTATGGGACATCGAATCATATCTCAGAATAGAGGTGCAGGAGGTCCTAATTACAGGGCGCCCTCTCACCGGTACAGGGCGGACATCAAGCACATCAAAGTAGACCAGGGCGAGACCATAAAAGGCGTCGTCCAGGAGATTGTGCGCGACCCTGCCCGAACCTCTCCGGTTGCGCTCGTCGCCTTAAGCAGCGGTGAGATGAGGTACATCCTGGTACCAGAGGGCATGTACGTGGGCCAGGAAGTGGCCTGCGGCATATCCGCCCCCATCGAGCCGGGAAACACATTGCCACTGGCGGAGATCCCGGAGGGCATACCGATCTGCAACGTCGAATCACAGCCGGGTCACGGCGGCCAGTTCGCTCGATCCTCGGGAGTATGCGCCATTCTCGTAGCTCATGACGGCCAGCAAACCGTCGTGCAGCTGCCCAGCGGTGAGATGAAGTGGCTCTCCCCCAAATGCATGGCGACTATCGGAGTCGTTGCCGGTGGAGGCCGACTGGACAAGCCTCTGGTCAAGGCAGGCAAGAGCTTCTTCAAATTCCAGTCCAAGGCCAAGAAGTGGCCTATCGTCAGAGGCGTGGCCATGAATGCCGTAGACCACCCCTTCGGTGGCGGTGGACGTCAGCATCCAGGACGGCCCAAGACGGTGAGCAGAAATACACCCCCTGGCCGAAAGGTGGGTTCAATTGCCGCAAGAAGAACCGGTAAGCGCTAGGTGAAAGGTTTTGGCTAAGAAAGCAGGATCCAAGCTTCCTAAGAGAAAGGAAGAATTCTTGTACCGGGGCCGGAAGGTTGCCGACCTCGCCAAGTTGAGCATAGAGGAGCTTGCCGGGCTGCTTCCAGCGCGGCAGCGCAGATCGATCAAGAGAGGCCTTGCCAAGGAGAACAAGAATCTCCTGGCGAGCCTGAAAAACAAAGACTCGGTTCGAACCCACATCCGGAATATGATAATTCTGCCGGATATGGTGGGCAAGAGCCTCGAGATCTACAACGGCAAGAGCTTCGAGAAGGTAGAGGTCATGCCTGAGATGATAGGGCACTTCTTTGGCGAGTTCGCGCAAACGCGCGGTCGCGTTCAGCACGGTGCCGCAGGCGTGGGCGCTACCAGATCAAGCAAGTATGTGCCGCTGAAGTGAGGTGTGAGATTGGGCAGATTAGATTATTCGCTTACGCCTGCAGGACGCTCTTCAAGGGCCATGGGGATGGAGCTTCACATCTCACCTAAGCACGCCCACGAGATCTGCAGGACGCTAAGGGGCATGCGGGCAAACCTGGCCCGCGCCTATCTGGAAGATGTGATAGCCTTGAAGAGGGCTATTCCCTTCAAGAGGTACCGAAGAAATGTGGCCCACAGGCACGGCCTGGTGGGTTGGGATGCCGGCAGATATCCGGAGAAGGCAGCCAAGGCAGTCTTGAATGTCCTGGATAATGCACTCGCCAATGCCGAGTACAAGGGAATGGAGTCCGATAAGATGAGGATCTTCCATGCCGGCACAAAGAAAGGCAGGACCATCCAGGGATGGATGCCCCGCGCCATGGGAAGAGCCACTCCCAAGAACACTGAGACCGTCTCCGTGGAGATGGTCCTCACCGAGGTGAAGAGCTGATGTCCGTAGAAAAGAAGTTCGTGGCGGAGGGCATCTCCAAAGCGCTCGTCAATGAATATCTGGCGGAAGAGCTGGAGCGCGCAGGCTACGGCGGCATGGTCATGAACCGCACTCCTATGGGCACGCAGATCACCGTCTATGCGGAGAAGCCGGGCATGGTCATCGGAAAGGGCGGCAAATTGATCCGCAAGATCACCCGCGACCTGGATCGCAAATTCCATCTGGATAATCCCCAGATCGATGTGCAGGATGTGGGCCGCGGCGACCTGAACGGCAGAGTGGTGGCCAATCGTCTCGCCTCCTCTCTGGAGCGCGGCTGGTACTTCCGAAAGGCAGGCCAGTCCATGATGAGAAGGGTGATGGATGCGGGCGCTTTGGGCTGCGAGATAGTGATCAGCGGCAAGCTGACCGGCCCGCGCTCTCGAACCGAGAAATTCATCTCCGGATACATCAAGCACTCCGGAAAGCCGGCCATCGATCTCGTGGATAAAGGCTACTCCGTGGCTGTGAAGAAGCTGGGCGTCATCGGCTGTCAGGTCAGGATCATCCCGCCCGATGTGCGGCTTCCCGACGACTTCCGGATCGAAAAGCCACAGGCAGCTCCCGAGGTCGTGGAAGTCAAGCCCGCCAAAGCCCCGGCGGCAGCCCGAGAGCCCGAGGCTGCGTCAATCCCTGAGAAGAAGAGCGATCTGGATCAGCTCTTAGAGTCTGAGCCAGCGGCTGCGCCTACCCCCCTGGATGAGCCTGCGATAGCGCAGGGCGTGGCAGAGGATGCGCCTCTCCCCGATGAGAAGGCGAATAGCGAGCCATGCGCCAAGGAAGAGTGAACGATTATGGCGATCTTCAAGATTGATGAGATCAGAAACATGAACGCGGAGGAGATTGCAGAGGAGCTGCATAAGCTCGAAAGCGAGCTCATCCGAGAAAGAGGCGTCGTTACTGCCGGTGGCGCCCCGGAGAAGCCGGGGAGAATCAGAGATATCCGCAGAACGGTCGCCAGGATCAAAACGGTCCAAACGGAGCGAAGGAAGTGAACCTGAATCCTGAGAGCCTGGCAAGGCACGAGCTGATCGGCCTTTCGGTCCTGGTCGAGACAAGCAGCGACCCGGCCCAGATCGGGCTTTCAGGCCAGGTTGTGGACGAGACAAGGAACACATTCCTTTTGGAGACGAAAGCTAAGGTTTTATGCATTGCCAAGAGGAATGCCGGCCTGATCTTCACACTGCCCGATGGGCATAAGGTGAGGGTCTGACGGCTCGATCCTGATCTCGCAGCCCGAGAACAGAATAAGCAAGAGAATGCAGAGGACGAGGTGGAAGTTATGAGGGATATCGGACTGGACGTTAGCGCGCCGCAAAAGGAGTGCAATGATCCGAAGTGTCCCTTCCATGGTACCCTGCCTGTACGCGGCCAGGTCTTCAGTTGCACCGTGGTCAGCGACAAGATGGACAATACCGTGGTAGTTTTGCGCAAGTTCGAAAAGAAAGCAACGAAGTATGAACGATTCGAGAAGAGGCAGTCCAAAATCCATGCGCACAATCCCCCTTGCATTGAAGCCAAGGCAGGGGATCGTGTCAAGATAGCGGAGTGTAGGCCCCTTTCCAAGACCAAATCCTATGTAGTAGTGGAGGTCTTGAAATGAAAGGACAGAAGGCCAAGATCCCAAGGGCGATCAACACTGGCGCATACCTGGATTGTGTTGACAATACAGGTGCGCGGACGCTACACGTCATCGCAGTCAAGAACTATCGAGGCGTGAAAAATAGACAGCCCTGCGCAGGGATTGGAGACGTCGTAATAGTATCTGTAAAGAAGGGAACTCCGGAGATGAGAAAGCAGATCTTCAAAGCTGTCATCATCCGCCAGAGAAAAGAGTTTCGGAGGCCCGACGGCCTCAGGGTGAAGTTCGAGGATAATGCCGCCGTTATCGTAGATGACGAGGGCGTACCCAAGGGCTCTGAGGTTAAGGGACCTGTGGCCCGCGAGGTAGCGGAAAGGTTTTCCAAGGTCGCCTCCGCAGCATCCATGATTGTGTGATGATTATATGATTACGAAACAGCCGAGGAAGCAGCGGAAAGAGAGGTATACCGCGCCGCTGCATAGGCGTCAAAAGTACATGCACGCACCCTTGAGCAAGGCTCTGCGCGAAGAGTTGAAGAAGCGCAATGCACAGCTTCGCAAAGGCGACACCGTCAAGGTTATGCGTGGCGATCACGCCGGCACCGAAGGAGAGGTCGAGGATGTGGACCTCAAGAGGTGCACCATAAAAGTGGCAGGCGTGAGCAACTACCGCGCCGATGGAACTGAAGTGCCGAGAACCATTCATCCCTCCAATGTCATGATAGTCAAGCTCAACCTTGAAGACGCAGAGAGGGAGAAGATCTTCGCGAGGCGATCCGAATGAGCAGACATCAAAAGAGAGTAACTGTTCCCGTGAGCTGGCCCATCGCCAGAAAGACGCACGCATGGGTTGCCAAGACCAGTCCCGGACCTCACAGCTCAGCGGATAGCATGCCTCTGGTAATGGTAATCAGAGATATGCTCAAGCTGGTAGACAACGCCCGCGAGGCAAAGAGAGCTCTTTACGAGGGCAAGGTACTGGTGGATGGCAAAGTCCAGAAGGATTACAAGCTGCCGGTAGGCATATTCGATGTCATATCCGTACCGCTCAATAACCAGCAATACCGAGTGCTCAAAGATGAGAAGGGAATGTTCTATCTCAGCCTTCTTGAGGCGGGAGCGGTGAGAAAGCTGGCCCGCATCGAGAATAAAACCGTCATCAAGGGCAAAAAGCAGCAGCTTAACCTCTCCGACGGCTCAAATAAGCTGGTCGAGGGCGAGTTTAAGGTGGGCGATTCTCTGGTTCTCTCACTGCCCGAAAAGAATATTGAGGAGCGGATCGGATTTGAGGTCGGCAATCTGGCCATGGTCGTGGGCGGAAAGCATACCGGTCAAACGGGCAAGATCAAGGAGATCATAACCGTGAAGAGCTCCCAGCCCAATCGTGTCATCATCTCGGGCGATGTGGAGTTTGAGACCATCAAGGATTACGTCTACATGATTGGAAAAGATCAGCCCGTCATAAAGTTGGGGGCAGTTAGATGAATGCCAATCTACAGCCTCGCATCGACAAGGTCGTCGTGCACGTGGGCGTAGGAGAGAGCGGTCAGAGGCTGGTAAATGCTGAAACCATCATGAAAGTCATTACCAAGCAGCAGCCCGTCCGTTCTATCGCCAAGAAGACGCTGCCCAACTTCGGCATCAAAAAGAACGAGCCAATCGGTGCAAAGCTCACCTTGCGTGGAAAGGCGGCCGAGGATTTCCTGGTCACCGCCCTGAAGGCAGCAGGAAATACACTCAAGAGGAGCCAGTTCGACCAGCAGGGCAACTTCTCCTTCGGCATCGAGGAGCACACCGACTTTCCGGGCATGCGATACGATCCCGAGATCGGCATATTCGGCATGGATGTGTCGGTTGCCCTGAAGAGGGCCGGCTACAGGATTGCTCTTCGGCGCGTAGGCCAGAAGAAGCTTCCCGCCCGGCAGAGGCTCGGCAAGGACGATACCTTGGAGTTCGTCAAAGCGAAGTTCGGCATCGAGATCTTGGAGGCAGCATGAAGAAAGGCAAGAAGGTCTTCGGAAGAGGCGCAAACCTCTGCAAACGCTGTGGAAATAAGAACGGCCTGGTGAGAAAGTACGGGATTTACCTGTGCCGGCAATGCTTCCGAGAGATCGCCCCTGAGATGGGTTTTGAAAAGTATTCGTAGGTGGTAGCATTGTTATTGGATCCACTGGCCGATGCCCTGTCCGTAATAAAGAATGCGGAGAGCGTAGGCAAGCCTGAATGTATCATCCATCCCGCCTCCAAGCTCATAGGAAGAGCGCTGAAGGTTATGGCTGATAGAGGATACATAGGCGAGTTCGAATTTGTTGACGACGGAAAGTCGGGAATGTTCAGAGTGAAGCTCCTGGGAAGGATCAACCGATGCGGCGTAATTAAGCCCCGGTTTTCAACCAAGGTGACCGAGATGGAGAAATGGGAGAAGCGATTCCTCCCCGCCAGGAACTTCGGAGTTCTGATCCTCAGCACCAGCAAGGGAGTAATGGCTCATTCCGATGCCAGGTCCCAATCACTGGGCGGGCAGCTCCTGGCTTACGTGTATTAGGTGGTCGCAATGGTCAAAGAGATTGCACGATCTGTGGAGATCCCGGAAGGAGTTGCCGTAACCGTTGACGGGAATACTGTCACGGTGAAGGGACCGAAAGGCGAGGTTTCCAGGCAGCTTTCCTATCCTGAGATAGAGATCAAGAAAGAGGACTCTCAATTGGTCGTGAATTCCAGGCTCGATAGAAAGCGCCACCGGGCAATGGTGGGAACACTGGCTGCGCATATCAGCAATATGATTGCAGGCGTAACCCGAGGGTATGAGTACAAGATGAAGGTCGTGTACTCCCACTTCCCCATACAGCTCAAGGCAGCTTCCGATGAGCTCATCATAAACAATTTCCTGGGCGAAAGGAAGTCTCGATCCGCCAGGATCCTACCGGGCGCCAAGGTCGAGATTGGCAAAGATGAAGTAAAGATCACAGGCATCGACAAGGAGCAGGTTGGCCAGACCATGGCCAATATTGAGCAGGCTACCAGGGTGCATGGTTTCGATATCAGGATATTCCAGGACGGAATATACCTGGTGGACAAGAGGTGACGAGGATGGCAGAGAGGTTGCTGAGAGTTCGGACCCGGCAGAAGTCAAAGAAACCGGAGTTCAACTTTCATGATTCACATAAAAAGAAGCGGCTGGGCACCAGCTGGCGAAAGCCTCGCGGCCTGCACAACAAGCTCCGGCAGCAGATCGCCGCCAAAGGCAAGCTGGTTAAACCAGGCTTTGGAAGCCCCAGGGCAGTTCGGGGATTTCATCCCTGCGGCCTTCCTG
The DNA here is from genome assembly GCA_963844955.1 of Methanotrichaceae archaeon. Taxonomy (GTDB): domain Archaea; phylum Halobacteriota; class Methanosarcinia; order Methanotrichales; family Methanotrichaceae; genus Methanothrix. The sequence continues at coordinate 130,291 of CAWJQJ010000012.1, read as the reverse complement.
AGATGCTGGTAAATAACGTGGCAGAGCTTTCAAAGGCCCAGGGCTTTGCGGTTCGCATCGCTTCAGCCGTTGGCATGAAGAAGCGCCTGGAAATTGCAGGCCAAAGCGGAGCAGTCCGGCCTTAAGGTGCTCAATCCCAAGGGAGGTGCCTGAAGATGCCAGGCTTAACAACGCAGCGCAGGCTGGCCGCGTCGGAGCTTAAGATCGGCGAAAGCCGCGTCTGGATCAATCCCGATCCAGAGGCGGCAGGAGAGCTTTCCGATGCCATTACCCGTGAGGATATCCGCTCCCAGATCGAGATGCCGGAAATGTCAAGGCCAAGCCTAAGAAGGGCAACAGCCGGGGCAGAATCAGGGCCAGAGCAGCAAAGCGAGCCTATGGCCACTGCAAGGGGCCGGGACACAGAAGAGGCGCCAAGGGCGCAAGGTCCCCCAGAAAAGAGCAGTGGATGACCAAGATCCGGGCTCTGCGAAAGAAGCTCCGGGAGCTTCGGGAAGGCGGACAGATAGATCGCCATGCCTACCGCTTGCTTTATCGCAAATCCAAGGGCGGCGAATACAGAAGCTTGGCGCACATGAACTCATTTCATCAAGGCTAAGGGCCTTGCCAGGGGTGAATAACTTGGCGACAGGACCTAGATACAGAGTCCCCTTCCGAAGAAGAAGAGAGGGCAAGACCAACTATCACGTCAGATATAAGCTGATATTATCCAAGAAACCCCGAGTGGTTGTCAGGAAGAGCAATGCCAGCACCACGCTGCAACTGGTAATGGCCGAACAGATGGGCGACAAGACCCTTCTCACGGTTAATTCCCGGCAGCTCGAGGATTTCGGATATACATTTAGCAAGAGCAATCTTCCTGCTGCCTATCTCACCGGCCTTCTCTTCGGAAAGAAGATGCTGGCCCTGGGCATCAGTGAGGGGATTGCAGATATTGGTCTGCATGCCTCCACTAAAGGCAACAGGATCTATGCCGCCGTTAAAGGCGTCGTGGATGCAGGTGTAGATGTGCCTCACGGCCCTGAGATCTTCCCCAGCAGAGGAGAGGATTTCCGGCAAGCACATAAAGGAATACACGGGAGCAGATATCGTGGCCCAATTCGAGCAGGCCCGCGAGAAGATACTGGGGTGAACTTATGGATCGCAAAAAGAAACGTGATTTTTACCAGGAAGAGTGGGTCCCCCGGACCAGGCTGGGCAAGCTCGTCTTTGAGGGCCAAGTGACCACTTTCGATGAGGCCATCGCCTCAGGCCTGCCCATAAAGGAGGCCGGCCTGATCGATGTGCTCATACCTGGGCTTGAGGATGAAGTGCTGGATATTAACATGGTTCAGAGGATGACCGACTCCGGAAGGAGGGTCAAATTCAGAACCACGGTAATAGTCGGCAATAAAGACGGCTATATTGGCCTAGGCGAAGGAAAGGATGTCCAGGTGGGAAAGGCCATCAAGAAGGGCATCGATAACGCCAAGGTGAATATCATGAAGGTGAAGCGGGGCTGCGGAAGCTGGGAATGCGGCTGCGGTCAGGCGCACACTGTGCCTTATGAAGTAGTAGGCGAGTCCGGAAGCGTGCGGGTTGTGCTTATTCCCGCGCCTCGAGGCCTCGGCATAGCTGCCGGTGAAACATCCAAGAAGGTCATGGACATGGCCGGCATCAAGGATGTCTGGACCAGGACGGCCGGGTCCACTCGAACCACTCTCAACTTCGCCAAGGCTACATACAATGCGCTCATCAATACCATAACCGTGAGGGCCTGAAGATGTTTGCCATAGTCAGATTGAGGGGCGAGGTGAACCTTCGGCCCGAGATCAAGTCCACTCTGGCGATGCTGCATATTCACAGAGTCAACCATTGCATCGTAGTCAAGGAAGATCCCCATTACCGGGGCATGATCCAGAAGGTTAAGGACTATGTGGCCTGGGGCAAGATAGACGATGACACGCTGGCTTTGCTCCTGGAGAAGCGGGGGCGGCTCAGCCGGAAATCGGCGGCTGACGGAGCAGTTCTTGAAAGAGACGACATCCTATAGATCCTTCAAAGAATTGGCCAGCGCCATCAACTCCGGGACAGCAAGCCTGAAGGATTTGGAAATCAAGCCCATCTTCAGGTTGCATCCGGCCCGCAAGGGTTTAAAGACCATCAAGAAGACTGCGCAACAGGGCGGAGATCTGGGATTCCGAACTGATCTGGCTGATCTTATCAAGAGGATGAGGTAGAACCATGGTTAGACCAAAGACTAAGGAGAAAAGAGGGCATAGAACCTACCACGGCAAGCATAAGAACGCGCGCGGAGGCGGATCTCGCGGCGGCCGGGGAGATGTCGGCAAGTGCAAGCACCACTTCATGCGCTCTATGCTCCTGGGAACGCAAATGGGCAAGCATGGATTTGTCAAGCTGCCTCTTTCCGAGGAACTTGAAGTGGTCAATGTGGACGTGCTGGATCAGATGGCAGGAGCGGACGGCAAGCTTGAGCTTTCCGAGATGAAGGTTCTGGGTCGCGGCAAGGTGACCAGGAAGCTTGACGTCAGCGCGGCCGGATTCACTGTGACGGCGAAGAACAAGATCGAGGCTGCTGGTGGTCAAGCAGTAGTAGTATGAACCAGCAGAGTTTCTTTTATGCGATAGAGCCCTTTGTGCGCCGGCTCCCTTCCGTGGAGCGGCCCACAGGGCACGTCCATTTTAAGAGAAAGCTAAGCTGGACTCTAGCCATACTGCTCCTCTACTTTGCCCTGGGAAACATACCGCTCTTCGGGCTTTCCGAAGCGTCCATAGATATTTTCAGTTCTTACCGTGCCTTCTTTGCCGGATCCTTCGGCTCGATGATGCTGCTTGGCATCGGTCCAATTGTTACTGCATCCATTGTGCTGCAGCTTCTCGTGGGCGCGCAGATCATCAAGCTCAATCTGAGCGAACCCAGGGATCAGGCCATCTATCAGGGCACGCAAAAGGCCCTGGTTTTCGTGATGGTTGCAGTTGAGGGCTTGCCGCAGGTGCTGGGAGGCTATCTGCTGCCGGATGCTGATTTGGCCGGCACTCTCGGCGTTTCCATGGGCATATTATCATTATTGATATTCATTCAGGTCTTCGTAGGCGGATCGCTCATCGTTTATATGGATGAGGTCGTCTCAAAATGGGGCGTGGGCTCAGGAGTGGGGCTGTTCATCGTGGCCGGAATTGCCCAGCAGCTTGTCACCGGCATCATCAACCCGGCGGCAGGCGACGGCGGGCTGCCGGTGGGAATCATACCCAAATGGGCCTATATCATCTGGCATCAGCTAATCGGCTTTGATACCATCTTCACCTCGGAAGGCTTGAAGTACATCCTGGTCACGGGCGGAATTCTGGCTCTGATCTCTACTATAATGATCATTTTGCTGGTCGTACTGGTGGAGTCTACCAGAATTGAGATTCCTCTGGCGCACAGCCGTGTGCGGGGCGCTCGCGGGCGCTTCCCGGTCAAACTGGTTTATGCGTCAGTTCTCCCCATGATTCTGGTGCGGGCCATTCAGGCCAACATCGAGATGATCGGAGCCCTGATTGCCGGCAAGATGGGCACAGTGACCACGGCCACCGTGACCGGTCAGGGTGTGACCACCATTTTTACCGGCTATTCCAGCCTTCTCGGCAACTTCGTATCCGAGGCAAGGTACAATACGGCAACTGGCGCTGCCATGAGCGGGTCGTCGCCTCAGCCGGTTTCAGGCTTGATGTACTATCTCTCGCCCATACACGGCCCGAGCGACTGGATACCGAGCATGGTTACTTCCTCTTCGCCGGGAATGGTGGAGCTGGGCTTCTCGCCCATAGCCGGATGGCAGATATTGCTGCATGTGCTGACCGATTCCACGTTCTTGATCGTTGGCGGAGTCCTCTTCGCCATCTTCTGGATTGAGACCACGGGCATGGGTCCCAAGAGCGTAGCAGCCAAGATCCATAATTCCGGTCTGCAGGTTCCCGGCTACAGAAGGAATCCGGCATCCATCGAGAGGCTGATGGAGAGGTATATCCCCAAGGTGACGGTGATCGGCGGTGTGATCATCGGCGTTCTGACATTGATCGCCAGCCTTCTGGGCACATTGGGGGGCGCAGGCGGCACGGGATTACTCCTGGCGGTGAGCATTGTCTACCGGCTCTATGAGCAGGTGGCAAGCGAGCAGATTCAGGAGATGTATCCCATGATGCAGAAGTTCTTTGGAGCGTCGGCATGAATGCCCAGCTGACCAAGTCCCTGGACAGGGCCGCCATGGCGGTCGGCTTTGTCCTTTTTTTCGGGATAATGATCAGCACTGAACTTAGAAACGGCCTGGGAGTGGCGACCGGCTATCTGCTGGGATGGCTTCCCGATATTATTCCTTTCCATGTGGTGCTCTTCATTTTAGCTGCTGTCACCGGCCTGTACGCCAGCCTCATCCAGAAGTACACCATGGACTGGGATTATTTGAGAACTTCGCAGGAGAAGATGAAGTCGCTGCAAAGAAGAATGAAAGAGGCGCAGCTATCCGGAGACCAGGCTAAAATTCAAGCCATGCAAAGCGAGCAGATGAAGCTTGTCTCTGAGCAGGGCAAGATGATGCAGATGCAGTTCAAGCCCATGCTCTATATCGGCATCATCTCCATACCTCTCTTCATGTGGGCTTACCTTTACATATCCAATAATCCAAGCATGATGATGACCTTTCCCTTCTGGGGGACGCATCCCATTAATGCCACCGTCTGGGGGCCGATCCTCTACTGGTTCTACTGGTATTTTGTCTGCTCTCTGCCTGTATCTCAGATCATTCGCAAGGCACTGAACATAGGGAGCATGAGCTAGGAGCCAGGCTGAGATGATAGTAACCATCAGCGGAGCGCCGGGAACAGGCACCTCGACTCTGGCTCGCTCGCTCTCCCAGCAGCTCAAAATTCGCTGGGTCAACTCCGGGGAGCTCTTCCGCAAGATCGCCGGCGAGAAGAATATATCCGTCAAGGAGATGAACCGTCTGGCAGAGAAAGGGCCGGAAATAGACTATCAGATCGACGATGCCCAAAAAGCCCTGGCCAAAGAGGGAAGCGGCATCTTTGAGGGCAGGCTGTCCGGGCACCTGCTGTCGGCCGATTTGAAGGTTCTTTTGAAGGCCGATCTGCGCACGAGGGCCGAGCGCATAGCCAAGCGCGAGGCAAAGCTGGCAGAGGATGCCATGCAGGAGACGCGCATTCGCGAGGAGAGCGAGGCGCGCCGGTACAAGATGTACTACAACATAGATATCAGCGACTTTTCCGCATATGATCTGGTCGTGGATACCGGCAAGTTTGATGAAGCAGCCACGCAGGCCATCGTGCTGGCTGCAGTGAGGGCCCGCCAGTGCCCGTGATCCATCGCGCGGAAAAGAGATCGGATCGCGGTACGCCACGCGCCTCAGCTACCCCGCCGAAAGCTTTGTCCACCTCATCATCTCAGCCTGCCTCTTCTTCCCCGGCTCCCGCCCCTGGTGCGAGCCAATATCCTCAGATTCTTCCCTCAGATAGAGAGCGCTTCCTGCTGGTGAAGCGAAACGGCAAGACTGATCCTGCCTATGGCATTTCGCCCGAGAAGCGCAGCCTGGAGATGCATATGTCTTTGGGGGCCATCAATCTGGACAAGACCTCCGGGCCGACCAGCCACGAGGTGGCCGCCTGGGTGAAGAGGATACTGGAGGTTGATAAGGCAGGGCACAGCGGCACTCTCGACCCCAAGGTGACTGGAATTCTGCCGGTTCTCCTGGGAGATGCCACAAGGATCATGGACACCCTTCTCCTGGCGGGAAAGGAGTACATTTGCCTGATGCATGTTCATAAGCCCCTGCCCAAAAAGCGCATCATGGAGGTCTGCCAGGAGTTCATGGGCCCCATCTTCCAAAAGCCGCCCCTCAAGTCCTCCGTGGTCAAAGAGCTTCGGGTGCGGACCATCTATTATCTGGATGTCCTGGAGATCGAGGAGCAGCATGTGCTCATGCGCGTGGGCTGCCAGGCGGGGACCTACATCAGGAAGCTGTGCTTTGACATAGGCCTGGCTCTGGGCACGGGCGCGAACATGGAGGAGCTGCGCCGCACGCGCGCCGGGCCCTTCCGCGAGGATGAGACGCTGGTCACGCTGCACCAGCTTATGGATGCCCAGGTAGCCTGGAAGGAGACGGGAGACGAGAGCGGTCTGCGGCGCGTCATTCAGCCGGTGGAAGCGGCCTTGCGGCACCTGCCCAGGCTGGTCATAGCCGACAATGCGGTGGATGCTATATGCCACGGCGCGCCCCTGGCGGCACCCGGGCTGCTTCATCTGGAGACGGATATAAATAAGGGCGACCATGTTGCCTTCTTTACCCTGAAAGGTGAAGCGGTGGGCATTGCCCGCGCGGATATGAACAGCCGTGAGATGCTCGCCTCCAAGACGGGCATCGTGGCTCTGACCGAAAGGGTAATAATGCAGCCGAGCACGTATCCCAAGGCGTGGAAGCTGGCCGAGAGGGATGCTTCCGCTGCAGCGGAAAAAGCCGCCAAGCGCTGAAAACTAAAAAATCCTAATCTGTGCCGAGGTCGTCTAGCGGTAGGGCGCCAGCCTGGAGTGAGTTCTCCTGGATAGCTGGTGACTCGCAAGGGTCTCGTGAGTTCGAATCTCACCCTCGGCGCTCTTTTTGCCTGTAAATGAGATCAGGTTCTGAAATTGGTGGGATGATCCAGAACCACTTTCAAGCTGAAGATGATGATAAGCTGTCTCCGGACAAATACGCCTGACACTGATGGCTTTCCCTTCGCACCCCTTTCTCGCATTCTTGTCTTCAGCGTCTATCCGAAAGAGTAATTAATCATGGATGATAATTAGTAATGGGCGAAGGAACTGGCAATGTCCATATCATTTAATTTTCTGCTCCTTCCCAGGAGATCGAGTATGAAAGACTGCGTTCGTTTGATCTTAATAATGGCGGCAATCCTCTCTCTTGTAGAGGTTTCGTTTGCCGAAGAGATAGATGGAATAAAAGCCGAATCAGAGACCGTGACATCCGAACCATCGAAAGCCGGTTATGTGGACGTGGGCGGCCTCAACATGTACTATGAGATCTATGGGGAAGGTGAGCCGCTAGTTCTGCTTCATGGTGCATTTTCGACGATCGATCTGAACTTCGGGAAATTGATACCCTCTCTTGCCAGAGACCGGCAAGTTATTGGGATCGAGCAGCAGGGGCACGGACATACCGAAGACATTGATCGGCCTTTTAGTTATGAGCAGATGGGGAATGACACTGCAAAACTCCTTCGACAATTGGGAATTAAAAAGGCCGATATTTTGGGATATAGTGATGGAGGCACTATTGCCCTGGAGCTCGCCATCCGCCATCCAGATGCTGTACGCAAGCTGGTGATTATTTCATCGCCATATGAGAGAGATGGTTGGTATCCTGAAGTATATGCGCTTTATGATAATTTAACACCCGAAATGTTCAATGGTTCAGGGGCGCCGGAAGCATATGCTAAAGTCGCGCCAAACCCAGCTAACTGGACGGCATTAATTGAAAAAGATAAAAGTCTTGGCTTCGGAGTACATCGGCAGAACAACTGAAGAATTTCGCTCGATCAAAGCGCCCACCTTGATCATCATTGGAGATTCTGATGGCGTTCGTCCAGAAAGTGCCGTCGAGATGTTTAGATTGCTTGGCGGTGGGGTGTTCGGAGATGTTGCTGGTCTTCCGAGTTCTCAACTTGCGGTGCTCCCTGGTACTTCACACCTTGGCATAATGATGGAACGTACTGATTGGCTGGTGCCGATGATTCAGGAGTTCCTTAATAAATCATTGGAAGCACCTGTTACTCCCGAATGATTCCTAAAAACCTGCTGACCGAGCAGGAAATTTCATTTTTAATATTTTTAAAAAATACGACATTTGAAGCAAATCGTATTATGAAGCCAGTACTCTGGGCTTAATAGCCTAATTTTAAGCAGTAAGAGCCCTCCCTCGATATGTCCATTTTGAAAGAGTAGCAGAGGGATGAAGATAAAAAACAGCAGGCCGTTCGCCCGAAGAGGGAGCTGAATGATCCAGTCTTTCTTTGCCTGTTCTCCAGGTTATCCACTTAATTGATTAAAAAATTTTAAATACTTGGCGATCTAACAGCTTATTGAATTTCGGGCCAAGCGGTTCATAGTCATAAGACAAAGAGGAGAACAGATGACACACGAAGAAAACATGATGGACCCCTTCAATATCGGTCTCTACATCATCGAGGCGGGACTCGTCGCGACAGTAATCTACGCCATGGCGGTTCTGCCGGCTTTATTCAAGCCGATGATCTGATCGGTGGGCTGAAGATTTCGAGACTCAACCGGATCAGCCGGCATGCATTGTGTAATATCAAATGGCCGGACTGCTCCGGACGATGTTTAAAAAGTCTCCCGGCATTACTATTAGCTTTGCCCTTTTGCCTTGCCCGAAGATGCCGGGGGCCTGGCCTGGGAAAAGACGTTTTGTGTTGCCGTTACATTATAAAATGTCCTGACCCGCCCTTCCGGATACACGACCGAGAACCTGGCGATGCCTTCTTTCAGTGGTTCGTTCCTGGTGCCAAAGGGCATGGAATCGAAGAGATAGTAGCCGCTATTATATTTCCCTGCGCCCTCTACCTGGATGGCCGCCCCGTCCATATCCGCCTTTACCAGCTTGGCACTTCCGTATCCTCCCAGAAAAGAGGTCAATTCCGGCTCCAGATATCTGCATCCCAGAGCGAGAACGTAGATTCGCGTGAAGGTGTCCAGGGTGTAGTTAAGCTCAAAGGTGGCATTCTCGCCTTCCAGGTGCATGGTCACCTCCTCTATGTTGAGGTACTCGCCGCCGGCGGCAGCGCAGGCGGCCGTTGCGGTCAATGCCAGCAGGAACAGAATGGCAGCTATAAATCTCATCTTTCACCCGTACATCTTGAGAATTGACGGCAGGAACAGGACCAGTCCCATAATAACCAGAAATGCTAGAAAAAGCAATTGCTGCTTTCTTTGAGCCGCTTTGAACTTCGATTCGCATATTTCATCGCAGAAGTTCTCGTCCGGGCGCACGGAATTGCCGCAGACCAGACAGTGTTTATGCGGCACTATATCTGTCATCGAATCACCATTATCCGGTTTTAGTGGAGAGAGTAAATAAGGTTTTGCCCTGGCCTTGCCCTCTCTTGCCCGGCAAAAATAGAGAGCAGTCTTTGGTAGAGGAGTTAGTGGGAGAGTAGTCTGGGAGGAGATCGGCGGGAACCGGGCCGAGAATTGGGTGATGGCGGCGTTTTTCGGCTATTTCTTAATTTATTTCCCCGGTATCGGTAAACATATTGCGGCATTGCCGGGAAGTCACTCATGCCATCCTCTTTCCCATCGCAAATCTCTGGATGCAGCAAAGCTTCATCGGCCTTCTTAAAAGATATATAACTTTAAAAATAACATATTTCTATCAATCATACAGTTTGATATTTTTCCAAGCAAGCCTTCATTCAAGGAAGAAAAAATTCAAGGTTTATTTTTCCACTGGAAATAAAGGGGTTTAGGGTTTGGCATTGCACCTGTGATTATTGCATTAACTATAAGAGGCTCCTTGGCAATTAGCTTTTCATGCTTAGAATTCCGATGATCATCTTCATGGCCTGGCTCCTCTGGCTCTCGCCCATTGATGGAGCAAGGACATATATCGTCGATGACAGCGGCTTTGCCAATTATGGCACAATTCAGGAGGCCGTTGTTGCTGCCAGCAATGGAGACACCATATACATCAAGCCGGGAGCCTACAATGAAGAGATAATGCTCAACAAGAGCCTCACTCTTATGCCGCTGACCGGCGAGACCGAGCCCGTAATCCTAAAAGGAGATGGCCTGGAGACCGGGATCACCATCACCTCTGATGGCTGCTCTCTGGAGGGCCTGACTTTCCAGGATTTTTCCGGGGCGGCAATTTATATCCAGTCCGGGAAAAACATTGTCCAGGACAACGTTTTCCAAAATGCCAATCCCGCCATACTGGTACGCGGCTCTGATGAGAATCTGATAGCAGGAAACATAATAACGGAAAGCCAGGGCGCAGTGGCCCTATGGGAGGACTCCAGCGATAACCTGGTTCAGGAAAACGATATTTCGGGCTGCAATGTATCCATTCTCGTCCGGGAAGCTGAGAATAATAAAATCATTGCCAATAGAATTTCCGAAGCTGTCTGGGGCATATGGCTGTATAATGCCAGCAGTTGCCGGATCGAAGGCAATGACATAAAAAGCCAGCTCTACGGCATATGGCTCTTAAACAGCAGCGCCGTCAATGTTTCTGAAAATAAGGTGAGCATCGAAAATTCTGACTCCAGCATATCGCAAGGCATCTACCTCGCGAATTCCCGAGTCATCGAATTGCTGAGCAATGAAATCAATGGCGGATTCATCGGCCTGGTCGTTTCCGAAAGCCGGAACAACAGACTGACCGGCAACACGATTTCCGGCAGCGTTAATTCTGTTTTGATCAAGGACTCAGAATGGCAAGAGATGAAGAATAACCAGATCAAAGCGGTTGAATTCGGATTAAGGATGGAAAATTCCAGCCGAAACGCCATCAGCCAAAACAGGATAGAAAACTGCACCATTGGGATTGACCTGGGCACAAGCAGGCAGAACAATATTACAGAAAATCAGATCTCAAGCATAAAGGACACAGCCTTGCAGATGGCGTACTCCGGCGAGAACACCTTCTCCTTCAATCAGATTTCTGATAGTTTTAAAGGCGTTATATTATTGGAATCATCAGCCAACCGGCTGCAGGCCAATCGCTTCCAGAATGTTGAGTGGTGCCTCTACGCCGAGGGCGAGACCAGAGAGGGCTTCAATAATTCCATAGACGAATCCAATGTGGTTGACGGGGTTCCAATTGTCTATCTCTTCGGCCAGTCCGGCGGGCAGATTGAAAATAAGCAAATCGCTCACCTCACCCTGGCATACTGTGAAAACGTCACCGTGAAGAATACGGCCATCACCAACGATGCCATATTCCTCTTTGACTCCAGGGATAATAAGATCCTGGAGAATGACATCTCCGGATGCTTTGGCATGCGTCTCCTGCAATCCGATGAAAATGATATATCAGGCAACCGCTTGATAGGCAACAGGTACAGCGGCATGTTCCTGTACGGCTCGGATTTGAATCAAATTGCAGGAAACAACGCCTCGCGAAACAGCCAGAACGGCATATCGCTCCTCTCCTGCAATGAGAACGCCATTTTCCGCAATGTGCTGGATGGAAATCTGGAGGCGGGAATCTGGCTAAACCTCTCCAATGACAATCAGGTATATCAGAATAACATCAGCCGCAATCCACTGGGAATGCAGGCCATGCTCTCCACCGGCAATACAATCTTTCACAACAATTTTGTGGACAATCAGGAGCATTCGCAGGATACCGGTGGCAGCAACAACTGGGATGCCGGCAACACTACCGGCGGCAACTACTGGAGCGGTCATGTGGCCAAAGGCAATCCCAGCCAGGATTGGCCCAGGATGATCAAAGGCGGGATCGCAATGGACCGCTACCCATTTCAGGATGAGAACGGCTGGAGCCTAGCTCCTGCGCCGTCCACATTGCCGCAATCTACTTAAGATGATGAAGAAAATGGTGAGAATATGGCAAAGAAAAAGAATGAAGGCAGCGGTCTTCAATCATCAGCAGGCCTGATGAGATACTTCGAGGCCGATGATACCGCTATCAAGCTCGATCCCAAGATGGTGCTGGGAGCCTGCATTGGTGCAGGTGTGATAGTCATGGGCCTGAATATCGCCTTTGGCCTCTGGCCTTAGCCGGTATATCATCCCCGGATTATTTTTCCTTGCATTTAGCTTTGCTTTTATATCATTTCTCGGCGGCCATCTCATCTACCTCTTTTGCTCCTTTCTCCAGCAGGGCATCCTCATCACCTGTGAGAATTGACAGCAGCCGGGCAAACTCTCCGGCATGAACCCGCTCCTCATTGGCGATATCGATCAGCACCTTCCTGGCCAGAGGATTGTCCGTGGCCTCGGCATGGGCCATATAGAGATGAACTGCTTCATGCTCGGCAGCCAGGTCAAGGCGGATGGCTCTGATCAATTCCTGTTCGGTCAGCTTTCTGTCCGGCACTTTGCCGCTAAATGGATTGAGAAACTCAGGCATTTTTTTGTCTCCATTAATCCTTTTCTGCCAGGCTGATCAGCCTGACATCATATACATGCGGCCTAAACTTAAATATGTTTTTGGGAGGGCATATCCAATAATTGCCAAAAGAATAAATAAGAGATGGCGCAGTGCTGCTTGGTACTGCAAACCGGCCCGTTTTCGCTCTATTTTCGCTCTATTTTTGATCTATTTTACCTGCTCGATCTTAACTGAATTGATGAAGCGTTCTGTAGCCTGCTGATCATAGGTAGAGAGGATCAATCCCAGTGCATTTGATGCCAGGACGCCGCCCGGACGATCCCGGTAATATTCTACAGGATAGACGGCAACATAAACCGGTTCATTCAGGGGGCATTTCAGGCCGCTGGCAAATACCCCCGCCCGTCCGTCTATCTGTCTATCCATTAAATTGATATCACCACATACTTTGGATTTGACAAGCGTTGTATCGGCCAGAGATGCCATGCTGCTCCGGTTGGCAAGGGAGGCATCGCTCCTGGTGTACATTGTTATCGAGACCTTCATGACCAACGTTTTATCGGAAGCTGACGCCAGGGTCAATGTGTCCGTCGCGACGGTCGCCTTGCCGGAGGCACTGTCGGCATGCGATACGCTGCTCACGTAATCGTCCATCTCCGACCAGTTGAAGCTGACATTCCACTTGTTGCAGGGCTCAGTGGCGCGAATGATGCCCAGCTCGTCCATCAAGGAGCCCTGTGCCGGCACGATCAGCAAGAGGGCCAGGCCGGGAAAGAAGAGCTTTGCCCAGTATCTGTCCTTCATCAATGCCACCTAGAGGGGAGCCATCCTGGGCATGATGTTGGGATTGATCCCCTTGGCCAGTTGGGTGACATCCTGGAATCGGCTCTCCGTCTCCTGGACCTGGTCAGGCTCTGGCAGCTCTTCGCTCTTCGCCTCCTCTACCGCAGCGCTCTCCGGCGGCGTCTGGGCTGCCGGCAAGGGGGCGTCTGGCACTATGGCCGGGGTGTAGCCGGATGTATCCGGGCTGATCATGAAGGCGGCGAAGTTGCCCCGGCTGGCTTTTCCGCTGCTGTCCGACCTGATGAAAAATCCCTCCATGGTGTCGCCTTCCAGGGCCGCGCTTATGTAAGTGGCTGCAGTCTCCTTGCCCTGCAATGCGGCCAGGGAAAGGGAAACGGCATCTTGAGAGTGCGATCCTGCCAGGGCTGCGTTCCAGGGATCTTCGCCCTCAAATTTGGCCAGGCCGAAGATGGACTCTCCAGACTGGTTCATGGCCATGACTATCTCCATTTCTCCAAGAGTTGCTTTCCAGATGCCCTGCACGCTGACGCCTGGCGCAGCTGGGGCCTCTTCGGCTGTCGTATCATTTTCGATTGCGCCAGCCGCGCCGGTTGTATCGGTATCATTGATCAAGAGATCCTGAGCCGGTGCCAAAGATATTGATGCTGAGAATAGCAGGAGAAGAACTGCCATCCGGTTAAAATTTCCTATCGTCAAGCCCCACGCCTCCATTTTTCATTTGATATTTGCGCTTATTCTATTTAACCTGACGGCATCGAGGATAATGGAGGATAATGTTGATTTGAACTGGCAATAATTTAAATATGTGAATCGGACAGATAAGTTATTGATGGATCTATTGCAGGCCCAGATAGGCGGAGATGTGACAGGGTCTCTTATTAATAATATGTGGTTTATCCTATTCATACTTCTCTTTCTGGTACCCATGGTGCAGAGGTACTACCTGCAGACGGCGAGAAAGAGCGTCCTGGCAAAGCTGGGCAAGGCACGGGGCACGCAGGTCATAACCCTCATCCACCGCCAGGAGACCATCAGCTTTCTGGGCATTCCTCTGGCCCGCTACATTGATATCGACGACAGCGAACGGGTTTTGCGGGCTATTCGTGCCGCGCAAAAGGATGTGCCTATCGACATCATCCTGCATACGCCGGGAGGCCTGGCTCTGGCAGCCACGCAAATTGCCATGGCTCTGAAGGCCCATCCCGCCATCAAGACGGTGATTGTGCCCCATTACGCCATGAGCGGCGGAACTCTCATCGCCTTTGCGGCCGATAAGATCATCATGGACCCGCATGCAGCACTGGGCCCGGTGGACCCGCAACTCGGAGACATGCAGGGAAGCTACCCCGCCACATCGCTCCTGCAAATTGTGGGCAAGAAGAAGATCGATGAGATTGACGATAAGACGCTCATCTTTGCTGAAGAAGCGAAAAAAGCTATGCAGCAGATGAACAATCTCCTCCGAAAGATCCTGGAGGGCAAGTGCGGCGCAGAGAAGCTGGACACTATCATTCAGGAGTTCGTCTCGGGGAAATACACTCACGATCATCCCTTCATGGCCGAGCAGGCGCAGGCCCTGCTGGGCGAATGCGTGCAGACGGACGTCCCGGAAGAGGTCTATGCCCTGATGGATCTGTATCGCATGGAGGCGGGCAGGAGCAGGCCCGGCGTGGAGTATGTGCCGCTCATGAAGCATTGAGGTAAGGCGCACTATCTCTTGCCTTTTGGCCTGCTGACAAAGTCAGGATGAACGAGTAGAGCCTCTTGGACAGCGGCAACAAGCTTGGGGCCGATTCCAGGACAATCGTCCAGATAGGTGTCCGGCTTTTTTGGGAGCAATGCGATATTGAACTTTTCCAGGATGCCATGGGACCTTGCCGGACCCAGGCCTTTTCCGCATAGCAGGGACAGCCCCACCGCCTGCCTTTCACCAGGGGCAGGCCTGGGCCGAAAGGAGGTCAGGTCGCCGCCCTGCATGATCTTTCGGACATTGAGGAGCATACGCATCCACGGATCGATTTTGAGCCGCCACACCTGAATGTTCATGCCGATGCAGGTGGCCTCGAAGTCCTGCACCATGGAAAGATACTCGCTGATCCTATTCTCTGCTTCTTGACCCCGAAGGCCTCTATTAAGAACGATATTTGTAGCAGCCTGAACAACTTCGGCATCATCGCCCAATACTATGACAATGAGTGTATCGTGCAGCTCCCTGCCTCGGAGGATTTGCCGGTAAAGATGGCTGCTCTGATTGACAATCGAGGCCACGTAATCGCTATGAGATTCAATGCCTCCCGTGAAGTCCTTCAGCTCGACATTAATGGTATTTCCTCTCCACTGGAAAGAGAGATCAAAAGGGCAATCTCTGGGTTGGTCCAGCAAGAAGTGATCATCCTTGAGGATGGCAGCCTTGATCTTTTTCGCTCTGGCACGGTGGGCTTCATTTGTGTCCAGAAAAACACGAATGGGCGGAATTTGCTCCATGTTTGCTGCCTACTGTTTTAATTCTTATCATGTGTTTCAGGGAGATCTCGGATATAAAGCGAAGCAGAGCGGAGCGAAAGTATTAGGATATCTCAAGATAGATCTCCTCAGATAAGCAATTCAGAAAGCTAGGCTGGATGATGAGGATTTCCTGAAACTCTTGAAGGGTGATTGATTATGGATTACACGATTCTAATTCATAAAGCAGAGGAAGGCGGCTTCTGGTCCGAGGTCCCGGTTCTGCCGGGCTGCTATTCTCAGGGAGAGAGCATCGATGAAACCCTGAGGAACACCAAAGAGGCCATCGAGGTTCATCTGCAGGCCTTGAAAGAGGACCATGTTGCCGCTCCCGTCGAGGAGAGCCTTTTCATAGGCCGGGTCCAGGTTGAAGCGGCATAGCAGACCGCTCGCAGGATCTATGCTTTTGATTTTTATGTTCCGAGGCCTTTTCATAAAACCGCGCATTAAGAGCGATTCAGCTCCCCCAACCTCTCCGGCCTTCCCATCAGCTCGGTTCCCACCAGCAGCGCATCCGCCCCCGCCTGCATCATGCGCAGGGCATCCTCCCGGCTGTGCACTCCGCTCTCTGCGATCAGGAAGACGCCGGCCTCCTTCGCCCGCGGCGCCAGCCTCTCGAATGTCCCCAGATCAACCTCCAGGGTATTGAGGTTGCGATTGTTGATGCCGATGATCCGGGCATCGGTCTTCAGGGCCGCCTCCAGCTCCTTGCCGGTATGAACTTCCAGCAGCACCTCCATGCCAAGAGCCCTGGCCCCGTCCACAAACCGGTCCAGGTCGATGCCCAGAGCCGCGATGAGCAAAACCAGGTCGGCCTGCACCTCGGATAGCTGCCTCTCCTCGAAGATGAAGTCCTTTCTCAGCACGGGAAGGCCTGCCCTGCGCGCGATCAGGGCGTTTTCCAGGGAGCCTAGAAAGTGGGTGGGCTCGGTGAGAACGGAGATAGCGCAGGCCCCGTTTTCGGCGTAGGCCCGGGCGAAGGCGGCCACCTCCTGCGGGGCCAGGGGCCGGGCAAGGGCCTTGGGCTTGATCTCGGCAATGATGGGGATGATGCCGCTGCTCTTCCGGGCGCGGGCCGAGGCGATCAGGTCCCGCCGCTCTTCCTCTGGCCAGGGTGCGGCGGCCTGAAAGCCCCTGGCCCGGGAGGCCTCCAGGATGCTGTCGATTAAGGGGTGCATGCCAGCGCATCCTCGATCCAGTTGCTGATCAGCTTCTTGCCGGAGGGCGTGAGCACCGACTCGGGATGGAACTGCAGGCCGCAGTGGGGCCGGCTCTTATGCCGCACGCCCATGATGACCCCGTCTGCGGTCCTGGCCGAGACCTCCAGCTCCGGAGATAAATTCTCGATGGCCAGGGAGTGATACCTTCCCCCCACCAGGGGACTCTCCAGCCCCCGGAAGATGCCCTTCCCGTCGTGAATGATCTGGGAGGTCTTGCCATGCAGCGGCCTGGTATGGGAGATGGTGCCGCCGTAGGCGATGTTCATGGCCTGGTGCCCCAGGCAGACGCCCAAGATGGGTGTCTTGCCAAACTGCTTGATGATCTCCAGGCATGAGCCTATGTCCCCGGGATTGGCGGGATGGCCCGGCCCTGGGGAGATGACGATTGCCAGAGGCTGCATGGCCGCTACCTCGGCCGGGGTTATCTGGTTGGACCGGACGGCCGTCTCCGCATAGAATTGAGATACATAGTCCACCAGGTTCCAGACAAAGGAGTCCTGGTTGTCCACAAAGAGAATGGGCCGAACGGGGCGGCCCAATGCTGCCGCTCATACCGCTACCCCCAAAGCCCTCTTCATGGCCGCCATCTTCCGCTCCGTCTCCAAAAACTCCTTTTCCGGATCGGAATCGGCCACAATTCCCGCCCCTGCCTGCACGGTGGCCACGCCGTCCTTGACCAGAACGCTTCTTATGGCTATGGCAAAGTCTGAGCTGCCGTCGATGGAGAAGTAGCCGATGCCGCCTCCGTAGATGCCCCGCGGCGAAGATTCCAGCTCATCTATGATCTGCATGGCCCGAAGCTTTGGCGCTCCGGAGAGCGTTCCTGCCGGAAAGGCCGCTCTGGCGGCATCGAACTGGTCGCACTCCTCCCGCAGGGCTCCGGAGACGGTGGTCTCAATGTGCTGCACATGAGAGTACTTGAGAACGGACATGAAGTCCTCCACCTGCACCGTCCCGGAGCGGCAGACGGACCGCACATCGTTTCGGCCCAGGTCCACCAGCATGACGTGCTCCGCCCTCTCCTTTTCATCGCCCAGCATCATTTTGGCGTACCTGTCGTCCTCTTCTCGCGTCCTTCCTCGGGGACAGGTGCCGGCAATGGGATTGACGCGCAGCTTGCGGTCGTAGGTGTTGAAGAGCGTCTCAGGCGAGGCTCCCACAATTGCCAGGTCTCCCAGCTCGAAGATGTAGGTGTAGGGGCTGGGATTGATGCTGCGCAGCTTTCGATAGAGCTTGACCGGATCCGGACACTCTATTCTGGTCGACCTGGCCAGTACTATCTGGAATATATCTCCGTCCAGAATGTGGCTCTTGGCTTTTCGCACAGAATCTTCATATTGCGGCTGCCCTCCCGCGGAGAGGACATTGGCTGTCGGATTGTGGTCCTCGGCCTGGTCGTAGTCGGGATCGATGCCTCCGATGGTCTCGATCAGGTTGACCTTGGGGCCGGGCAGGATGGGGGCTATGGTGAAGAAGACCTTGCGGGTCAGGTGGTCGAAGATGAAGGTGCTCTCCGCCAGGCAGAACATGGCATCCGGTGTATCGGAGGCAGATCTTTTTCCCAGGCGCTCGCAGATCAGGTCGTAGGCCAGATATCCTATGCCGCCTCCGGTGAACACCTGCCTGCCAAAGCGGTTGGGCATGCCCCGGCTGCAGGGTATGGCCGCCCGCAGGGCATGGAAGAGATCGTAGCCCTCCTTTATGGGGCCTTGCAGGATCGAGCCCTTCTTTTCCACGTCCACGCACACAGACAGCCTCTCCTCGATGAGGTCCATGCCGCCGTTAAAAAATTCCATGCGCAGGAAGCGGTTCTTCACGGCAACCACGGCGGAAGGATCGGCTCCCACGAAGGAGAACCTGGCTTTCTGGCCCGACTTTTCCACAGACTCCAGCAGATATGGATGCCTTCGCCCCTGCAGGGCCAGGTAGAGGGACAGGGGAGCATCCACGCTCACCTTATCGGTTACGTCCACATACACCGGCTCTACTGATGACATGCTCTCACCTCTCTGACAAAGGCGGCGACCTTTTCCGGGTCCTTTTTGCCTGACGTCTCCAGGCCGCTGGATGCATCCACGGCATAGGGCCTGACCTTTTCTATCGCTGCGGCCACATTGCCTGGGTTAAGGCCCCCGGCCAGGATCACCGGCACCTTCAGGCTCCTGGCCAGCTCAGCGCTTTTATTCCAGTCATGGACGGCTCCTGTCCCGCCCAGCTTGCCGCCGGCCAGGGTGTCCAGCAGCAGGGCATCGGCACTCTGTGCGTAGCTCTGGGCCTGCTCCAGGCTGCAGCCTGCGGCCAGCCCCGCCACCAGCTTTTGCCGGACCCTGCCCTTCAGCTCCGCCATCTCCGCTGCGCTTAAGGAGGCGTGAATCTGCAGGACATCCGCCCCGGTCTGCCGGGCCAGCTGCACAGCGCCGTCCACATCTTGCGGCGCCATCACGGCCACGCTCTTGGTGAAGGGCGGCACCATTTTTATGAGCTGCGCCGCCTGGCCGGCGGAGAGGCAGTGCCTGGACGATTCGATCTCTACAACAAATCCCAATGCATCCGCTCCGGCGAGGGCGGCCTGCATAAGCTCTGCCGGATTCATGATTCCGCAGACCTTAATTCGCGTCAAAGGAACCGCTCCAGCTTCTGGGTATCCCCGTTCATCTCCACCATTCCTTTGAGGACCTGCAGAGCCTTTCCCGAGTCTATGGCCTCTTCTGCCATCCTTGCTCCCTCTTTAAGCGTGCCGGCCCGGCCGGAGACGTAGACCGCCGCACCGCCGTTCATGACGATGATATCCCGGGCAGCAGACCTCTCGCCCCTCATCACAGCCACCAGCCTTCTGGCATTTTCCTCGGGCGCGCCTCCGGTGATGTCCTCCTGCCTGGCCAGGGGATAGCCCAGGTCCTGGGGCATGAGGCGGTAGCTCTTCACGGTCCCGTCTTTCAGCTCCGAGATCAGCGTCTCGCCGGTGTTGGTGATCTCATCCATGCCCATGCCGTGCACCACAAGAGCCCTCTCTGCGCCCAGCATC
Source organism: Methanotrichaceae archaeon (assembly GCA_963844955.1). Classification (GTDB taxonomy): domain Archaea; phylum Halobacteriota; class Methanosarcinia; order Methanotrichales; family Methanotrichaceae; genus Methanothrix. The sequence continues at coordinate 110,597 of CAWJQJ010000012.1, read as the reverse complement.
CGGAAAACACCGGCCAGCTTCTCGCAAAGAAGAGGATCGTAGACGCCCATCACCTGCGCCCGGGCTCCGGCGGGATTGGTGAGGGGCCCCAGGATGTTGAAGACGGTGCGAAGGCCCAGCTCCCGGCGCAGCATCGCCACCCGCTTCATGGCCGGATGAAAGATTGGTGCCAGCATGAATCCTATGCCCAGGCTCTCGATCATGGCCGCTACCGCTTCCGGGGAGGGGCTGATGTTGACGCCCATTTCGGAGAGCACGTTGGCGCTGCCGCATTTCGAGCTGACGGCATAGTTTCCGTGCTTGGCCACCGGCACGCCGCAGGCGGCGGTGACAATGGCCGCAGCCGTGCTCACATTAATGGTATTGGAGGCATCTCCTCCCGTGCCGCAGGTATCCACCAGGGTTCCGTTGACCCTGGGACGGATCTGCACGGCTGATGATCTCATCTTCCTGGCAAAGCCTGCTATCTCCTGCATGGATTCGCCTTTCATGCGCAGCGCTACCAGCAGAGCGCCAATCTGGGCATCGGTGGCGCTGCTGAAGATCTCACCCATGAGCGCCTCGGCCTCCTCAAGGGTCAGGTCGAGCCCTTCCACGATCTTTTGAAGATAACTCAAAGTAATCACCAGATTAATGTATAATCTTGTACTCTAATGAGTTAAAAAGTACATTGTATTTATAGATTGTGCATTGTAGATCGATAAAGCGCTTTTTAGTGCCGGGACGGGCGTTAATGGCAGTGGTGGCATTGGAATGTATAATCATCTCACCAATAAATAAAAACAAAATAAAATAAGTAAAATTAAAAAATGAATAAAATTTTTATATTTACCACTTTCCGGATTCAATGATGGTAAGATTGTCGAGAACCTGGGCGATGGCCTCCTGGCTTAACCTATTCTTCCGGCAGATCTCCAGGACGCGAGACAGTTCGGTATTCTCATCCGTTCCCGTGAGTTGCGAAGCATACAGTTCTGCGGCATCAAGCCCTTTCTCCAGCACGATTCTTTTGGTCTCCTGAATTATCGGTGCGGTGATGCAGGTCTTGGCGGCACCAATTGCCTCGATGGCCTTTCCCATATTTTCCATTTCTTTTGAGCTGAGCATAGGTTCATCCCCTTGACTATTCAAAGTTATATTAAATAATGATAGAATAAGATAAATATCTTTTGAATGGTTGAACCCATGCCAGCAAAAGGCACAACGTTGGGGAACTAAGGCCCCTCTTTGCCTCTATCCCGTCCGGATTTTTTGTCCGGATTGCCATTCTTATCTTCGGGATCTTCCTCGACCAGATCGGACAGGTCTGCTCCGCACATCATCCGGTATCTTTTGCAGGCCACTATAAAAATGCGAGGGCATTTTGGGAACCGCAAAACCTATTATCCCAGGATGATTTCAGCTTTACATGGCGAATCTCAATGTGGCGATCCTGGGTGCCCTCGACTACGGCAAAGATCTGGGAAAGAAGGGCACTGCCAGCGATCTTACCTTTTACAACCTGAAAAAGGGACAGAATACCGTCACCTTCATAGAGCCTACCCGCTATCCCGAGCGGGTTGCTCCCCTCTTCTACGCCGTTTCCATGGCTCAGAAGGCTCTGCTGATTGTAGACCAGATCAATCCGGCCTTCGGAGAGACGGTAATCATGCTCGACTCGGTGGGCATAAAGGAGGGAATAGTGATCCTGAGAAACTATCTGGCTCGCGAGCAGCTTGCACCCCTCATCAAGGGCACGGTGGTCGACGGCTACGAATTCCTGGCTGACGACAAGAACGCCCTTCGCGAACGCCTCCTGGAGGATGTGGCCAGGATGGAATCACCCCAGAACGATGAGACGGGAACCTTGCCGGTCGATCATTTCTTCAACGTGCGCGGCATTGGCACCGTGGTCCTGGGATCTGTGGCCGAAGGAAGCATCAAGAAGCATGATGTGCTCATGGTCTTGCCGGGAGAGAAGACGGCCCTGGTACGCTCCATTCAAAAGCATGATGAGGACTTCGATACGGCAGGCGTGGGCGAGAGGACTGGGATAGCCCTCAAGGGGATTGAGGTGGAAGACCTGGATAGAGGAACCATTCTCACCAATGATAAATCCATCAAACAGGTTTCTTCTCTGGTGGCCAAATCTGCAATCGTCAAATACTGGCCATCTCCCTTGAAGGAAGGGATGGTGCTGCATATTGGCCACTGGATGCAGTACGTCCCGGCCAGAGTCGAGGCGGCATCGGCGCAGGGCGATTGGCATAAAGCGGAGCTGAGACTTAAGCTGGACAAGATGCTGGTCTACCGGCCGGGTGCAAAGGCAGTTCTGACTTACCCGGAGGGCGGCAAGCTCAGAGTCTTAGGGACGATAGACCTGCCTTAAAGAAAATGCCAATTCCTGAGGGCATGGCCAATCAGTTTCACTTTTTCGGCATTTATTGATTTATAGAAACGACCTTAAATCGCAATAGTCTGTTGCTGTTCCGATGTTGAGTTGGGGAGGATCTCTTCTTCTTCGCGGACGGCATGTGCTTTGATGGCAGGGTTATCGCAGCACAGCTTGCGTTAATGATGCGGGTTTTTTTAGGTAGCTTTTTTATCATCTTTGCATAAATTCATTTTTTTTGTTTTGGCTTATCAGAAGAAATTTTAGATAACTAGAAATACAAACCATGCGAAATTATGAGTACGGTGGAAAAATGTTCGAAAAAGTCTTGATTCCAACGGATTTTTCCAAGCATGCACGCAAGGTGGTTGAGTGCGCAGGCCAGATCCCAGGCGTAAAAGAGATTGTGCTTCTCAGTGTGATCTCCAGGAGCGTTATCACCAGAGTTTGGGATCCGGTAGCTGAACTCAAAGATGCGGAAAAAAAGCTGATCGAGGAGAAGAAGGTCATAGTTGCTCCGGGAATTGATGTCAAGGTAAGGGCAGTCTCCGTGTTGGAGGGCGAGGTGGCAAATGCCATTTCGAAGGTAGCAGAAGAGGAAAAGGTCTCCCTTGTGGCCATGGGCGCTAGAGGAAGAAGCCTGATAGCGAGCGCTCTCCTGGGAAGCGTCTCCAGGGGCGTGCTGCGTTTTGGAGACACCCATCTCCTGGTCATGCGCTATAAGGTTCTGGAGGGTGGTGATATGGAGACGCATTGTGCCAGGATCTTTGCCAAAGTGCTCTTCCCCACGGACTTCTCCCAACCGGCCGAAGTGGCTCTTTCCATCCTCAAGAATGTAAAGGGCATCGGTGAGCTGATACTGCTCAATGTTGTCTCAACCGGTGAGACTGATGAGGAGATAGATGCCAACGTCGCCACAGCGACGCAGAAGGTCAATGAGATTGCCGGGGAGCTTGCCAAGGAGGGCATGAAGGTCACTCCAAAGGTCATCGTCGGACATCCGGTGGATGAGATACGATCTCTTGCGGAGGAAGAGGATGTATCCCTCATAGCCATAAGCTCTCAGGGCGCAGTGGCCATAAAGAAGGGCAGGATAGGAAGCACCGCCTACGATGTGGCCAACTCGGCAGCCAGGCCGGTTCTTATCCTGAGGAGGTCGAAGATAGCGCTTTATTAGCTGCATTGGTGTTTTTTTTAGATGTGAGGCTTTCCGCCTCTCATCTTTTATGCCAATTGGCGGTCTTGCACCAGCGAATTTTTCTCTATTTCTTGATGCATTTTACATAGATTCTGTAGCCCAGGAGATTGAGCCTGGGCCGGCCGGGCAGAATCCGGCGCTCCAGGAAACGAGACAGTCTCTCCTGAAAGAAGCCCGGATCGACGATCGGCCGCCAGCGGCTCATAAAGAGGTAGCCCTGGCAGAGCTTGAAATCAAAGCCGCGGCAAGCGAGGACCGCAAAGCCCGTGTCCTGCAGTGCTCTCTGAAATTCCGCAGGCGAGACATATTCGGGAGGATTTATCTTTTCCCGGAAGAGATGCTTTCGTATCAGGGTATAGTGGGAGATGCGGCTAAAGAAGTCCACCACCAAAACCCCTCCCGGCTTGAGAACGCGATAAAACTCCTGCAGGGCAAAGGATGCCGCCTGGGGGCTGGGAAGGCAGGTCAAAACGCCGCTGCTTACCACCCGGTCGAAGGAATGGTCCTGGAAGGGAAGGGCCGTCACACTGCCCTGCAAAAAGCCGGCCCGATCATCGCCCTCCGCCCGAATGGCCGCCCGGCCCAGCATGTTTCCCGAGAAATCCATGCCGATGACCTGGGTGGCCGGCGCTTTGATCTCATTTTTCAGGGCTCGCAGGAGCAGATTACCGTTGCCGCATCCGGCATCCAGAATCCGGCCCTCTGCCCCGGAAAAGCAAAATCCGGCCGCCTCCTCCTCGAATTCGCCCATCACCTTCAGTATGAAATCGGGAGTGTCGTCCGGCAGGTCGCGCGCCATCTTGAGGTCAACCTCGTCTCCGCACCTCTTCTGGACTTCCCAAAACGCCAGCTCCTCCTTCTGCAGTCGGCAGTCCGTCTCCCGGGGCTTCTCCACGAGGCTATCGTGGTGAGGTGAGAATTATTAATAGTTTCCCGGGATATAGAGTATGGTCGCGAATATTCGTCTCGATGAAGTCTCAATCCAGGGAGGCGTGATTATGGCCGCAGAAAGTCGCAAAAAAGAGCTGCAAATGATTGCCGCGCGGGTGATGGAAGATCTGGATGGCCTTCTCTTTGTTATGCGTAGAGCAGCCGAGCAGATCTCATCCGGGCAGGCGCCAGAAGAGATCGACGATCAAGGCTTTCATCTCTATCTGGCAAGAAAAGATCCCAAGGACCGCGGCAGCCGGACAGAGGCGGTGCTGTGCACCATGAATTACGAGGAATATTTTCGCATCCTCGAAGAGGCGGCCTCGAAAAGCGGCCTGTGCCTGGAGGAGGAGACCAGGCTGGAGGTGGCGCTGCCTGAGGCGGAGTTTGAGGAGAATATGGTTACGGGCGGCTTTGAAAAGTATAAGGGCCTGGCCGTAGAGCACCATAATGAGTGCCTGGTGGAGCTGATGGTTGCGGTCTGCTCTCTACTGAAAGAGCGCGGCCTGGCGGTTGCCTGCGTGCCCGATGAGGATGTGATCTTTTATCTGCCTCTGGGGCGGGGCTGATTTATGATATCGGGCGCTATTGCCATGGGTGGGTACTTTGTGCTTTTCGCCATTGGGCATAGCCTGCTGGCCGATCCCGGATTCAAGAGGCGGACAAGAAGGGCGCTCGGCAATGCCTTTGACCGCTGGCAGAGGCTGGCCTACAATCTGCTCGCCCTGCTCATGATTCTGCCCTTCCTCTTCATCCTGATCTTTCTGTCGGGCAGAACGCTTTACGTCGTTTCTCCGCCCTGGAGCCTGCTGATGGCGGGCGGCCAGATCCTGGCAGCTTTGGCTCTGCTGCTGACACTGCGCCAGACGGGCGTCTCCTATTTCCTGGGCCTGTCTCAACTACGTAAAGAGAATGTAGCGGGCAGGCTGGTGACAAACGGCTTTTACTGCCGCCTCAGAAATCCGCTCTTCCTCTTTGCCGCCGTTTTCCTCTGGCTCTCGCCCATCATGACCGAGAGCCTTCTGGCCTTTAACATCCTGGCCACGGTCTACTTCTACCTGGGTGCCAGGCACGAGGAGAAGTCGCTCAAAGAGGAGTTCGGAGAGGAGTACGAGGAGTACAAAAAGAGAGTGCCCATGTTCTTGCCCCGGCTGAGATGCTAGTACAGCGAGGCCGAGTAAACCAGAGTTTTTGACTTCTCGGCTTCGCGTCTTCGCGTGAAACCGGACCCTGTTGAATCTCACGCGAAGCCGCAAAGGCGCGAAGGACGATCAGCCGTTCACAATGTCTCCATCTGCCCTTTCCCGTAGAGATCCTCTGCCACCTGCAGTAGAGCTTCACCCTTCACCTCTGCTCCATAGTCGGGCAAGATGGTTATTCTCTTTGCCTGATAGCGGCTCTGTAGCTCCCGGATATAAGAGCTCTGGGATGCCTTCTTCTCCCGGCAGAACCGGCAATCACAGTCCCTGATCACATGATTGATGACGAGGGAGGAGACGAAGACTCCGTGCGACTCTACCGTCTCGATCAGGCGGCGGCTCTCTTCCACGGCTGCCTTCTCGGGAATGGTCACCACACTGATGCTGGAAATCTCCGGGTCAAGGAGGGCACTACGCATGGTCTCGGCCTTCTGGCGCATGGTCCTGACCTCGGCCAGTATGCAGTCGCCGAAACCGGGCTCCAGGAGGTTGAGAATGCCCATCCATTTATTCCTCATGCCCAGCACTCTTGTGATAAAACCGGTGGTTATGGAGGGCAGTTGCAGGAGGGGAAGGACCATGGCGGTAGGTGCCGAATCAATCACCACAAAGTCGTACCTCTTCTCCACATAGATGTCGTTTAGCCTGTCCATGAAGATCAGCTCGGAGACGCCGGGCATGCTCCCGAAGTCCTCGGGCCTCACCTCCACCTCGAAGAGGCCGAAGAGGGCAGTGAGGATGCTCTTATATCTGCGAAAGAAGGCGCTTGACTCCAGAGCCAGGTCCGGCTCATAGGCATAAAGGTGCTCGCGGATTTGCCTGGGCCGGCTGCCCAGATCGATGTCGAATATATCGGATAGGGAATGAGCCGGATCCATGGAAAATACCAGGGTATCTTTGCCCTGCTGCGCCGTCCAGATGCCGGAAGCTGCGGAGCAGACACTCTTGCCCACGCCCCCTTTGCCAGCCACATAAATGAGTTTCATGGACGGCAAATCTGGCCAGAGGAGATTATAATGGTTTGCTCCAACAAAAGGTTTTTCTACTTCCAAGACATTTTAATAGATTTAATTATAAAAGGGGGCGAAAGGTTGAGAAAGCAAATTGTTCTGATCAGCATACTTATTCTATGGGCATCTTCCGTACATGGTGCGGTGAGCGGAGAGGCGACCGGACTGGACATTGTGGGAAGCCTGGCCAACAACACCACTATCATAACTCCAGAGGGCATGCCGGTTGAGATGGACATCGTGGGCAGCACAACCAACAACATTCAGATCGGCTATCCTGCAGAGGAGGCCAACCGGACGTGTGGCAATCAGTGCTGGGAGTGTGGCCCATGCGGGGAGAAAAAATGCTATAATACCCCATGGGACGACTTCAAGAGGCCTCTATGCTACCCATGGAGTTCTTACATTCCCACCAGATATAACCGGCCTATGATCAAAAAGGATACCGGATATACGAGCACTGCACAAAAAATCCTCAATCTGGGCCGGGGACAATAAATACCATATCATTTTATTTTATCGTAACACCCCGATGCTTGCATCGGGGTATTACGATAAAATAAATTCAGTCTTATCGGCCCGAAAGATTTTTCTACTTTCAGTATATATAAAACTTAGGTTAAATATGGAATATGCAGGAGGAGGTTCATGTTGAGGACATCATTCATTTTGGCCCTTGTGCTGATGCTGTCGGCAGGCAGTGCTTATGCTTTTGGCGGCGCAGGATCGATAGTTGTGGATATCGTGGGGAGCGAGGTCGACAACACAAAGGTAATGTCATCCGGGATGGAAAAAGTGGAGCTGGAATTCGTTGGCAGTAAGGCAAATAATACCGTTATCACCTCGCCGGGTGAGAAGGTTATGATATGTCCCCCATATGCCTGTCCTGAGACAAAATACTGCCCTGAGGTGAAATGCGAGAGCAAGGAGAAAAAATATCCATGGGAAGGCATGCACCTGGGAGTGGATGCCTGGTATGGCACTTTCTGGTATACGGATATAAATATGCCCAGGTGGCCCCAGTTTTAGCATCGAAGAACCGGAGTCATCTTCAGTCAAAACCAAATTAACTTTTTTTGACAATAAAATTCTCAGATTTCATCGCGTGGAGAAACAGAAGGGATAAAACGGCCCAGGGCGAGGGGATGGCTAAGGGTAGCAAAAAGGACCCGGAGCCGTTTCATTGTCTTGGTTTGGCACTACATAATATTAATAATAACAATGTGATCGTCGTAGTATTTAACTCTTTCGATATTGATGCAAGCGGTTAAATACACCCAGCTGAAAACATCGTGCAAATCCATGCAAAATTCCTGCAAGACCTTCTCTCCCGGCAAGAGCGAAATATTCTGGTGCGACAACTGCAGCCTCCCACTCATTTCCGAGAAATGCTCCACCTGCGGCAGCCGCGGCCGCAAAATAGACCTCGCGCCGCCGGGCGATGTCCGCCTGTGCTCTCGGGCAGGCAGAGAGCTTCTCGGGAAGCTGTTCATTCGAGACTACGGCTGTGCAAATTTCCTGGAGGGCAGGATAATCCTGCTCAATAAGATTGCAGGATTGGACCGCCGCGACCAGGTGATCCTGGAAGGCCGCCACATCGCCACACTCTGGTTTGACGTTGCGTCCGGCTGCCATCGGTTGGATCTGGAGCCTCCTGGCGCCGCCCTGCTCTCCCAGAGGGCGGAAAAGAGCCTGGTGATATGTGACGGCACACTCCTGAAAGGCCACATAAAAGGAAAGTGGCTCGCCCCGGATAGAATCATAAGCGGGCCTTCTACCACATGCGAGGGCGAGAACGTCATCTTGAAAATAGGCAAATTTTCCGGGGTGGGCGTGGTTCGCAAAAGAGGTGACAAATCCCTTGCCATCCGCATCAAGGACGTGACTCAGATGCCGTTCTCCCTCAGCGAAAAGCGGCCAGGCCTGCGGGATCTAATCTCCGCCAATGAGGAGGAGCTAAGGAGCCTGGAGAGAGCGGCTTTAAGCGAGGTCAAGAATTATCTGTCAAAAAATCGGCTTCCCGTAAACGTTTCCTTCAGCGGCGGAAAAGACAGCCTGGCCTGCCTCTGCCTGGCCCAAAAGGCGCTCTCCCGGCCGGAGATGATCTTCATCAATACGGGCCTGGAATTTCCCGAGACTGTGGAGTATGTGCGGGATCTGTGCAAAACCCAGAAGCTCAGACTGCAGGAGATAAAAGCAGAAGACAGTTTTTTTGAGCAGGCAAAGAGCTTCGGCCCTCCCGCCAAGGATTTTCGCTGGTGCTGCAAGACCAATAAGCTGGGGCCTATGACCACTTTTTTAAGAGAGCACTATCCCAAAGGCTGCGTGACCATTGAGGGGCGGCGCATCTACGAGTCCTTTAACCGATCTACCATCAAGGCTGTGGAGAGAAATCCCTATGTTCCCGGCCAGACCACGCTGGCGCCCATCCGGAGCTGGCGGGCGCTGGAGGTCATGCTCTACATCCGCTGGAGCGGACTGCAGCCAAATCCGCTCTACGAGGAGGACTTCGAGCGCATCGGCTGCTGGCTATGCCCCGCCTCGCTGCAATCTGAGTTTGCCCGCCTTAAGGAGTCGCATCCCCGCCTTTATGAACGGTGGATGGCTTGCCTGCAGCAATGGGCTGAGGAGAACAAGCTGGATAAGAGATACATCGACTGGGGCTTCTGGCGCTGGAAGAGGCACCCACCCAAGATGCTTGAGATGGCCAGGGAGCACAACCTGGACCTTTTTATGCGGGCCGAAGAGAAAGGAGAGGTCAATTTGCAGGCGGTGCGAGGAAGATCGCCCTGCGGCCTGGAGTACTCCATCGAAGCCACGCTAAAAGCCCCCCAAAATCATCCTTTTGCCGCGGTGGCCGGCGCCCTGAATCTCTTAGGCGGTGTGAAATATGCACAAGATCTGGGCGCGGCAGTGCTAAAGACGGAGAAAGGAAGGGCCAGCGTCTTTGCCAACGGGCATATCATGATCATAGCCGGCAGGGAAGAGGCGGAAGAGCTGCTGCGAGATGTGTGCCAGACGATCCTGCGCGTACAGATGTGCACGAGATGCAAAATCTGCGAGAAGAACTGCCCGCGAGGGGCGATTGTCGTGGCTGAGACGATAAGAATTGATGAGAGAGCGTGCAACCACTGCAAGAAGTGCGAAGCAGGCTGCATTGCCGCCGATCGGGCTGCGAAGATCTTTCGCGAAAAAAGGGGATAAAAGGCAGGCAAAGAGACAAGAAGCCATCTATATTGAGCAGGATATCCAGTAGATTTAAATAGACGGTTAGTATCTGGTTATCACACTGAGGAATCAGAATGGTAACCGGAACAGTAAAATTCTTTAACAGAACCAAGAGATTTGGCTTCATTGCAGGCGACGACGAAAAGGATTATTTTGTTCATGCAACTGGCCTCATGCCGGATGTCACAATAAACGAGGGTGACAAGGTCAGCTTCGAGGTAGTTGAGGGCGAGAAAGGGCCCAAGGCTGACAAAGTTACGAAACAGTAATTAGCAGAAGAGTCACCCGCAATTCACGATTGCATTTTCAATAGGGGCCGGGTGGACCGGCCTGGTTTTTGCTTTTTCCTCAAACCGGTGTCTTTTTCATCTCCGCCCTCCAGGGAGGATGCGATATGTCTGATTCTCACTTTAAGAAAATAGCCGTGCAGATGTCCCTGGGCGAGAGAGAGGTCCAGGCCGTCGCGTCGCTCCTGGACGGTGGCGCGACACTGCCCTTCATCGCCAGATACCGAAAAGAGGCCACAGGAAATATGGATGAGGTCGCCATTGCCGGCGTGCGCGATCTTCTCTTGCGCAGCAGACAGTTGGAAGAGAGAAGAGAAGCCATCCTTCAATCCCTGGCCAGGCGCGAGCTTCTCACCGCCGACCTCCATGAGAAGCTGCAGGCGGCAGATACCCTGGCCCGGCTGGAGGACATTTACCTTCCCTTCCGGCCCAAGAGGAAGACCCGGGCCAGCGCGGCAAAGGAGCGCGGCCTGGAGCCGCTGGCCAGGAGGATTTTTGCCCAGGATTTGCGCCTCGACCCGGAAAAGGAGGCAGACGCCTTTGTGAACGCCGGGAAGGGCGTCGCCTCTGCCGAGGAAGCCCTGGCCGGGGCAAGGGACATCATGGCCGAGTGGATGAGCGAGGATGCCGAGGCGCGAAGCAGGATGAGAGCGCTATTTCAATCAGAGGGGCTCCTCAGGTCCAAGGCGAGGCCTGCAGCGCCGGCCGGCAAAGCAGCAAAAGCAGAAGCCGAGAAGGACGCAGGAAAATTCCGGGATTATCTGGACTGCTCCGAGCCCATCTCCCGGACAAGCCCGCACCGGCTGCTGGCCATGCTGCGCGGCGAGCGGACGGGCGCACTCAGCCTGCATGTGGCCCCGGCAGACGAGGACGGCCTGGCGGTCTTAGAAGAGCTTTTCATAAAGGGAGAAGGCCAAGCCTGCAGCCAGGTGAAGCAGGCGGCTCTGGACAGCTACCACCGGCTTCTTCTTCCCTCCCTGGAAAATGAGACACTTGCCGCGGCGCGCGTCCGGGCGGAGGTGAAGGCCATTTCCGTCTTTGCCGAAAACCTGCGCCAGGTTCTCTTAGACCCGCCTCTGGGGCAAAAGTGCGTGCTGGCTGTCGACCCGGGCCTGCGTACCGGCTGCAAGCTGGCCGTGATAGACAGCCTGGGCCGGCTGCTGGAGAGCCATGTCATCTTTCCCCACGATCACCTGGAGAGGAGGAGCCAGGCAGCAGCGAAAGTGCTGGAGATATGCGAGCGCTGCGCCGTCGAGGTGATTGCTGTTGGCAACGGCACGGCAGGCAGAGAGTCGGAGGCCTTCTTGCAGAGCCTCAAGCTGAAGCCACCGGTCATCATGGTCAACGAATCGGGGGCCTCGGTCTATTCCGTGTCGGATGCGGCAAGAAGGGAGTTTCCGGACGAGGATGCTACTGTGCGCGGCGCGGTCTCTATCGGGCGGCGGCTCATGGACCCTCTGGCAGAGCTGGTGAAAATCGAGCCGCAGGCTATCGGCGTCGGCCAGTACCAGCATGATGTGGACCAGTCAGCTCTGCAGCGGGCACTGGATGATGTGGTGTCTGCCTGCGTAAACCTGGTGGGCGTGAATGTCAATGCCGCCAGCCAGGAGCTTCTCACCTACGTCTCTGGTCTGGGCCCCAGGCTGGCTGAGGCGGTGGTCAGGTACAGGAACGAGCACGGACAGTTCCGCTCCCGCCGGGATCTGCTCAAGGTGCCGCGCCTGGGGCCCAAGGCCTTTGAGCAGGCGGCCGGATTTCTGCGCATCGCCGGGGCAGAAAATCCCCTGGACCGCACGGCTGTGCATCCGGAAAGCTACGGCATTGTGGAGAAGATGGCGGGCGACTTAGGCGTCAGCGTGAAAGAGCTGATGCAAAATGAGACCCTTCTGAAAAAAATCGATCCGGCCAGGTACACGGGCGAGAATGCTGGCCAGGCCACGCTGCAGGACATCCTGGAGGAGCTATCCCGGCCGGGTCGCGATCCGCGCCGGCAGTTCGAGGCCTTCTCCTTCGCACCGGGGATCGAGAAGATGGAGGACCTGCAGCCGGGCATGAAGCTGCCCGGCATTGTGACCAACGTCACCGCTTTTGGGGCTTTCGTGGACATAGGCGTGCACCAGGACGGGCTGGTGCATATCAGCCAGCTACGCGACGGATTTGTGAGAGATCCGGCCGAGGTGGTCAAAGCCAGGCAGAGGGTCACGGTGAGGGTGCTGGAAGTGGATACGGCCAGGAAGAGGATCTCGCTCTCGATGAAAAATACCGGAGCAAAATAGGGATAGGCGCAATCCTTAAATATCGGCAAATGCTTATAGTGTACTACGGCAAAAGTCGAAGCACCTCTTTTCTCCCTCCTACACCAAAGACTTTTGCCTCCCTCCTATTCATCAGCGCCTCTGGCAAAAGCCGCCTCCGCCTCTTCCTCTCTGCCCAGCGCCTTGAGGGCCAGAGCCTTGCCGTTCCAGGCTCCGGCATGCCGGGCATCAATCTCAATGGCTCTGTCAAAATCTTCGATGGCCTTTTCATATTTATTCTGACGCCGCCGGGCTTCGCCCCGGTTATACCAGGCTTCGGCGCTGGATGGATCGATCTGCAGCGCCCTCTCAAAATGGGCCAGCGCCTCATCGTACCTGTGCAGCTTGCCCAGAGCTGCCCCTTTGTTATTCCAGACCTCACCTCGCTCCGGCTGCAGGGCCAGGGACCGGTCAAAAGAGTCGAGGGCCGCCTCAAAGTCGCCTAAATTTGCCAGAGCTGCTCCCCGATTGCTCCATATTCTGGCCCCGCCGGGATTTCGCTGCAGGGCTTTATCGTAGTAGTAGACGGCTTGGTCGTACCTGCCCAGCCGATCTTCGACCACGCCTCTGTTGTACCAGGCCCGAACATAGCCGGGATTGGCCCCGATGATCTCGTCGAAGAAGGCAGTGGCCTCATCGTATCTCTTCTGTTTGTAGAAAACGACTCCCTTATTATTACGGGCATCGGTGGACTTGGGATCTATTTGCAGAGCCCGTTCAAAAGATGCAAGGGCCTGCTCATGCCTGCCCAGGCGGCATAAGGCCAGGCCTCTGCGGTTCCACAGAGTCTCATTTTCCGGGTCCTGCTCCAGGGCTCTCTCGTAAAGCGGGATGGCTTCCTCGAATCGGCCATGTTGATACAGTTCATCTGCTTCTTTTGACAGAAGATCAGCGTTCATGCACTTCGCCTCAATAATCATTGTTAAGGCATTTGACGCTTACGGGATGAAGCATATTCTTTTCGTGAGTTTTACGAAGGCTTGACTGCATTTCATACCACATACCACTCAGCCACAAAGCGATTAAAGGGTTTTCATGGATCGAATCGCCAGTCTGCCCAACAGATCAGGGAAGAGCCTTTTTTATACTTTCCAGGCAAATATACTTGCGGGGAGGATTATTATGACTATTGCTACAAGGCTCTTTGGAAAGAGCGGCCCGGCCGTTACCCAGGTGGGCCTGGGCGGGGAGGGAGTGCTGCGAACATTTGGGCGAAGCCCGGAGGCCAGGGCCGTGCTCGATGAGGCTGCCCTGCAAGGCATAACCTACTTCGACACGGCCCCGGCTTATGCCGGCAGCCAGGGCTACTATGGCGCATTCTGGCAGGGCCACGCAAAGCTTCGCTCCGGCATCTTTCAGACCAGCAAGTCCGCTTCCCGGGACTGCCGCGGTGCAAGGGCCGATCTGGATGAGTCTTTGCGAACCCTCGGCCTGGAGCGGCTGGACCTGTGGCAGATTCACGATATCCGGACGCGCCGGGATATCGAGGAGATCGAAGGGCGGGGCGGAGCCCTGCAGGCCTTCGTAGAGGCAAAAGACGCGGGACGGGTGCGCTTTCTGGGCGTCACCGGCCACTATGATCCCCGAGTTCTGCTCTATGCCGTGGAAAACTGGCCGGTAGATGCCGTCCTCATGCCCGTCAACCCGGCAGAAGAGGTGTTGGGCGGATTTCTGGACAATGTCATGGCCGCGGCCAGGGACCGGGGCCTGGCCGTCATCGGCATGAAGGTGCTGGGCGGCTCGCACTACATCTCGCCTGGGGATGGGAGGACGGCAGAGCTGCTTCTGCGCTTTGCCCTCTCCCGGGATATCTGCACGGCCATCGTGGGCTGCGCGAGCCCGGCTGAAGTGCAAACGCTGGCCGCCCTGGGCCGGGATTTTCAGCCGCTGGAGGCAGAGGAGGAGAGGAGGCTGGTGGAGCTGTTCCGGCCCCATGCCCGGAGGCTGGCATACTACAGGGGAGGATTGCAGTAGCCACCAACAAAATCATTTTTCTGCCTTTCCATGCAAATCACAGAAAAATTTTTCATCTTTCTTGCATGAGCAATGTGCTCATGTGGGTTTGACTTAGCTTATCCGCTCGGAGACTATGGCAATTCCCGCATCTTTGATCTTGTTCTTGCGAGCTACATTGAGCAGAAAGGGCGTCAGGCTTTCCACCATAGGGGACGCGGCCAGGGGACCTGCGTTCAGTGGCCGGAGGCTCTTTATCTCACCGGCCAGCTCCATAACGATATCTAGGGCCTCTGCATCATCGCCGCAGATAAAAGCATCCCCCTTCATTATCTTATCAATATCCTGCAAAGCTGCGGCGCAGATGGTATGAAAGGCAGAGACCAATCTAACGCTTTCCGGGAGCAGCGACCTTGCCTGCAGGGCTGCACTTCCTTCGGGGGGCGAATTGTACAGGAAGAATTTGCCATTGTAGATCATGGGCACCACGGGCGAGATGACGAGCTGGCTCTTGTAAGAGTCTTTTAGATCTGCTGTAACAAAAGCCAGATGCTCATAGGGCACGCATAGCACGACTACATCAGCAGCCGCAACGGCACTGTCGTTGTCCGTGCCCTGTACATCTGCTGCAGTCCCTAGAAGCTGCAATACCGCAGCGGCGCTCTCTCTGGCTTTTCCAACATTTCGTGAGCCTATGATGATATCATGCTTTTGACCCCAACGCACGGCAAATCCAGTGCCGATATCGCCTGTTCCACCAACGAGAGCAATTTTCATGGCCCACGAATTAATCCTCTATTATTTTACAGTTTTGCGCCGGGCAGCATCTTTGCAGGAGGACGGATAAGACCCACTAAGAGAATAACACCCACGGACAGGCTCTCGACTATTCCCATTCGATTGAGCCCCCTCTAAGCCCCTCCTCTGCGCCTGCGTGCAGGGCAATCCTCCCTTTATCGGGATTATCGAGCCCTGCCACCAGATTTAGCAAAGTGGTCTTTCCACAGCCGTTATTTTCCACCAGCAAAAGCGCTTGACATCAATTTCTAACACTTTTTATACACCCGCCTGGTCAGTGTCTTCACCAGAACGATGACCATAAAGGAGATGGCCCCCAGGATTATGGCCAAGCATAGTGATACATCCAGATCTCCTTGCATGGCTGTGTAGATGGCCAGAGGCATGGTCTGGGTGCGGCCCTGGAAGTTTCCGGCAACCATGATGGTAGCTCCAAATTCACCCAAAGAGCGAGCAAAGGCCATGATGGCTCCGGAGATGAGGCCGTTCATGGCTATGGGCAGAATGAAATGAAAGAAGGTGTATGCCCGGGAAGCAACCAAGGTGCGCGCTGCATTCTCGAAGGACAGATCCTCATCTTCGAAGCTCGTCCTGGCCTGGCGTATGTAAAAAGGCGATGAGACGAAGACCTGGGCTATGATCACTGCCAGAGTGGTGAAGGCGATGCTGATTCCAAATGTGTTAAGGTAATGGCCCACTATGCCCTGGTTTCGTGCTCCTGATTTACCAGTTGAACAAGAGATCTTTCTCCGAAACGGCCAATATCAGCCTGATTGGAAGCCATAGATCACTCTTGCGGTTTCGTTATGCACGGCAATAATATTCATCGATAGATTTTGGCGCCGGGTCTCTCATTCACCGGCCCAAAGAAGGACCCTCCGGTTAAGATGCCGCTTTTGCAGCAGAAGCAGTTCCTTCGGATTTGGCAGGCTCGCTTTCCACTGGAGCAAAGCCGTATTTTTCCAGGACGGCCTTCCCCTCATCCGACATTACCCGATTCATGAACTCCCGACTCTCGGTGGGATATTTGGACTCCAGCAATATTCCCATGAGGTACTCGGCGATGATATTGTATTCATCCGGGATGTCTATCTTTTCCACATTGCTTGCCAGATCCTCGGTTATATCTGAGACATATACAAATCCGACATCCGCCTCTCCCAGGGCCACTTTTGTCACCACGTAATTGACATTGGTCTCTTGAGATATGACATTGGCCATCACCTTTGTCTTATAGTCCGGACCATATGCGGAATCGTTGCCCAGCTTATCTATTATCTGCAGGACATAGTCCCCCACCGGCGCATCCTTCGTGCCCATGACGATCTTGAGGCCGGGCTTGGCCAGGTCTGAGAGGTTGCCGATCTCTGCAGGGTTATCCCTGGGAACGATGAGCGAGAGCTTGTTCTTTGTAAAGATAACGATGCTGCTGTTATTCATAATCCCGTCATTCTTTGCGGCATCCATTTGCTTCTTGTTGGCAGAGGCGAAGACATCTGCGTAAGCTCCGTTCACGAGCTGGGTGCGAAGTGCCTGCGAGCCGTCGAAGTTGAAGACCACACTGATGTTGGTTTCATTCTTATACATCGTTCCAATCTCACCGAAAGCGCCAATCAGCGACGCGGCAGTGAAGACTGTGAGCTCTTTAGGCTCTTCGGCCAATCCTGCAGACAAGGCCAAAGCCAGGGCTGCAATCAAGGCTACAAATGCATGCTTCTTGATCATCGGTATTCCTCTTCAGCTTATGTAAGCATAATTGCTTACTTTTCTTAATAAAGCAAGCATTTACGTAAAACTTATTAATGCTTGCGCTCGACACTTATTCTGAAATCGATTCTCTCTCTCTGCATTCAAGCAAGATGTTGACCGTGCCTGAGCCTGATGTGTCCTTCGATCTGGTGGCCTGCAAGATCTGTGGATCGCGTTATGCCACGGAACTCATGCTGAGAAGGATTGAGTCAGTCCTTCCTGCCAGTTTGCATAAGGACTCTCAGGGCCTGGAATGGATCCGGATCTGCCCGGTTTGTCGGCGCAATATAGAGGCGGAGAGGGCTATCCGGCAGATGGTGCTGGGAAGGGGCAGAAAGAGCCCATGAAAGCGCGAGATGATTGGTTTTTTTTGTGCTATTATTATTTATTTTTTTTTATATTTGTTGATTATTGCTTTTTACTGGCCTTCTTCATCATTCTAAATCTGTGGACGTCGGGGTGAGCGCGAACTCGATGTACCTCATCCACACACCTCCTGTTAGATGTCAGGGACTGGCATGTGGGCAATTCTCATAATGATTTTGTTATGATTTTATGAATCTTTCTTACACAATATGTTATGAATAATTATGAACAATTCTTAAAAATAGCTAAATAGAAGAGAGCAAGAGAAGTCTCAGGAGATAGGCAAATGAAAGCTAGAAACTGGACAACTTGGGAGAGGTATTTACCCTCGGCAATGGTGGAGACGAGGGCCAGGGCTGCCGTTCTTTGCATGAAGCCCTGGGATCAGATTCTGCCCGAAGAAGGCGTGGAAGAGAGAATGACCAGCACGGAGCCGCTCTGGAGGCCTTGGGAGATGTATCTACCGGCGGAAGGCGCGGATATGGCGGCGCATTGGCCAGTGGGAGCAGGAGAAGAGAGACCGGAGAAGGTGCGGGTTTGAGTCATTTTACAAATTTTTCCATCTATTTTAAGCGAGTAGAACTTTTTTAAATTACAGTATATTAATTTATTTTATAAAATATATATAGCATCAATTTTTGGGTTTTATTACTAAATGTATAAAATATAATATAACATATTTATTAAAACTGCAATGATGTACCAGCGCAGCAAGCTGCTGGGCAAACATTTTGAAATTAAATATATTGTATATCTACAAAAAATAAGAGGCCTTTGCGCCCCTATGATGGGCCCTAGCCCGGGTGGGATGCAAAGCTTCTCTGCTTGGTGGTTTTGAACTAATCAGGGATTTGCCTCGCTCCTATACCCAGCCTCGCATCTTCATGGCCTCGACGACCCTTGCCACTGCTACGGTGTAGGCTGCTTGGCGCATGTTTATCCTGTAATTCTTTGAGGCGGCAAGGACGCCCTGGTAGGCCATGGTCATCCTCTCATCTAGCTTCTGGTAGACCTCATCGAAGGACCAGCAGTAGCGCATGATATTCTGCACCATCTCGAAGTAAGAGACGGTCACGCCTCCGGCGTTGGCCAGGAAGTCGGGTATGACATGCACCTTGTTCTGGTAGAGTATGGCATCGGCTTCTGGTGTGGTGGGACCGTTGGCAAGCTCGACTATGATCTTGGCCTTGATCTTTCCCGCATTATCTTTGGTGATGACGTTCTCTAAGGCCGCAGCGATGAGAATGTCCACATCCAGCTCCAAAAGCTCCTCATTGCTGATCTTCTTGGCATTGGGGATATCGGCTACCGTGGAGGTCTCAACCTTAGCCCTGGCTGCCACATCGGCATCGATGCCGGTCGCGCTATACGCTCCGCCCTTGGAGTCGCTGACGGCAACTACCTTGCTGCCGAAGAGTTCCTTGGCTAGGCTGTGAGCGTAACTGCCGGCATTGCCATATCCCTGGATGGCGACGGTGGCCTTGGAAAGGTCGATGTTAAACTCTCGGGCAGCTTCACGCAGGGCATACATGCCGCCCCGGGCGGTGGCATCGCTTCTGCCGCAGGAGCCGCCCACGCAGAGTGGCTTGCCGGTGATGCAGCCGAAGTTGTTGGAGCCGGTCAGTTTTGAGTACTCATCCATCATCCAGGCCATCATCTGGGGAGTGGTGTAGACATCAGGTGCAGGGACATCCCTCTCCGGGCCTACATTCTGCCAGACCATGTCGATGTAGCCGCGGCAGAGGCGCTCCAGTTCACCCATGGACAGCTCCTTGGGATTGCAGATGACGCCGCCTTTGCCTCCGCCCAGAGGCAGGCCGAGAAGCGATGTCTTCCAGGTCATCCAGGCAGATAGGGCTCGGACGGTGTCGATGGTCTCATCGGGATGATATCTTATGCCTCCCTTGCAGGGGCCGAGTGCATCATTGTACTGAACTCTGTAGCCCTGGAAGATCTTCAGGCTGCCGTCGTCCATGCGTACCGGTATGGATATATGAAACTCACGTCTCGGGTGCTTGAGGAACTCATGCACTCCGGCATCCAGGTTAAGAATCTTGGCGCAATCGTCGAGTTGTTTTTGGGCTATCTCAAAAGGATTCGGTTTGGTCATTTTTTCATTTCTCCTAGCATCTACCCAAATCTTTATGTTTGACTGGTGGAGGCAAAGGTCCACCCTTAGCTATTTAACTATTATGAGTTAAATTTATAAATGACAATGGAGGCCGGAAACGTCGTGTCGGTCTATTTAAACTTTTTCGATTATTAAATTACCAAAAAGCAATATGCATTTTGCCTCTTTATTGAATTAAACATTGTCATCAGAATGCGAATTCATAAAAAATCATAAAATAACTCAACGAATTAATTTAATTTGTATGGAAAAATGGACTTCTTCTCAAAAAGCAGCATCGCAGAGAATGAGCTTTTGCCGGCAAGAGAGGGGGCATGGCATCAAAACCCGCGCCATGCCAACAAAAAATATAAAGGTCTTAATCCTTCTTAATCTAATTCTTGATTGCTTTTCATATTAACATCTTACTTGAATTTTTGACTTGAGTTTCGGCATGGCCCTCACTCGCTCACCGTGATCCAGGCGTCCAGTATCTCTTCTGCCTCATCCCGGTAGGCATCCATGACGTAAGGTATGCCCGAGACATAGGCCGCCTCTTCCGAGAGGGCCATGAGATCCTTTCTGGAGATGGTACCCATATTGAAGTTTCTCGAGCCGGCCATCAGCTGCTGCATTCCCGTCTTGAACTTCTGGCAGTAGGTGTACAGGCCGATAGCGCCCCATGGAATCTCCTTTATCTCCTGGCCGAACCTTGCTTTGAGGTCCTCGTAGGAGACAAAGATCTCTTCGGCCTTGCTGCCGTACTTGGAGACGCTCTTAGGCAGTTCTCCCTTTTCCAGCCAGTTGCCGATGTTCTTTCCTACCATTCCCGGAATCATGAGGGCTCTTCCCATGCACACCGCTTTGACAAAGGGCGCGCCCATGGCAATGGACTTGAAGACTCCGTCCTCCGTGGAAAATCCGCCCGCCATGGCGATGTCCGGTACCTTCATACCCCTTCTGGATAGCTTGCCGCAGAACTCATAGGCCAAAGCCTGCAGATAGAAGGTAGGAATGCCCCATTCATTCATCATGGGCCATGGACTCATGCCGGTTCCTCCCGGAGCGCCGTCGATGGTGAGAAGATCGATCTTGGCCTCAGCACCGTATCGTATGGCCATGGCCAGCTCGGCCATGCTATAGGCTCCCGTCTTGAGGGTGATGCGCTTGAAGCCCAAATCTCGCAGCCTGTCTATCTCATCGAAGAACCCATCCCTTGAGACGAAGCCCAGGCGAGAGTGCCTCTCGAACTCTTTGATGGCCCCTGCCTTGTAGGACATCTGCACCTCTAGATTGCTGGGATCGGGCTGCACCACATAACCCCTGTTCTTCAGCTCCAGTGCTCTCTCCAGGGTGTCCACCTTTATCTCGCCGCCGATGCACTTGGCTCCCTGGCCCCACTTCAGCTCAATGGTCTCCAGGTTGTGCCGTGAGGAGACGTATTCGGCAACGCCCAGGCGCGTGTCCTCAACATTCATCTGGACCAGAATCTCACCGAAGCCTTCGTGGAATCTATTGTAGGTCTCAATCCTGCGATCCATCTCAGGAGACTTTTGCACCTTGCCATTGCCGCCTAAAACCAGCTCCGGATCCACTCCACAGACGTTCTCTCCGCAGACAAGGGTGATGCCAGATATGGCCGCCCCCACGGCAAAGTGCTCCCAGTTCTTCCGGGCAATTTCCGTGGACCCCAGAGCGCCTGTGAATATAGGCAGCTTCATCCTCACTTTTTTAGACCAGCCATATTCCGTAGTGACGTCCACATTAGGAAAGATGGATGTGTCCGGTCCCGGCTCCACCCCTTCGGGAAGACCATGTGCCCCGACTGCATAGCCCTGAATGTTGAGATGCGAATAGTCAAGAGGATAGTTCTTATCGGCTCCGGCTGTCATCTCCCCGAAGGGGCCTGGGTAGAGCACCTCTCTGCCCCGGAAGGAGGCTAGCCAGGTCTCGCAGCCCCCTTTACATCCATCAATACATCTGGTGCAAATTCCGGACATGGGGACGACATCTCTGGAGCGATTGAAGGTCCCCGTGGCTTCATTGGCGTTTGGCCTTCTCAGATTCATTTAATGCCCACCTTTAGCTGTGTATATCAGACAACAGTATCTGCAGGATTGTCGCATAGGAAAGATCACATTTATACTGCTCATTTAATGTCCAAAGATCGATCCAATCATTTTGCAGCAACTGAAGACAGGTCTTATGATCTTATATGATTAGAACATCATGCCGACCTCAGGATACAAAAAGATTTTTATGAAATTAGCATAACTTTTATGAATTTGGCACGAAGGAAAAGCTTTTCCGGTGGGCTTCTCAAAAGCGATATAGTCGATTTCCCTATAAATTGTGTCTGGACAGAATTGCATCCGCCCAATGGGGCGAAAGAAGAATGCCGAATAATTTTCCGGCTAAAATGTGATGCAAAGATCGAAATAGAGATATCTGAAAGACCCTGTGAAAGAAGGACAACAAAGATGACAATAGTCATAGTTGATTACGGTATGGGAAACCTGTTCAGCATCTACAACGCCCTGGACTATGTGGGGGGCCATCCCAAAATCGTTCGCGATACGGAGGGTCTGGACGGCGCAGACGGCATAGTAGTTCCGGGAGTAGGGGCCTTTGGAAGCTGTATGAGTCAGCTCTCCCGATTCGAGAGCTGTCTTTTGCGTCATTTCCAGGAAGGAATACCTATGCTTGGCATTTGCGTTGGCATGCAGGTGCTCTTCGAGGAGAGCGAAGAAAGTCCCGGTGTAGCGGGAATGGGCTGGATAGGCGGCAAAGTGGTGCGTCTGCCTGATAGCGTGATGATTCCCCAGATGGGCTGGAACAGCCTTTCCATCAAGCGCTCCTCAGAGATGCTGGATGGAATACAGGAGGGCGATATGTTCTACTTCGTGCACTCCTATTACGGACAGCCGGAAGACGGATCGCTGGTGGTGGCCACGGTCGAGCACGGAGTGGCGGTCACGGCCGCACTGGAAAAGGATAATCTCTTTGCCACCCAGTTTCACCCAGAGAAGTCGGGTGCCAGGGGCCTGAGAATTCTGGAAAACTTTGTGAGGTCCACGAGATGCTAGCGAGAAGGATCATTCCCTGTCTGGACTGCGACCTGGGCGTGCCGGGAGGGCGGGTCGTCAAGGGCATCGAGTTCCAGCAGATAAGGTATGCCGGCGTCCCCTGGGAGCTGGCCGGCAAATACTACCAGGACGGTGCTGATGAGATCGTCTTTTTGGACATAACGGCATCGCACGAGCGGCGCGAGACCATGACCGGCGTCATCAAAAAAACCTCGCGATCGGTCTTTGTGCCTCTGGCGGTGGGCGGCGGCATAAATAGCGTGGAGCAGGCCAGAGAGGTCTTCAATGCCGGAGCCGACAAGATCACTGTGAACACCTCGGCCCTGAAGCGTCCCGAGCTCATCAGCGAGATCTCGGATAGATACGGAAACCAGGCGGTGGTACTGGCCATTGACGCCAAGCGGCGCTATGCTCTGGAAGAGGGCAGGCAGATGGTGCCGACGAAAGAGGGGCCCTGCTGGTTTGAGTGCTCCTTCTACGGAGGCCGGCAGTTCACAGGTATAGACGCCATCGCCTGGGCAAAGGAGGCGGTGTCGCTTGGTGCTGGCGAGATACTTCTCACCAGCATGGACCGGGATGGTACCTATGACGGCTTCGACATTCCACTCACGGATGCCGTCTCCAAGAGGGTGAGAGTGCCTGTGATCGCCTCAGGCGGCTGTGCCAGCGCTGATCACATGCTGGAGGTCTTCCAGAAGACAGATGCCTCTGCCGCTTTAGCTGCAAGCATCTTTCATTTCGGTCAGTGGAATATCGGGGAGGTGAAGAGCTATCTCAAAGAGAGAGGCGTGAACGTGCGCCTTTGAGGGCTTTTCGCCTTTCTATTCCTGCGTAAGATTTATCCAAAGGAGCGGGATTGGTACCATTCCGAAATGAGATACCTGGAGCTTACCAAGGCTCCCTGCAATGAGACGCTGCAAGTTATGATGGTTGGCGGCGACCTGCACTGGGAGAAGAAGTTCGAATCCCTGGGGATACGGAAAGGAAGGTGCATTCGTAAAATTGCCTGTCAGCCCTTCGGCGGCCCGGTGGTAATTGAGGTGAACGGCTCGAAGATATCATTGGGCCGCAATATTGCTGCAAAAATCGAAGTGGAGGTACTTGCCAGTCCCTCCCGCTAGAATTAAGGCCCGCTCCCCTCCCTGTATTTGATCTAGGTTGATATGAGCTGCTTCAGCCTCTGGATGCTCTCCATGGCCTGGGCCGACTCGTGCAGCTTCTCCTCCTCGAAATGCTTTATGATCTCATCAATGCCGGCTTTTAGCGAATAGACCTTCATTGGCCTGCCTTTGCCTTCGCGCTTGATCTCCTTCTCCTCTATCCAGTTGTTGTCGCGCAGCGTGCGCATGGCAATGCTTACCTCCGGCTGTCTCAGGTCTGAGCCCATCTCTATCTCGCGAGATGAGGCTTCATCCACATTGGCCAGAAAGGTGATAAGCGTTGCAACATTGCGCGGGACGCTCAGAGATCGAAGCGTTTCGACAAATTCCATGTCCTTGTCGTCCAGGATCTTTACGGTGGACTCTCTCATAATCGTCACCATATTTTTCTTGTCACAAATACTTAATGATATAAATAATTTGTTTTGAAAGGGAATGTCTTTTAATTTTACTTAATTAGACTAATACTTTAGATAATAAGTTTAAAAGCTACCGGCATTTACATTTAGGTGACTATGCGAGCTATAATGCAGAGGGTTAGCAATTATATTTGTGGCAATTTTCTGGAGCCGCATTATGGTGTTGCAGATTCCGGGTAATTTTGCCGGCCTTTTCCCGGCCATATCCTCGCATAGGACTAAATAATTAATTTTGGGAGTATTGTTGAGCATTCAATTATTATGTTATTTATGAAGAAAAATTATCCTGCCTGGAAACATGGCATGCTCACGGGCCGCACTTAATAATAGCAGCTTCCGGGAGCTGCCCTGCGCCGGCGATCTCACAAAAGATATATTTCCAGGCAGGCGAATGTCTCTGCCATGATATCCATCGAGGTTCGCGAGAAGGATCTCAATGAGCTGGCCCGCACCGAGGTTAATAACCTCCCCGGGGCCCTCTTTGCCGGTACCAGTCCTCTTCTGCGCCCCTTTTTAAAGAAGCTGGAAGCGCTGCTCCCCCCGGAAAACAAGGGACGCGGGGACAGCTATGTATTATCTGCGCTTCATCCTCATATCGACGAGGTGCATGCCGATGAGAGCCTGATTGCCGTGAAGAGCGGCGAGAAAGTGGTGATGATTCGTCGCGAAGAGCTGGGCGAATTGATTGGCGAGAGATATCCCACCACGAGCCATCACCGCCTCAATCTGCCAGGCCTCTTATTCCTGCAGAGCGGCCCGGGGCTGCAGACGGCCAGCGCCATCATCCTGCGCCGCAAGCACAATCTGCATATCCCGGACGGTCGGCGGACTATGCGCTACATCTTCCATATGGGCGTCTCGTCGATTGATGCGGATAAGGAGAAGATAGTGGTAAACTTCGATCCAGAGCGGCTGCCCAGGAGAGAGGACGGCTCCTCGGTGCTACAGTAAGATGAATGCAGAGGTGCCCGCGAAAGCGGGAGAGAAGACTGCAATCTATCAAAAAAATAGAGGTCTATCACCTCCCAGGACGGTTTCCAAGCTAAATTATCAGGCTTCGCAGACCCCAGAGCAGCTTCGGATTGAGCCGGAAGAGAACGCGCAGCATGCCCGGCAGATCCATCTTGGTGATATCCTCTTTAGCCAGCGAGCCGATGAGCTGGTTCAGGTCTTTATCGGTAAGCTTGACGAAGAACTCCTTGAGCTGGAAGCTCCTGGCGATGGTCTTGCCGATGTCTTCCCGCCAGCGGTCCTCGTACTCTTTCAGTGCTGCCCGGCGGACATCGCCTGCGGATATGGCCTTTGCCGCCACCTCTCCGGCGATGATTCCCGCCTGCATGGCGTTGAGTATGCCTCCTCCGGTGAGCGGGTCGGTCTGATGAGCCGCATCGCCCACCAGCATCACGCCGTCGGCGATGGCACTGTCAATGGGCCCGGAGCAGGGGTCTCCTCCCACTACCATCTCCACCACCTTGCCATTGGGAAAGCGCGTCTTCATCAGCTCTTTCAGCAGCCGCACGGCTTCACCGGGCTTGGACCGGGAGCCCTGCATCCCCAGGCCGATGTTGGCCAGCTTCTCGCCTTTGGGAAACGACCAGGCATATCCTGAGGGTGCGATGCTGTTTCCTAAAAAGAATTCAGTGTATTCGCCATCAATGGATGCATCATGCACCAGAAACTGGGCGCAAGACTCGATATCCTGCAGCTGCAAAGTGGTGTCGATGCCCGCCCAGCGCCCCACCTTGGACTCAACCCCGTCCGCGCCGATGATCAGGGGGGCAACGATCTGCAAAGGCTCGCCGATAGAGAGCGCAGATACACCGCAGACATTTCCGTCCTTCCTGAGCAGGCCGGTCGCCCGGGTCTTGACCAGCACCTTGGCCCCCGCCTGGGCCGCCTGCATGGCCAGGCCGCGGTCAAAGATCTTCCTCTCCAGGACGTAGCCCACCTCGCCGCCGCTCTTATCCTCGGACATGACAATGCTCTTTCCGTCCGGAGCATAGATCCTGGCTCCCTTTACCTCCGCGGATATCCATTCCGGCTCGGGCTTCACTATGCGGCATAAGGTTCTCTTGCTGACGCCTTCCGCGCAGCGCACCGGATCTCCGATCTCCTGGCGCTTCTCCAGCATGACGACCTTGAGGCCCGCCTGGGCTGCCGTTTTGGCGGCCATCGATCCGCCCGGTCCCCCCCCTACTACTATCAAGTCGCATTTCATGCCTTGACCTCCAGGGCTCCCACCGGGCATATCCTGGTGCACAGGCCGCATTCCTTACAATCTGCCGAGACCTCGAGCCAGGTCTCCACCAGCTCCAGGGCACATGTCGGGCAGACTCCGACGCAGGCACCGCAGTAGCAGCATTTGTATCTGTTGACGGTAAGCATGAGATCACACTCAATATTCTATTTCAAAATCCTCGTATCCTTTGCCTTCCAGCTCTGAGAACTCCATCCCCAGGATTATGGCGCCCGCAGGCCCCGACTTCATGGCTTTGAGCAGTTCTCCGACCGGCTTTCTCTCTCCTTCCAGCACGGCCTCCACGCCTCCGCCGGGAATGTTTCTCACCCAGCCTTTCACGCCCAGGGCCAGGGCCCGGTCCCGGGTAAAGGCGCGATAGAAAACGCCCTGCACTCTGCCCGAGACGCGAACGTGCACTGCAATCATTGCATAGCTCCGGTCACCAGATCTTCTAAAGCCTTGCGCTGGTCTTTTGCCTTGATTATTCCTGAAGCGAGCAAGACCCCAACCGATCCCAGCTCCAGGGCGCTTCTCAGGTCTTCGCCATGAGTAATTCCCGCCCCGCAGAGCACGCTCACCTGGGGAGCAATGCCCTTGACAGCCTCAACGGAGCTGACAATTACCTCGGGATTCGCCTTGGATACGGGAATGCCGCTGCCGATCAGCTCGGGAGGCTCCACAGCCACGTAATCCGGCTGCAACGCCGCAGCAGCGCGAGTTGTGGCGACGTTGTTGGTGCAGACTATCGTCTTCAGGCCGGCCTGGCGGCAGGCGGATATTGAGGCCTCGATCTCGGCCAGCCTGAGCCTTCTCTCGGAGTGATTGATGAGTGAGCCTGTCGCTCCCGCGGCTTTCAGGGATGCAGCAGTCACGTGGCCTGTAAAGCCGCCGTATCCCACGCCGTCCACATGCTGGGCGTATACCGGTATCTTTACCGCATTGCTGATGGCCTGGATGTCTGCCACCTGGGGTACTACCACCATCTGCACGGAATAATCCCTGGAAATATCCTCACATATCTCTGCCAGGCGCAGGGCCTGCAGGCCGGTTGATTCACGATAGGTCTTGAAGTTGAGCACTATTAAGGTCATAATTCTCCCTCGCCGCAATTCTGTAATCTCAGTTAGCATATATATTTTGGCTGCATTGGGCCAGCATGTCATTATAATATTTTTCATAAACGGCAGCGTGAAGGCACTCCCCGGAAAAGACCATTCCCACAGCTCCATGGAAGATAAAAGCGATCAGTGGAAGCTTGCCATTCTCCTGGCGGTGAATTATATGATAGAGCAGGCCGCAGGGCTCGGAATAGTCCAGTTTTATCAGCTCTAAATCATTGTGGCGGGACAGAAAGCTCTCTAAAATCGGCTCGCTTTTCTGGCAGACAGGGCAGTCTTTCCTGCCGATAAAGAGCAGATGCACTCCCTGTCGGTCATGAATGGCCTGGGCCAGCCTTGTCGCCGGTCCGTATGTATCCTTTAAAAAGGAGTCTACCACGCCGGCCACCTCTTCCTGAGGAACGCCGTACTTTTCCGCCAGCTCATCGGAAAGCTGCTCTTGCTTTTCGGCCATGAATCCCTGCACCAGGGCCATGAGATCCATGGATGTCGCTGTCTTATTCATGCCTTAAATTGGTAATGGTGCTGGAGGCGTAAAAGGTTTTAGAGGTCGTGAATTACTTTTATCCTCAGCTTGGAGAAGTCCTCTTTGATCTCGACCATGAAACCCATACCGTCAAAGATCTCTTCCAGCTCGATGCGCACGAATTTCTTGGGCGCGTCCGATCCGAAGATGAGGGTGAACTCGTTCTTGCCGGTCTTGCTCATATTAAAGAGGTTGCATATCTCCAGTCTTCTCAGGATGCTCTCCGCATTGAAGAGCTTGTGCTTGAACTGTTCGGCGTGGGCCCGGCAGACCTCCTTGTGCAGATTCCAGAACTTCTCCTTGTCCGGATGAGTTTCCATGAAGCTGAGAAAAAGTATCCAGTGATCGATGTCCAGTATCACATGCTCCCCGGCGGAGAGCATTTCTGCATGGGTATAGACCTTCTTGTCCTCGGCGAACTCAAAGAGCATCTTGTGTTTGCCGAAGAACTTGAGAGACTCTCGCATCAGCTCGCTCGCAGATATGCCCATGTCTTCCTTCATCTTCTTGAACAGGCCTGCCGTCTCCTCGTCCAAGGCTATGGTAACTCTTTCCGGTGACTTCATTTCATCCCCAGCATTTCTCTCTGCTGGTATCTTCCTCCTTATGCTATATTACCTTTATCAAGCATTATCTTTTTATACCGATGCCGGAACATGCATTCCTGGAGGGTTGCATCAGCCCGCGCTCCCGGGCTGACGGCTTGCCGGGACTGCCCACTCTATTCCTCGGGAGCGATATTGTTAAATTCCAAAGAGAAATCATCCTCTATCATGGACTCGTGGATGAAGGATGAGAAAAAGTACAGCGAAAAGGATAGGAAAAAGCTGGAGAAGGGATCAGGCTTTGTCAAGGCCTGGACGCTGGTCAGCAACTGGATTTATCGGGTTGTATCCTGGTAATTTGCGCACAAGCCTGCCCTAAAATTATCAATCATTTCGTTTTTATCATCTTGCCGAGCATTGCCGCTCTGCTCTTAAGCCGGTGCATAACCTCGTCTCTGCCTGACCCCTGGGCCGTTATGGACAGGACGGGATCGTCTGCAGCTATTCGCGACCCCTTCTCAGGCACATCCGCAGTACAGTCCATGAGAAGGTCTGCCTCTACCGTCAGGTTGCATGGTGCATAGATTATGATTCTGCCTGCGGTGCGGCAAGGGGGCCCGGGCGGCTTCGGAAGCCGGCCGGCAAAGGACTGCAGATGAGCCTGAAAGACATTCTGGCCGGTGGCCGCCTCCACAGTGTCCAGGCTGCCCTGAAAGCGGCTGTTGACCTCGACTACCACCGGACCTTTTTCCGTGAGCAGGAAATCGATCCCATTGCTGCCCAAAAGCCCCAGCCGGGCGATTATTTTTTCCGCCATCGGCCCTATGGCGCATTGGGGCGGGGCGAGGGGTGTGATGTTCCCGCTGTACCTGAATCCTTTCGCCCCGGCCCAGGGAATGCCGATAAGCTGCTCGTTGACGGCAATGGCGCGCGCCTCGCGACCGCTGCCAATGACCGAGACGCTGGCAGCCCGGCCAGAGATCAGCTCCTGGGCGATCATCTCCTCCTCACCCTGCGCCGCAGCCTCCGGCCTTTGCAGATCGGAAGGCGTCTCGACAATCCTGCATCCCACGCCGCCTGCGCCCTTGCGCGGCTTGACCAGGAAAGGAAAGCGCAGATCATCGAGGGCGGCGGCGGGCCGCGTCTTTATGAAGGGAAAGCCGTTTCTCTCCAGCCAGCCTGCCAGCCAGAGCTTATCCGAGACCAGGGCAGTCTTTTCCGGCGGGTTATTGAGCACAGGCACACCCCGCACAGATGCCTCTTCCAGGCCCGGCCCCAGGACGACGGCATCGGGGCGAAACTTCTCCACGTAAAACGATATATGCTCAGCCATGTCCTCTGCCAGCGCGCTGCGCGCCATTACGGCCGTCTCTTTTGCCCAGACGCGAAGGTCCCGGTCGCCGTAGCAATCGACTGCAAAAACCTCATGGCCGGCCCGGCTGGCGGAGCCTGCGATGTGTCTGATGTTGATGCCTATTACCAGTATTCTCATGAAAATTTGCCCGGCATTCGCGGCTTTGCCTCTAATCCTCTTCTTCCCGGGAATATTCCGGATACAGTACCTGCTTTCCATGGGGAGTGGGCACGATCTTCAGGCCCCCCTCGAAGGTTCCTTGCAGCTCCCGGCCCAGAAAGAGCCGGTCCAGGAAGACCGCCAGCGCCGCCACCTCGGAATGGGGCTGATTTCCCACAGCCACATTCCAGTCCGCCAGGTCGTACATCTCCGCCGGAACCTTCTCGCCCCCTACCGCAACCAGGAGGCTCTCGCATCCGCAATCGCGAATCTCATCGATCACATCGGGCAGGTTGGAGCCGTACATGGTGAGGTGGACCACCTTTCCCCCCGCCTCCTTCCAGCGCACCGTCTCTCCTTTCCAGGAGACATCCGATTTGAGGCGAAAGCTGCCGCCCCAGCGCTCTGCCACATCGACCAGGCTCTCTTCCACATGAGAGTCGCGCCCGCCCAAAAGCATCTCTTCCGCACCAAAGGCCCGCGCCACCAAACCCACATGGGTGGTGATCCTCTTGTCTCTCTCCGGCCGGTGGCCGATGCGCAAAACCACGACTCGCATGCCCGCCGGAGAGATGGCATCTTATTTAGCCTTTTATTCGGCTTCTTTCCCCTACCCTTGCAAAATAGATTCGGCTTCTTTCCCCGACCCTTGCAAAATAGCTAAATTCCTGGTGTGCGTCAATCTTCAGGATGAACCTGTGCGAAAGATGCCGGGGCAAGGGCTACCTGGTGGTAGGAGAGAAGCCCTGTCCCAACTGCGACGGCAGCGGAAAGACCGAGTCCATCTCCCTGGGGGAGTCAACGGATACGGATATGAAGGAGCTTATTGAGAGCGGCTCAGCCAAATGCGGCGTCTGCCACGGCTCGGGCAAGATGCCGGTAACGGATAGCTGCCCGGACTGCGGGGGCCTGGGGCGCGAGTACCTATGCGTGGTATGCGGGGCGAAGCTTTCCAGCAAGAGGGAGCTATGCGAGCGCTGCGCCAAGAAGCCGCTCGTGCATATTCTCGATCCGGCCTGCGATGTTAAAGATATTGTCATCGGCGAGATTTATCAGGGAAAGGTCAATGGCCTGGCCAACTTCGGCGCCTTTGTGGACCTATCCGAGAGCGTGAGGGGCCTTGCCCACAACAAATACTTAAAGAGCAAGCCGGAGGTGGGCGACCCCATCTTCGTCGCGGTGCGAAATATCCTTGCCAACGGCAACATCGAGCTGGAGCCGGTCGAGCCGAAGGAGTACAACACGGTCGAGGTGGAAAAGGAGATTGCGCTATCCAAGACCGTCGATCTGGCCAAGCTGGTGGGAAAGCAGATCATGATCAAGGGGGAGGTCATCCAGGTCAAGCAGACGGGCGGGCCGACCATCTTCACCATCGCCGACGACAGCGGGCTGGTCTTTTGTGCCGCCTTTGAGCGGGCGGGTGTGCGGGCCTATGCGGACGTGGACAGCGAGATGATGGTGCGGGTCATCGGTGAGGTGAGCCTGCGCAACAATCAGGTTCAGGTGGAGATCAAGTCCATGAAGCGCCTCTGGGGCAAAGAGGCGTCCGCGGTCAAGGATGAGATCGAAAAGGCGATCGACAGGCGCGCCGAGCCGTTCCCCACTGAGTTTCTGGTGAAGAGCGAGGTCATGGCCCGGCTCTTGCCGGCCATGAAGCAGGTAGCCAAGGAGATTCGCAGAGCAGTCTTCAAGTCCCAGCCCATTGTGGTGCGCCATCATGCCGATGCCGACGGCATCACCGCGGCGGTGGCCATCGAGACGGCCATACTGCCGCTCATCAAGGAGGCAGGCGGGCCTGATGCCGAGTACCACAACTACCGGCGCGCCCCCAGCAAAGCGCCCTTTTATGAGCTGGAGGATGTGACCAAGGATCTGACCTATGCCCTGGAGGATCAGACCCGGCACGGCCAGAAGATGCCGCTCATCGTCTTGATGGACAACGGCTCCACGGAAGAGGATGTTCCAGCCATGCGCCAGGCCCAGGTCTACGGCATGGAGATGCTGGTCGTCGATCACCACCATCCTCACAAGATCGTGGACCAGTTTCTCATCGCTCATGTAAATCCCGCGCACGCAGGCGGCGACTTCGGCCTGACCACGGGCATGCTGGCCACGGAGATCGCCCGCATGATCCACCCTCCGGTAGAGAGCAAGATCAAGCACTTTCCCGGCGGTCTCGGCTGTAGGCGATCGAAGCGAAGCTCTGGAGGCGGCCGCACTATATCAAGCTGGTCGAGGACAAGTACAGCCGGGAGGATCTCAAGAAGATCGCTTTGGCCCTGGACTACGAGGCATTCTGGCTGCGCTTTAATGATGGGCGAGGACTGATAAACGATATCCTGTGCCTGGGCCGGCTGGACCGCCACCAGAGGATCGTGGAGCTGTTATGCGAGCAGGCCAATGCCGCCATTGATGAGCAGCTGCGGGCCAGCATGGGCAATGTGAAGAGCACGAAACTGCCCAACGGCATCATCATGAATGTGCTGGATGTGGAGAATTTTGCCCACAAGTTCACCTTCCCTCCCCCCGGCAAGACCAGTGGCGAGGTGCACGACCGGCTCTGCAAGAAGTATGCAGGAAAGCCGGTGGTGACCATCGGCTACGGCCCGGACTTTGCCGTGCTGCGCAGCAGCGCCGTCAAGATGAACATCCCCCAGATGGTCAAGGAGCTGATGGAGGAGATTCCCAACGGCGGCGTCTCGGGAGGCGGGCACCTGGTGGTGGGCTCGATCAAGTTCGTGGGCGGCATGAGAAAGGATGTGCTGGCAAAGCTGGCCGAGAAGATCGCCGCCTGCGGGGTGGATGAGGTGCCCGCCCCGCCAGGCGGATAGACGGCGGGCAAAGCCCGGGCATCTTTTCTTTGTTGGTCACTTTAGGATCGAAGGAGTTTTTGAGGGCGCAGGGAAGTGGATGCGGTTAAAATGAACTCCGCGCTTTGTGCGTCCTTTGTTGCTTTGTGATCTTTGTGGCAAACGACCCTGGCAGGGCCTCTGGGCCGAATTTATCCAAATCGATGGCCAGCCCACCCATAGCTGCGAAGCAAGCATTCCCGAGCCGATCTGAAAACTGATAAAAGCATCAGCCAACCTGTGGTCCAGAGCAGACCCGGACCCCATCTTCTTCAGGTAATTGGCCAGGTTATATTGGCTTATGGATATGGCCTGCGGCTCGCCGAAGAGATACTTGAATAGCGCAGCGCCATCTCCTCAAAGCTTATGGCCTGCTCTACCTGGCCCATGTCATCCACCAAATCGGCCAGGGCACTGAAGACCACTGCCGAGCCCCTGGATAGATCTCTCCTTCTCGAAGACCTCCTTGCAGTACAAGAGCAGCCCGCCCGCCTCATCATAGCGTTTCAGCCTGAGCAGCGGGCCGTAGTCGTTGAATCTGCTCTGGGCCAGCTCCAGCTCCGTCGCACCCCGGGACTGCATGACAGCTATCTGCTCGGCGTTAAGCTCCAGGGCCTTTTCATGCCTCTCCAATCGCATAGCAGCCTCTCGGCCGGCATCCAGAATACCCTCCCTGACATTCCAGGGCGTTACAGTCTCCTCCTGATCGCTTCTCTCGGGCAGCGCCTTCATCTGCACCCTGAGATCCTCGACCGCCTTCAGGACCGCCTCATACTCTCCCAGGGCATTGAGGGCCTGCAGCCTCCTGCCTTCATCTAAGAGCTGCGTCCAGGGCCCCAGCCCCGCCTGACGGGTATAGCCCTTCTTCTCCTCCACCAGCTTCGCAGCCTCCACAAACCGACCCGTCTGCACAAAGAATATATGAAAAGATGCACTGATCCGCCGAAGCCAGCCTAATTGCCCTGGGCTACGCACCTGGGTATCAGAGACCGGACCACGCTCCTCGGCCTCCTGAAAGCGGCCGGCTAGCCAGCAATGCATTTGCCAGTACTCCGGAGTCATCGAGTTCTCGATCCGTTCCTTGGTAGCCTGGGCAATGTGCCTGAGCAGGGGCAGCACCGAGGCGATCGTCTCCGGAGACTTGTCACGTTAGATAGCCTGCTCCAGCAGAGTTGATGCCTCGGACCACCTCTTCTGCCTCATGAGATAGGGCGCGGACCTCAGGCCGGCCGTGATGACCATCTGCCCTGCCTCTTCAGCCCCGCCGCTTCCGGCAGCATCGAAGACAGCCCTCCAGAATGAGGCCATCTCCGCGTCAACTGTCGCCCGGAACTTCTCGTCAACCTCCTCCAGCCCGGCCTGGGCCACGCCTGGGTGGATGATATACCTCACCTGCTCTCCCAGAATCTGAGGCTGCACCAGGCCCGCCGACTTGACGCTTCCCAGAACCTGCTCCAGCGCGGGCGCCTCACCTTTCAGGCCCAGGCCCTTCCAAAGCTGCTGCCAGACCGGCCCTACAATCCCGTCCCAGCCGATCCTCATCCTCCAGGGCGCACAGGAATTGGAATAGCTGTCCTGGAAGCCTGGGGCAGGCTCGCGGCAGCGTCCCGGCTCCACCTGGTCAGAACCTTCAGAAACTCTTCGGCCGTGCCTGCCGACTCTCCCTCTAGAAAAAACCTGTCGAGCTGATCCTCCTCCCCGCTCCAGGCTTCAAGAGCGCTCACCAGGTATTTTTCCAGAGCCTCCGTATCCGCGGCCTGAGCATCAGCCAGCTCAATGAGCTTGGGATGGCCCTGCACCAGCTTCAGGGTGCGCATTACCATCTCACGCCCCTTTTCCGGGCCTGCGGAAGATCTGCCTGTCAGCATCTTGCCCAGGTTTGGCATCTCCCTGGCCAGGAGCACAGCTTCATCCAGGGAGAGGGCATGTATGGGCTCGATGAGCATCCTCTCCTCGTCCAGGCCAACTGGCCTCACTCTGGAGGTCATGATGAGCCTTGATGGGCCGCTATGGTTTATCAAGGCCTTAACCAGCCCAACCCATCGTTTATCCCTCCATTCTCCCTTGCTGGTCAGCAGCGTCTCCACGTTGTCCAGGACGATCAAGATGTTGTTCTGCTTCAGAAATCCGGAAAGCATGGGCAACCAACTCTGGAGTTCATCGGCCCGGTCGACGATATGAGCCATCTTGAAACCGGGAAGCTGCGTTTCCATGTCCACGGCCAGGCTATTCAATGCATTTCCGATATCGCTTCCTTCCGCCGGAGCCTTATGCCACACAAAAGCCTGAAACCTCTGGCTGCGGCTCTGATGATAGGCCAGCTCGAGGGCACATGCCGTCTTGCCCGCCCCGGCCATGCCATGGAAGAGCACCCCTCTCCTAGCACTCTGGCCAGCCATAGCAGAGCTTGCCCTTCCTAACGGTCCCACCCGGCCTACAAAGCGTTCGGGCTCATCCGGGAAATAAGCTAAACCGGCAGAAGGCATCCTGAAATCTTCTTTGGGCACGGAAGGCGGCTTGAGCGTCAGATCAAGTGCCCTTCTTCCAAAGAGCGCGGGCGTGGCCGGAGAGAGGGGTGGCGTGGCTGCATTGTAGCCCTCTTTCAGGGCCATCTGAAGAGCCAGGGGAAGCGAGTTGGCCAGCGACTGGCCTTTATCCAGCATCAGGTCATAAAGCATAGTAGCAAGATTAGTGGCGAACTCAGCTCCCACCGGATAACGCATGGCTAGTGCGGCACAATCCAGCTGGTTGACTAAAGTCCAGGCCAGTGAGGGCATAACTGTCTTTGTCTGTGCTCTTCATGACTTGCCATCTTCTGATCCTGTTCAGCCTTCCAGAGCTTCAGCCACTTGAGCGTCTCCTCGAGCGTGGCGGCCGCGCTGAGGCACGCCGAGAGCATGATCAGCTTCAGCCTGCCGCTGGCCAGGGATAGCAGTCCGGCCAGCTCCTCGGAGTTTATGATGTCCTGACTGCCGTCAGGCTTCTCCAGGATCAGAGCCGCCTCCTCGCCATGACCTGAGAAATGAATTATATCCCAGCCCTCAGCTTCCAGCAATGCAGCCTGCAGGCTATCGCGGGTCACACCGTACTGCAGAATCCTGAGCTCTACTGCAAAACTGCGCTGCTTAGCTATGCGGTTGATGAGCCGCATAAGCTCGTAACGCTCGCGCCTCAGTGGTAGTGCGGAGACATCAGTGGGCATGCTGAAGACGGCCAGCATGCGCATCTTCTCCTCGATGGGCGGCGCTTGCTCAGCCGTCTGCTCGCCTGGAATCTCAAATACCAGACTGACTTTCCGTTGAGCAAGCGTTTTGCCACCTGCCTGGGCTATCTCCCAGGGACGATAGAGCAGCCCTGAGGCTTCGAGCGGAACGATTACCCTGATGATAAGAGGAATTTTGTATTTGGCGAGATGGCTGGCAATAGGTCCCAGTGCATTCTGGCCAATCCATGCCCCCAGCTCATTTATTATTTGGGCTTCTTTTTCTATTCGATTATCTGGCGCGGAATTGATTTTCAGATAGTTATAAAGATCTTTAAAGGCACCATAATAAGCATCCGTGGCATCCAGCTTCACCTCATGGTCTGCAAGGAATTTGCCCGCGCCATCCGTAAGCTCCCAGCGCCAGTGCTGGGGGTCTCGAAAGTCAGTAGCTTCGAGTATTAGTGCTTCGCCCCTTACCATGAGAGGCCAAATGGGATTTATGGAGTATTATAACTTTCGGGAATTATATGAACCTCAAATATGCTCACGCCCAGTGCTTTTTTTGAGCTTGAGGCAAGATTGCCTTGTCAAGCTCAAGTGCCCGTCAAGCCAAGGCTTTCCCTTTTTCAGAATCGCAGTAGCATAAATAGAGATCTTCCAACGGCCAAATTTTGATGGCGAATCGCAGGTGAGGATAGCCAAAAAAAGGATCCGTGGGGAATGTCCTTTTCTTTCTTCGGGGCCTATTTCCCCCAGGCCTTCTCCACCAGCCCCCATCCTCTATCACGGGCATAGCTTTGCAGGACCTCCTGCACCAGGACCATGAACTGCTCCTGGGTGTAGCTTAGCTGCGCCGCCAGCCTCTCCACCAGCGGCTCGACGTTTTTCACCTCATCGCTCTTGATGCTCCTCAGGACCACGGCAGCCAGGGCCATCAGCCGCAGGCCCTCCTGGATCTTATCCTGCTGCACGGCCAGAGCGCCCAGCTGGAAGAAGGCTCCCGCCTCGGCTGGCTTGTCGGCCAGCTCCTGATTGATCTGCAGAGCCTTGCGAAAGCTTTCCGCAGCTTTTTCTTTCTCCCCGGCCTGGGAATGGATCATGCCAAGGCTATGCAGGATGGCAGCCTCTCCGGCCCGGTCTCCCATCTCCGCAAAGAGCGGCAGGGCCCCGGCAAACTCTGCACCTGCGAAAGAATAGTCGCCCTTCTCCAGGTCCAGGCTGGCCAGGTTGAAGAGAGCAAAAGCAGCTCCCCTCCTGTCCCCTGCCTTCTCCAGCAGCTCAAGCGATCTCACCATT
Organism: Methanotrichaceae archaeon; assembly: GCA_963844955.1. Lineage (GTDB taxonomy): Archaea > Halobacteriota > Methanosarcinia > Methanotrichales > Methanotrichaceae > Methanothrix. The sequence continues at coordinate 73,148 of CAWJQJ010000012.1, read as the reverse complement.
CTCGGGCGCGCCGCATCGAAATCTCTGCCGCCCATATCCAGGCGGGCCATCTCCTGCAATGCTGCTGCCTCCCCCTGCACATCGCCCAGGCTTCTCATGATCTCTACAATCTTCTCCAGCTTCTCCGCCGCCGCCTCCCTCTCGCCTTTCTTCATGTCAATGGCTGCCAGGCGGCTCAGGCTGGCGGCCTCGCCGGACAGGTCGCCAGCGGCATGAAATGCATCCGCGGCCCTTTGCAGGCTCTCTCTTGCCTGGTCGTACTTTCCCTGCAAGAGCAGAGCCTCGCCCAGGCCGTGCTGGGCGGCAGGATCAGGAGCGATCTGCAGGGCCCGCCCGTACCACTCTTCCGCCTTTCTGTATTCCTCCTGGTCCAGATAGGCCCGGGCAATCCAGGCGGCAGGGCCGAACGCTGCCTTATCATGCTCCAAAAGCTCCCCATTCAGCCTTATCAGCACAGAGTAGTAGCCGCGCCTCTCCAGATAGCCGCTCAGGCGAGCCGTCACGGTGCGGGCCTCCTCCAGCTCTCCTGCCGCCAGATAGTGCCCGCGCGCTTCCAGCATGCCGTCCAGCCGGGAGAGGCCAAGCTCAGCAGAGCGCCCGGCCTCGGCCAGGCTCCTCTAAAAGTCGCCGGCTGCCTTTTGTGCGGCGCGCTGCTCCTGCGGCTCCAGGGCCGCCAGGAGAGGGGCACGTAGGGTGGAAGGCACTGCCCACAGCTTTCCCGCTGCATAGGCCAGGCAAAGGTCCTGCCACTGCCGGGCATAGGCGGCAGCCTGCTCTTCCGTCAGCCGGCAGACGGCGGCCAGCCCCGCAGGGCTCACGGCTATGCCAAAGACGGCCGCCTGGGAGAGCGCCCGGCGGGAGGCAGGGCTCAAGGCTGAGGTGAGCTTTGCCAGAGCGTCCTCGCCGGCAGCGAAATTTCCCTGCCCCAGGGCTTTTCGCGTCTGGGAGAGGCGGGCCGGGTGGCCCTGGGCTGCCAGGTGATGCTCTGCAAGGCCGGAAAAGGTGATCTTGCCGCTGCGGTACCCTTCCGCCACGCCTTCCTCCTGGAGGAGGAATCTTATGAATGCGGCCTGGCCAAGCCCCTCCAGCTTCTGCTGCCAGGCGCGGGAGGGCAGGGTCAGGGCATCAGCCGGCAAAGCCCTGCAGGTGATGATGGCGCGGCCCAGGTTCAATCCTTTCAGCATGAGCAGATAGAACTCAGCCAGATCGGGATCGGATATTTTGCCGGTCTTGCCGTCCAGCTGCAGATCGTCCCAGACCATCAGGATGCGAGAGGCTTTCCATACCTCCAGGAAGCTATGCAGCCGCTCTCTGACGGAGCGTCCCGCATCCCTGAGGCTCTTTGCCCCGGCTTCCTGCCCGATTGCGCTCAGGTGGCTGATGGCCGCCTCCAGGAGCCGGGCGGCGGTTATGCGATTGTGGGGGGAGCCGTAAACCGGCAAGATGCTGTAGCCGGAGGGCGCCAGCAAGCCGGCCAGGCAGGTGGCCAGAGCGCTCTTGCCCGCGCCATCCGGGCCGGTGATGATCAGAGCCTGCGCTGCTCCATCTCGCAGGGCGGAAGAAAGCCGCTGCAAATCCCGCCGCCTGTTCACAAAGCACTGCGTGCGCCCCTCAGTCAGGCCCGGCAGGGCGAAGATCTCCCGGCAGAGGCTGGGCGGCGCCTCTGCTCTCTTTTGCCGGTCAAAGACCTCTGTCTGATCGTAGATCGAATACAGAGCGGGAAGGAAAGCGGGAACCTGATCCGGGGCGGCGAAGGCCTCCCGGCGCACAGACAGTATAGCCTCCTCCACTGACCGGCCCTGTGCCAGAGCCTGGTAAAGGGGCCGGGCGGCAGCGGTGGATGCATTCCAGGCCGCGGCCAGAGGAATGCTTTCCGCCAGCTTCTGGCAGAGCAGATGCAAAGGTGCGGGCTCGCTCTGCCGGCCGGCCAGGATTATGCCCGCGGCCCCGCTGCCCTGCAGGGCTGCAGCCAGCTCCTCTGCGAAGAGCTGATCTGTCCGGCCATCCGAAGCCCGGCAGAGAGATTACTGCATTGCCGCCGGACATCTTTGCCTGAGCCACCAGGTGCACCAGATGGGGCCGGAATGACTCTCGCAGGGCCTTCAGCTCATCTATTGTTCCGCTCTCGCAAATGGCAATAGACATGTCCAGCCCCTCCGAGGCCTGGATAATCGACAGCTCCTCTGCTTCATAGTCAAAGGGCTCTGCTGCCAGAAACAGGACGCGCAAAGGCCCTGGCCGTAGCTCTTGCCGGGGAGGCGATAAGCCCTTCTGCGGCCCTGGGCAGGCGGATGATGGAAAAGTCACCATCGCCCGGCTGCCGGCCGGAAAGGGGGAGCAGTTCCCAGGGAAGCTGCAGCACCTCAGGGATGGGTGAGGCGACGGTCAGCCTCGCACCCGGCAGGATATCGGCTTTGATATCCGGCCAGGCAGCCTCCAGGAAGAGATGAAATAAGCCGTCACGCAGGATGGGCAGATAGCCTTTTCCTGCCGCCTGGCCGGCGCCCTGCAAAAGGGAGAAGTACGATAGATGCCATCTCTCGCACCTGTTGAGTTTGAACCGGTGTCAGTGTTCTCTCTGCGACAGCATTGCCCTCAAACAGGATTTTGCAGGCTAAAGTCCGAACGGCGGCAGTTCCAGCCTCCGAGACTGCGATTGTGATATTTTGCATATTTTGCTCATCCCTATTTCCTTTTATCACTGTTCACCAGTGTTATCATTTTCCGGGTCCGTCGTGGACTTTCAGCTCGCAGTAGTCCCTGGGTTCCAGATGCACCACCACATCTCTCACTCCCGGAATCTTGCTTTTGATGGAGCTTTCCACGTCCTCGCCCACTTTATGGGCCGCATCTATGGCCAGAGAGGCATCAACTCCGATATGAAGATCGACAAAGATCTCTCCGGCCATGCCGCGGGTGCGAACTGCATGGCAGGTGCATACGCCTTCCACCGATTTTGCCGTATCAATTATCTCTGCTTCATCGACGGGCGCTCTGTCCAGCAGTATCGTTGAGCTCTCTTTTATGATCTCAAGGCCGGTCAGGAGAATCAGAATGCAGATGAGAAGAGCTATGACCGGGTCGGCCAGAGGGTAGCCCATCTCGACGGCCACAAGGCCGATGATAACTCCCAGGGAAGCGAAAATATCGCTTCGCGTGTGCATGGAATCGGCCACAAGAATGCTGCTCTTCAGCTTCTTTCCCAGCATAAACTCGTAGGCTGAGACACCGATATTGATAAGCAGGGTTATACCCATTATGCCGAAGGACAGCTCGGTTATCCGGGGTGAGGACTCGTTCTGGAAGCGATTTACGGCTGCCAGGACCAGCTGGATGCAGCTTGCGAACAGGAGCACGGCTATGCCAAGAGATGCAAAGCTCTCGAACTTGGCATGGCCGTAGGGGTACTCCTTGTCGGGAGGGCGGGCGGCCAGGGATATGCCCACCAGGCCGATGATGTTCGAGGTGCTGTCGAAGAGGGAATGCAGGCCGTCCGCGCTCATGCTCAGGGAGTTGGTGAGAAGGCCGTAAGCACCCTTGGCCAGAGCAGTGGCTATGTTGATCACGAATATTATTAAAAGGATGCGCCGAACCGCTTCGTAATAGGCCATCAGGATAGATATGCCGGGGAAGCGATAAATAATTTTTTGAGTCAGGAAATCGGCAATGGATCTGTCGTGCCTGAGCTAAATCACCCTTATCTCTGTGGGCAGGCCCAGGCCCTGCAAGTCCTCGTCTGCCAGGACCCGGCGATTGCCTTCCCTGTCCACCAGGGTCAAATTCTGCAGATGCCACTCGCCGGTGGCATTGCCTGGGGGAAGAAGCATCGCTGCGGCGTAAATGCCGTCCTTTTCCGTTCCTGCAGTGCGGTTTTCTGCAGTGAAGATGGCAAAGGCTGACTGGCCCAGCGGCCCGGAGAATGCCGCCTGCGCCGCCCAGACCGCCTGGTCATCGATTAAGTGAGCGGTCAGGTTGACGGGCTGGGGCGAGGCGGCAGAAAGCTGCTGCGGCTGGAAAGCGAAACCGGCCAGGCTGGGGGCCTGGTCGTCTGCCAGGGGGCCGGTGGCACCGATCTGGGGGGGAGCCAGGGGGTCAGCTGCGCCGGCGGAAGAGAAGCATTCGCTGCTGCTGCCGATCTTTATGGTCTTGCCGATGGAAAAGGAGCCAACCAGGTCCTCCACGCTGCGACCGTAGGCACAGGCAGGAGAGGCGGCGGCGAGCAGGAGGAGGAGGGCCAGGATTAGAATTCGAGAATGCAATACTTTGTTCACCTCTGATGCTGTTGGTAGGGGGAGACAAATACCTTTTGATGCATGCGCTGTCCGCATCTCCGACACCTCATGGTCCATTGCCTATGTCGTGCTTCCTTCAGGCAATCTGCCCGGGCCGGGAGAGAGCGGCAGCCCCTGATTCAGGACGGAAAAGTGGTGGGCCTGCTGCTCTCCCTCAACATGCACACCTGCAAGGGCATCGCCATCTCGGCGGAGATGATAAGGCGGGAGATTAAGGTCTAATTCTCATCAATCAATTTATCAATGATCAATACCATTACCATTAATCATGTCAATAAAAGAAGGCATTCTCAAGGTCATAGGCGGCGAGCATGTGGCAGCTCTGGCTACCGTGCAGGAAGGCAAGCCTGCCGTGCGATTTTTGGCTTTGCTGGGGATGGACGATTTAACTCTGATCGGGGCCACCATGAAGAGCTCACGCAAGGTGGCCCAGATAAGGAAGAATCCGGCGGTGGCTCTCTCCATCTGGTCCGGCAAGAATTATGCCGATCCGTTTGTGATGATTCAGGGCAGGGGCAGCGTCCATGACGATATGGAGACGAAAAAAAGGTTCTGGGATGAAAAGCTTGAGCCCTATTTCCAAACTCCTGAAAATCCCGAGTACGTGGTTCTCAAATTCGTACCCCAGAGGATCGAGTATTATCATGATATGACCATGGATGTCTGGGAAGGCTGAAATTAAAAAAAGGGGGGGCTTGAAGCCAAAGCTTCAAACCCTGGCTACTCAAGAGCAAGCTTCGATGTCCCCTCTCACGTTGTGTCTGACTGAAAGGGAGTCGGAGCTGGACATGGACCAGATTATATTGATGGTCTGGCCCGGCTGTAAGGATTTGTCATACTGATCGCTGGTATTCATCATCCTCCAAAACTCGATCACCGTCCGGTTGCCGGATTCGTTGCCCCCGGACTCCAAAATGTCGTCTCTCCCACCCAGACTTTCATCAGCCGGATGTGGACCGTAGGTTCCGGTAGAGTACAGGTCGAGGACCGTCGCCTCGCCTGCGGAGACCCAGCCCATGACCATGTCGGCATCCTTCATCGCCTGGGTAGGTTCAAAGCCTATCGCCACGATAACCATTGGTCCTGCCCTCCAGGGCCATGTAAAGGTCTTCGGCATCGTTCTTCCAGTGGACAGTATACCTTCCGTTGGCCAGGGTAAGGTTCTTCGCATACTCCCCAGGAGAGATGATGCCGTCGGGCGCCCATCCTCCCGGGCCTGCCTCGGCTGCGACAGTCTCATTGGAAGCCGCCCCGGTCGAAATTGCCGGCTCCGTCGCATTTATAGCAGCTACGCCTTCCCCAGTCTCGTTTTGGCTGGGGGGCAAACTCTCCGCTGCCGCGCTGAGCCGGAGAGCGACAAGAGTTGGCTCATCCCCGTCTCCTGCAGGCCAGACGATGGTGTCGTTGGCGACAGCAGGCCATCCGTTGATCCCGGCGGGCGCTTTGTAGACGAAGACCTCCTCTCCGGAATCGGCTTTGAAGGCATGAATGGTGCCGTCATACTCCGCTGTGAAGACCAGGTCGTTAATTACCGTAGCTCCGCCCAGGGCCATGGTATCGAAGAGCTTGATCCAGAGGATCTTGCCGGTGGCAGCGTCCAGGGCCACGAGCTCCCCTGTCCCGTTATTGAAGTCGATGGTGGACGTGTTCTAGGACGTTGCCGTCCAATCGGTAAACAAGTTGACCACAGGGACATAGAGAACGCCGTTGCTATAGGCCATGGGGGTCTCAACCCCTCCCAGGACACCTGGATAGATCCTGGTGGTACTGTTCGGCAACACATCCAGCTGGGCAGTCTCGTCGTACTCGCCTACCACCGTCGACCAGAGGACCTCACCGGAGCTTCGGTTAAATGCATAGACCTTGCCCATCTTGCCGGCCCCGAAGACCACCTTCTGTTCGGCTCCTCCGACAGTCAGGTCTGCCAGTATCGGCGATATCTGGAAGTCATGGTCGAAGAGGTCGTGAGCGAGGACCTGGCGGAACCAGACCATCTCGCCCGTCCGCATGATCGAGGGCGACGATGCTGTCGGTGTAGAGGTTGGGACCAGGCCGGCTGGTTCCGCTGGGCCACTCCTCCGTCCCGGGGAAGGGTGCCGGATTTCCAATCCCCCAGAAGGTTATTCCCGTCTCGACGTCAATGGCCGGCGGGTACCAGGAGCCTCCACCGCTGTTGACCTCCGGGTGGCCCCAGAGGTCTGGAGAGTCTACGGTGGAAAAGCTCCAGACCACTTCGCCGGTCTCAGCATCCAGGGCGTAGATGATGCCGATTCCCCCCGGCGCGTAGAAGACATCCCCTGTGCCGGGAACTGTGGAGACGTAGACGAGGCCGTCGTAGACGACCGGCTGGATATCGATCCCCGTGGTATTTATGTTGGAAAGCCTCGTCGACCAGATCTCTTCGCCGGTCTCGGCATCGAGGGCGGTCACGTTGTAGAGGTCTTTTGCGACGAAGACCTTCCCCCACCCCACTGCGGGACCGTTAGGGCCGACGACCTCTGAGACGTTGTAGAGCTTCGACCATATGCTCTCTCCTGTCTTAAGATCCAGGGCGAAGACGTTGCATTTGAGGTCCTGGAGGTAGACCTTATCTCCCATTATGATGGGATTGCTCGCAGCAGCGCCGTAAGGCGCCGATCCCGGGGATCGGAAAGGACCAGGCAGTCGTTAGATTCAGAACGTTCTCTGAGCTTATTTCAGAATCAACTGTTGCCCTGGTGTTCTCGTAATCCTTATTGGGAAGCGGCCAGTCGCTGGCGTTGTCGGCCACCTCGGGGGGAATCGTCCCGCCACCTCCTTCCAGACAATCACCCAGAGCAATTGTCAGGATCGTGGCCAGGACGATCATTGAAATCTTAATCGACCTATCAGATTTTGTCAAGACCATTCACCACTCTAATCATCTATTGCGTCTATTCTATTGCGCTATCCGCTCCTGCCTGCTTCATTGCCCAAGCTTTGTCTCCAACGGTGATCTCCGCGGACCTGCTGCCGGCGATGCGGCAGTAGGCTGTGGCCCTGAGAGAATCGCCTTCGCTGGCGTTTATGGGATAGTAGTAGCTGAATGGGGAGGAAGAGGGCTGGCTGGTGTATTCTTTGGTCAGGGCCTCTTCTGCATTCTTCTGGATTGCTATCTTGTAGATATAATGGTTGGAGGGATTGGAGACCTGATGGGTGACCGTCACCTTCAGTGTCTGATTTTCGCTGTCGTAGGCGAGGCCGACCTGGGATGGAGCGTGAGCCGCAGCAGGGAGCAGTACGGCCAGCAGCATCAGGACGGCGAGCATCATTCCGGCGCGGAAGAGATGAGAGAAGCTTCCGAACTTATGGTTTTTTTCCTTGTGCAACATGCAAAGAACACCTCTCGGACAATGGAAATAGTAATAGTAATTGTGACCGGATCTTATAAAAAGTTTGGCAGGATTGATTGACGAATGGTGAGATGGTAATGGCATGATCATTGACAGATTATTTATCTTAACGGGACAGATCATTCTTGATGGCCAGAGATGAGTTTGATCCGGAATCCCTGCTTGACGCTATCCGGTCTATGTACCAGGAAGCCGATCCCGCCCATGATTTCTCTCACATCCTGAGAGTCTGCAAAAATGCCAGAATCATCGGCCGGGAGGAGGGCGCAGATATGCAGGTGCTGCTCCTGGCTGCCCTGCTGCATGATGCTGGATCGGAAAAGAAGCACAGGCCGGGAAGCGATGAGCCTGAGGGACAGGGCAAAAAGGCGGCAGAGGCTTTCCTGGAGGCGATCGGGCTGGATGAGGGGGCAAGGGATAAGGTGCTCTATGCGGTAGACGTGCACCGCTATTCCAGGGGAATTTTTCCGGTTACTCTGGAGGCCAGGATACTGCAGGACGCCGACCGGCTGGATGCCCTGGGCGCCATTGGAATTGCCAGAGTCTTTCTCACGGGAGGGACCCTGAATAGAGAGCTCTACCATCCTGACGATCCCTTCTGCCGGGCCAGAGAGCCGGACGACAGAAAATGGAATCTGGATCATTTCTACAAGAAGCTGCTCAAGCTGGAATCGGGCATGCATACCAGGGGCGGCAAAAGGCTCGCTGCCGCCAGGACGGCGGTTTTAAAAAGATACCTGTCCGACCTGGAAGATGAGATAGAGAATGGCTATGAATATCGATAATGAATATCATGAATAGGACTGAGGTGGAATGCATGGAGTATGTTTTGCATCCCGGATCGGAGATAGATGCCAGGATCAAGAGGCTTCAGAGCCGGATGGGCGATTTGAACGGGGCGATACTGTTTGAATCCACCGATCTGGGCTACTTCTCGGGCACGGCCCAGGAAGGCCTGCTCTATGTTCCCAGGGATGGTCAGCCGACTCTTATGATCAGAAAGAGCCTGGAGAGGGCGAGAGAGGAATCGCCCCTTGCCGTGCAGCCGCATAAGAGCCTCAAGTCCCTGAAAAAAGACCTGGACCTGCCCGCCAGCGCCAGGATCGGCCTGGAGCTGGATGTGCTCCCCTGCAATAACTATGCGCGGCTGAAAAGAGCCCTGGGAGAGGATGCCATATTTTCCGATGTCTCGGAGATCATCAAGCACATTCGCTCCATAAAGTCCGATTTTGAGGTCCGGCTCATCCGCCAGGCGGCCAGAGTCCTGGATGCCGGGATCGCCTCCGTCGCCGAGCATCTTGCCGAGGGCATGAGGGAGATCGATCTGGCGGTCAAGGTGGAGAGCGCCATGCGGCTATGCGGCCACCCGGGCAGGGTCTCATTTAGAAGGTTTAATCAGTCTCTGCCCATGGGCCACCTCATGGCCGGAGCGAGCGCCGCCGTTCCCAGCTTCGTCTCCTCTCCCACAGGCGGGAGGGGCATGTCTATCTTCTCCCCGCAGGGGCCGGGATTTGGAAAGGTCCGGCGGGGAGAGGCGGTGCTGGTGGACTATGCGGGATCTTTTGGCGGCTACCTCGCTGATGAGACGCGCATATTCTGCCTGGGTAGGCTCCCGGCAAAGCTGGAGGATGCCCATCTGGCCGCCCTTCAGGTCGAAGAGGCCATTGCCGGAGAGCTTCGCCCCGGCAGGACGGGCCGCGAGATCTGGAGCCTCTCTCTGGCCGAGGGCGCGAGAATGGGCTATCAGGATTTCCTGGGTGGCCCGCCGGGAAGCAAAGCCGGATTCGTGGGGCACGGGGTGGGGCTGCAGATCGATGAGTATCCGGTGATCGGCCCCCTGGATCATGAGATCTTTGAGGGCATGACCATTGCCATAGAGCCGAAGATGATCTATCCGGGAGAGGGTGTGGTGGGAATTGAGGACACCTTCCTGACCGGTCCCCATGGAGCAGAGAGGCTGACCCGTCTGCCGCAGGAGATCTGGCGGGTATAGGCCGTATAATATGTCCGAAAAACAGGCCCCATCCGCGTCCTCAGACGCACAGTTCCCTGGAGAGGCAAGAGGATGCACAGTAATAGAAGTGAGCCCATCGGAATGCCTTGATCTCTTGCAGCGTTTTGGCGGCGTACCGTATCGAGATTTGCCATCAGATTTCAGGGGGCTAGTGATACTGGATGTCCGAACTGCCCAGGAGTATCGCTCAGGCCATCTGAACGGCTCGATAAATCTGGATTTCAGGTCGCCTCCGTTTGTTGATGAGCTGGCTAAACTGGGTCGCAGCAACGCCTTCCTGGTCTACTGTCGCACCGGCGTGAGATCAGGGCGAGCAATAGCGCTAATGAGATCGTTGGGATTTGCAGAGCTTTATAATTTAACCGGAGGGATAACGGGCTGGCAAAAAGAGGGTTATGAGATCGTTCTGGATTCTGATAAGTGATAAGCACATATTATAGGATGTTATATGCCAATCGAACATAGACGGATAGCCAACAATGGTGTTATTTCATGATCACAATCAGGCCTTTTGCAGAGACGGATAACGAAGCTCTCTTGCAGATAGAGAAGCTCTGTCCGCAGGGCGATGATAAGTGCGCATTGGGTGTGGACAAGAAAGGCGACATTTCCGCCCGCTACAAGATGTATGACAACTGGAAGATGCTGGTGGCGGAGGATGAAGGAAGAATCGCAGGCTGGATCGGCTGGACGGTTAAAGAAGATCCTGTGAGGGCTATCAGCTATGCCTATCTGGCCGAGGTGATGGTGCATCCAAATTCCCGGCGAAAAGGGGTGGCATCAAAGCTGATATCTGAGGCGGAAAGGGATGTCAGGGAAAGAGAGGTAGATCATGTCTATTGCTTTATTTATGAGCCCAATCGTGCCTCGAAATCTCTGGTACAGGGTCTTGGTTATGAAGAGAAGGCAATGCTCTCGCAGTGCGCCCTCATGATTTACAGAAAAGTCGGCATGTCGCAAGAATATTCTATAGAAAATCCCGGGAGAGAAGATCTTCAAGAGGTCGCTCATCTTATTAATAAATATAATAAATCATATGCTCACTTCTCGCCCTTCACAGCGGAGAGCTTCGAGGCTTATGTGAGCGGCATTCCTGCCTATGGTCTGAAAAACTTCTGGGTGGCGAAGAAAGGAGGTGAGATCGTAGCCTGCGCCGGGCTTTGGGACTGCTCTTATTTTGCCGATCTATACTATGCCAGAGAGCCTGCAGCTATGAAGGCCATGGGCCGGATATTCTCTCTTCTGGGCCGGCTGATAAAATTGCCCAACATCCCTCGGGAAGGTGCGCGCTTTAATTTTCGCATGATGGCCAATTATGCATTTGAACCGGATTTTCAGGAGGCTATGCAGAGATCTGATAGGATTTTTGAATAATAGACTGCTGGAGGCCAGGGTTGATTGTCTCTTGCACGTCCTATTTCCGAGGATTCTGCCTTTGAGGTCATCTTGCAGGATGAAGCCACAGATTGAAAAATGGAGCGTCTATGCCAAGGCTTACAGCGGCGGTCCGGCAAATTTCCATCCGTTTTATGTGGATGCAAGGGACCTCATCCTCCAGGTTGTCTGCATTCTCGCAGGTATCTCTCCATTCTATCCAGACCTTCGGCGATGTTTTCCATGGAGTTGGCGTAAGAGAACCTGAGATATCCTTCCCCATTTTGCCCGAAATCGATTCCCGGCGTCACACCCACATGCGCTTTTTCCAGGATGTCGAAGGCCAGATGGTAGGAGTCGCCCGAAAAGCCTCTGGCATTGGCAAAGACATAAAAGGCTCCGGTGGGCGGCACAGTAATCCCAAAGCCCAGCTCTCTCAGGCGTTTGATCATGAAAAGCCGGCGCTGGTTGTAGATCTTTTTCATCTCCGCTACCTCCGCAGCGGTATCCTGCAGGGCAGCGATGCCCGCCCTCTGGGCCAGGGAGCCGGCGCAGATGAAAAAGTTCTGCTGCATCTTCTGAATGGGCCGGATGAACCTCTCCGGGGCGATGAGATAGCCGAGGCGATAGCCGGTCATGGCATAGAGCTTGGAAAAACCGTTTAGGACAAAGGCGCGGTCGGAAAACTCCAGGATGGAGTGCTCCTGGCCCTCGTAGACCAGGCCGTGGTAGATCTCATCCGAGATGATGCAGGGTGTGCATTCTGCGATCGCCTTCATTGTGCTCTTCGAGAGCAGGTTTCCTGTGGGATTGGAGGGAGAGTTGATGAGGATGGCTCTGGTCTTCTCGTTTATTTTCTCCCGGATTGCCTCCGGGCGGAGTTGAAAGCCGTCTTTTTCGAAGACATTCACCCTTACCGGAACGCCCCCCAGAAAATTTATGAAATTAGGATAGCAGGCATAGCCCGGATCGGAGAGGATGACCTCCTGGCCCGCTTCCAGCAGCACCGCAAAGACCAGCATCATGGCTGGAGATGTGCCGGAGGTCACGGCCACCTGCTCCGGCTTCACAGAAACGCCGTACGTATCAAAGTAGTGCCGGCAGATGGCCTCTCGCAGCTCCTGGTCCCCCAGGCTGTGCGTGTAATGGGTGAGTCCCTGCTCCAGTGCCTGGCAGGTGGCATTTTTCACAGCGGGAGGAATATCGAAGTCCGGCTCGCCTACCTCCAGATGGATGACATCGATTCCCCCGCGCTCCATCTCCCGCGCCCTTTCCATGACCTCCATGACGATGAAGGGGGCAATATCTTCGGCTCTTCTGGCGATCATTCGGCTCTCCCTGCCACCATTTCCACGTTTCTTTCCTTGTGCCATCTTACATTTCCTATGGTCCTATTTTTTATTAACTTAACGCGAGACATCTGTATGATCGACAGCATGAGCAAAGTGCATAAATCAGACAAGACACAATCTAATAGTCAGACATAAAGTGTCATTTGGTTCAGTTGTTTGATGTGATTAAAACTATTAAAAATAAGAATATATCTAAACTATTAATTTATTTCATATACTTATCCATAATTCTTAAATATGATCAGATGCTATTTTCGGCCAGAACAGGCAAAATAAGATTGCCTCTTGGTTTCTGATAGAACAGACTGCGCAGGAAAGGTGTTATAATATGTCAGAGATAGAAATATTGGATGATTCCTTTGAGCCAAAAAATGTGCATGATATATTTATGGATATAACCAAGTTGTCCCATCCATCCAAGGATCCCTCTCATTCTGGTGATGAGAATCCTCTCAGATCATACATTGTGGACTTCGCCAGGAAAAATAACGTCGAAGTCGCTTTTTATAAAGAAGATGCCACTGAGCCCGGCGAGCGTGTCATCGTCCTTCGCCGCAAGGGTTCAGGGGCCTATAAAAATTTTATCACATTGCAAGCACATACCGATATGGTTTGTTACCCTGATGAGAAGATATTCCCTCTGCATGTATTTGGATATAGATATAAAGGAAAAGATGAAAAGTGGATAAAGGCAGGAGATGAAAAAAGCACAGAAGATCCTTCAATTGGGACCACACTGGGGGCAGATGATGGAATTGGCGTAGCCACAATTTTAGCAATCCTCCTCGAAGATAACCTTAAGAAATATCCACTTGAATGCTTTTTTACTGTTCAAGAAGAGACTAATATGGGTGGTGCAAAAGATTTTGACCCGAAAATTTTAAAGGGGAAAAAATATATAAATCTTGATGCTGAAGTCTTGAAAACAATTATTTATGGAAGTGCAGGCGGCTGTCATGTCCAGTTCTCGGGAACGGTTAGCCGAACCAGCTTGCCTGCCGGATATTTGACGCTAAAAGTCGAGCTTACCGGACTGAGAAGCGGTCATTCCGGCGTCAATATCAACAATGGACGGCTCAATGCCATCAAAGCCCTCGCCGATGTGCTCTGCAGGCTCAATAACCGGCTTAATAACCTGGATATCACGGGAGACGGCATCCACAGCTATGATCTGCGCCTCGTCTCAATAAAAAGGGATGAAGAATCGATAATGAATAAAATCCCGGGCAGAGCCTGTGCGGAAATTGCTGTGCCAAATTGGCAGGAACCCGGCATTGTTCAGGACTTCAATGCATATTGTGAGGCCATGAAGATCCAGGGCCAGCCGGAGGAGGACCTGATTTATAAAATTGTTCCAGAACAGGATTCTCCCTCACAAGCTCTGGATGAGGCTTCCACAGATGCTGTCCTTGGCCTTCTCAGGCTCATACCTCATGGCGCGATCCGGATGATTCCCTCCAATCCTTCTCTGGTTGAGACATCATCCAACTTGGCGGCGATCGATATTGATGCGGGTAATGGTGTTATAATCCAGTCCTCGAACCGAAGCTCCAATGACAAATCGATGGAAAGTCTAACGGCAATGCAAAAGAGCATCGGGGATATGTTTGGATTTAAGGTCTCATTTGATGGTTTCTACCCGTCCTGGCAGCCGAAAGAGAACTCCAAATTGCTCGCATTGGCTAAAGATGTATATAAAAAACTATATAATGAAGATTTCAAAGCCACAGTGATCCACGCCGGACTGGAATGCAGCTATATAGCAGAAAAATACGGCGAAAGGATGGAATGCATCTCCATTGAGCCCACCATCGACAATCCGCACATGGGAGGTGAGCGCCTTCAGGCATCTACTGTGCATAATTTCTACGAAGCAGTAGTCGAACTGATCGAGAGGATATTTATGAAATGAAGGATATAAAGAAATAGATACGCTTCTGCCCAAAATCCATGGGCAGAAGCCTGATTTTTTTTTTAATGCGATGCAAGAAGATTTGAGATCGTACGTCCAAGCTAAACCTGAAAATCCTTCACAACATCAAGGACAGTTTCTCTGAGGGCATCTGTGAGCACAGGGATAAAGTTCCCCTTTTCAGTATCTGTAAGCCAGGGACACATAGTGGTGGACGATAAGAAGTTCATGGTGATCAGATCGGAGTCTTTGACTCCCAGGCGTCTCATAAAGGTGCGCACAAATTCAGAGCCATAAACCTCAGGTTCAAACTGAGATGTGGTGATGATGAGGGGTGTCTTCTGGTTATGAGTGGCATCAGATGAGAGGCTAAGTCGCTTGAATATCTCCTGATTGAATTCATTGGCCCTCTTAGGATCTTCATTGAGATTGCCTTTAACTTTAAAGTTAAAAGCGTAGGTGATGATGATCTGGTCTGAGCCGAGCTTTTTGAGCAACTCCATGGCTCCCTGATTTTGCTCTATCTCGTCATTGTTTTTCTTGACGATATTTTCCTTTATATCCGCCAATTGTTCATCAATCTCGCTTTGGCTTTTGCCTTCCCTTTCAGCAGGTATTTGCTGCACCGGAATGACGATGAATGGATCACCGGACTCTGCCAGTGTAATTATCCCTGAATAGAAGCGCTTGCTATTGAATAACGCTTTTCCGAGGATTTTTCCGTAGCCGCTCCGATCAGGCCGGATAATGCGATGACTCAAATAGACTCCTGCAGCCGAAGCGCCCGGTTTTGATCCTTCAATGCCGAACACTCCCATGACTGCATCAACCTCTTCTCCATGATAGACCTCCGGAGCCAAAAATGCCACCAGATTTCTCATGCTCTTATTGCGATAGCACAGGCCTCCGGCTGGGTAGGGAATATAACCGGCTTTATGCGGATCGATGGTTACAGAATCCGCAATTGCTATTGCATTGTACTGCTCTACCACATAATCGCTGAGCATTAAGTCGGGCGTGTAGCAGCCTTGCATCGTATCGGTATCAGTTTCTCTGAGAAGGCTGGCAAAATAGCCACCCCATGCGGCATCAACATGCACGGCAAATTCCAATCCCAGCTTTCTGTATTTATCGCGCAAGGAAATGACCTCGGCCAGAGGATCGACTGCACTCTCTTCCGTGGAACCCAGAACTGCGACAACCATCAGCAATGGATGGTGTTCATTCAGGCACTTAATTAGTTCGCTTTCCAGATGCCCCATATCCATCCTGGCATCCAAATCCACATGAATATTAACAAAATTATTTTTTCCTATGCCGAGGACAGCCGCATTCTTGGGCCAGGAGTAGTGTTTTGTTGAGGGTCCCATAACAGAAGGCTGCTTTATGCCGCGCATGTATTTTCTATTGAATTCCTCAAATCCCAGGCTCTGAATAAGATATGGGTCCAGTGCCTTTGTGATTTTCGCATTCTCTATGCCATATTCTTTTTCTATCCGCGGCGTGATGGCTAGTATATCATCGATTTTCAAATTTAAAAGCGTCCAGATATCCAGTTTGATCAAAGGATGGTTTTCTCCATTGGGAAGAGGAACCGTTATGTATCTGGCTTTAGCCAGGGATTCTTCTTTTTCCAGGGCAGATTTGATGGAAATAGGGTAGTATTTTAGGTTGCGTGCTGCCCACATGGCTTCAAGATTGGCAACCGATCCGTCGCAGGTTATATGTCCCCACGGCCTGATGGCGTCCTTTCTTTCTGGGTCGGGAATTTGAAATCCCAGCATTCTGCAGAGATCATCTCCGACCAGGGCTTCCAGGTGAGATGTAACAGGCGATGCTTCAGCAGCCACGTTGTTCTGATTGTAGAGCATTGCTGAGAAATACCCAAGCATCCCTGGTATGGTCAGATCCCAATTCATATGTGCTTGATATCGGTAGCTGAAAAATGGAACTGAACCCTTAAGGTTCTCCAGTAGTTTTGAATATTCCCTTTTCATAAAAGCTACACATTCAACATATTCCCGATCCTTTTTTCTCTCGTCGGTAACATATTCGGGGTCATTCGGAAAATAGTTCTTTCTATCGCTGCAATTGGCCTGGATTGCCTGCTCTATCAGTCCGGAGAATAAATCCTGATTCTCTGCCTTAGGTCCCAAGAACCATGCAGCTAAAGATTCTGTTCCAGGTCCAACCAGATTCATTAGTTCTTCCGGATTTTTATTTTTTAAATATTCGTTCATCTTTCTGGCGTAATCTATCTGCCTAGGGCGAAAAGTATGCAACATTCTCCATCTCCTGAATTTGAATATGGGCCATGTGAAAATCTTCCTAAATAAACTCTTCGCAAGAATTATTTTATATATTTAACACATAAACCAATTTCATTCCAAAAGCTAACTTAATAAATTCATAAAAAAATTTAGCCAAAAAACAGAACAATGTCAAAATAAGATTATTAATATCGGACAAATGATACGTACTTAAAAACAGTAACTTCAATTGGCACAAATTGCCGGCTAAATCTTAATATAAACAACATAGAATACTATACTAACCTTCGCCACGATCTCCGGAAAGGCTCCGGCCATTCGCCACCGCCCCCGGCGGAACTGCGGCGGGTGGCTGCTATCGAGCGTCGGAGGGCGTTCTAGTAATCCTCTCTGGGCGGGCTGAAGGTGTCCACCACCACGGATTCCTGCAGAGCAATGGCCGAGTGCAGGGCCCCGGAGGGGGCAATGTAGCTATCCCCTGCTCCAAGCTCCTGGCTCTTGCCGTCTACGGCAATGCGGATTTTTCCAGAAACCACATAGCCTGCCTGATCGTGAGGGTGAGCGTGGCTGGGAATCTCAACCCCACTCTCCAGATCAAAGCGGCAGATCATCAGGCTGTCCCCGCTCACCAGGGTCCGGCGAACCAGGCCGGGGGCCATCTCCACGGGATTTGCATCAGCATATGGAAAGAACATCACTTGACCGTCACAGCCAGAGGCCGGCAAGCCTTCGCGCTTTCCGTCTCGCCCGCTTCTCCCAGAATGAATTTATCAACCATCTCTTTTGCCATTTCATCGGGGTACTGCACCGGCGGATGCTTCATGGTATAGGCGGATATGGCCAGAAGCGGCCCTCCTATCTTTCTATCTTTGGCCAGCTTGCAGATCCGAATAGCGTCAATGGAGCTTCCTGCGCTATTGGGCGAGTCCTCGACGGAGAGGCGCAGCTCCAGATTGATGGGCACATCTCCGAAGACTCTGCCTTCCATTCTCAGGAAGCAGACCTTGTTGTCTTTTTGCCAGGGCACGTAGTCCGAGGGTCCGATGTGGATATCATCGTCGTTTAGAGGTATGTCCAGGATGGACTGCACAGCTTCGGTCTTGGAGATCTTCTTGGATTTGAGCCTCTCCCGATTGAGCATATTCAGAAAATCCGTGTTTCCGCCGATATTGAGCTGGTAGGTCCTGTCCATGATGCAGGCCCGATCCTTGAAGAGCTGGGTGAGGGCGCGATGCACAATGGTGGCACCGATTTGAGATTTTATATCGTCGCCAACAATTGGCACGCCCGCTTCCTGAAACTTCCTGGCCCACTCCGGATTGGAGGCAATGAAGACCGGCATGCAGTTGACGAAGCCCACGCCTGCGTCCAGCGCCGCCTGAGCATAAAAGCGGGTGGCCTTTTCCGATCCTACCGGCATGTAATTGACCAGCACATCAGCGCCGCAGTCCTCCAGCTCGCGCCTGACATCACATACAGCGGCATCAGCTATGACGAATCGCTTGTCTTCAGGATAATTGAGCATATGAGGAGCAACCCCGTCCAGAACCTGCCCCATCTTGACCTCGACGTTTTTGTGGGGAATATCGGGATGGAACACCTTGGTGCAGTTGGGCAGCGCAAATATGGCCTCGGATATGTCGCGGCCCACCTTTCGCGCATCTATGTCGAAGGCCGCCACAACATCGATATCGCCAGCTCTATAACCGCTGATATCATAATGCATCAGTCCGACGCATTCTTTTTCATCGGTGTGTTTGTAATACTCTATCCCCTGAATCAGAGAACTTGCGCAGTTTCCCAAGCCCGCGATTGCCAACCTTATCTTTTTCAACCTCTTTTCCCCTCCTGGGTCAAGTGAAGCTAGGAGACCTGAGTTCGGAGTCGGAGCTTCGTATAAATGCAGGACATATATAACATTATAGGCCCTGCGAATTTTCCATAGCTTTAGCCTAATCTGCCACAATGGGCGCCAGCAGATCAGCGAGCATCAGGGAAAGCTGCTCTTCCAGCTTTGCCCTGCCGGCATCGCTATCCTCGTACTCTATTGCATGTGTCCTGGGAATATCCGTCAGGTATTTTGAGCCTTGCGGGTGAATCAGGATGGTCTCTTTTCCCAGGGTATGAGCGATGCCCAGGCCATACATCACCCCGCCATCAGCTCCCGTGAGATCGGCAATGATCGCCGTGGCGTGATTGAGCCCGTTCCACATATCACGCACGGCAGACCTTCCGGCCCTGATGTCCTCTGCCTGCGTAGCGGACAGGTTGTTGGCCCGGCATGCATTAAAAATGGCTTTCTCATTTCCCAGCAGGTTTTCATCCTGGGGAAGAAGCAGAAAGAGTGTCCTTGCTCCCATCGACAGGGCCGCCTGTCCAAATATGGGGCGGCTACGCATGAGGCTGAGCATCTGCTGCAGCCTTTGAAACTCTGAGTCGATGTGAGCGGCGGCAACAGCATGCAAAGCCGCATCTCGCTCCTCTGTGCTCTGTTCCATAAGGTTTGCCGGAAACTGAATGATAAAGGCATCTTCGAAACCAAACTCCCATTGGGCGCTGTTGGCCGCCTGCTGGGGTGTCAGAGCAATGTCCGGCCTAAAAAAATAGCTTGCCGTTCTGTTCTCCATGCGGAACTGAGCCAGAATGGTAAGGTTTTTTTTGTCCAGTATGGCCACCATGCTGCAGGGGAGCTGGCTTCTGGCAATGCTCCTCTGCAGATGCCTCTCCTCGGCCATTGCGTCAACAATCACCATGAACTCGTCAATCAGCTTGTCTACGCCGGCAGAAAGATCTGCCCCCATATCGCCGCCTCTCATTCGGGTCCTATCATTAAGCATAAGAACACATCCGGATTCCTGACTTGTGCTGATAATTGCAGCAATGCGCATTTTCTGCAGATCATGGATCACATTTGAGGCAAACATCTCTCTGCTGCCAGTCTCTTGCGCATCCGCACTGCATGTTTTCCCCGCCCGTAATAGTTTCTTACCAGCTCTCTCTCCTGGTAGCCGGCTTTTCTATATAGCTCTACAGCCTCAGGCTTCTCCAAAGCGGCCTCAAGCCGGATAGTATCGGCACCCAGCAGGGCAAGCTTCTCCTCCAAAGCCAGGATAAGCTTACTGCCGATACCTTTCCGGCGGCAGTTGGGGTGGACATCCAGGGTATAGACGGCGCCTGCCTTTCCGCTGGTGTATCCCATGATAAAGCCCAGTACCTTCTTCTCTGGCTCGCAGGCGACTATTGAGACAGCATAGCGTATCAGGTAGGCGAACATCCTGGGAGGAAACGCCGTCTCATCCGGGAAGCAGAGATCCTCGATCTGCACGATCTGGGCCAGATCTCCGCTCTCAGCTCTCCTGATATTCATTTCTTCTCTGGCACCTTGCCTGAGACCTGTTTCAAGACATCTCCATAAGCTCCGAAGACCTCAGGAATATCGATGGTGCCGATTACGTCCACTATGCCCACTGCGGCTATAGCCCGGCCTTCTACGACGATGGGAGCTACTGATACGGGAATACCCTGGTAGGCACCCCTTTCGGGTGTGGTGCGAATGCTCCTTCCGGTCCTGATGACCTCTTCGAGCACCGGCCCGCTGTAGTTCTCATCGATAATCTTTCCTTTCTCCACCCGCACGCCGGGAAATCTTGCGCTGCGCATGGTGACGGGAAGCCGGACGATCTCATTAAAGGCGAGGGCGAGTGCAGCCAGATCCCGGGATCTGGCGTCCTCAGATATCACAAGTCTGGACATGCTCAAAGATATTGGGCTGCGATATCACATAAATCCTGCCCTGGGAAAAATCCCTACTTTCTCTTCCGTTTGAGCAACCTGGCCTGGAAGCCGTGATATTTGGCAAAGCCTTCCGCATCCTTCTGGCTCAGGGTCTGGGAGTCGAAGGAGACCATATCCTGGGCATAAAGGGCGTCAGGCGACTGGCGGCCCACCGGGATGGCATTTCCGCAATAGAGCTTCATCTTGACCGAGCCGTTGACCCTCCTCTGGGACTGATCGAGGAAGGCATTGAGGTCGGCATACAGCGGGTCCTCCACCAGGCCCATATAGGCCAGCTCAGACCAGGCCTCGTCCACCATGACCTTGAAGCGAAGCTCAGAGCGGGACAGCACCAGATGCTCGAGGTCCTTATGCGCCGTGAGGAGAATGGTTGCCGCAGGATGCTCATAATTCTCGCGCGCCTTCAGGCCCAGCACCCTATCCTCCACCATATCCGTCCGGCCCACGCCATGCTCGCCGCCCATCTGGTTGAGCTTCTCAATCAGCTCCACACCTCCCAGCGGCACGCCGTCCAGGGAGACGGGAACCCCCTCTGCAAACCCGATCTCCACCACCTGCGCGCTCTTGCTTGCATCCGGCTTCAGGGTCCAGCCGTAGATCTCTTCAGGCGGCTCGAAGTAGGGGTCCTCAAGCTTTCCTCCCTCAATGGAGCGGGACCAGATGTTCTCATCTATCGACCATGGCCTGTCCCGGGTTACGGCAACTTCAATGCCGTGCTCGCGTGCATAATCTATCTCCCACTCCCGGGCCAGGTCCAGCTCCCGCATGGGTGCGATGACCCGGCAATCGGTAGCCCGGAATATGGCCTCGAAGCGGAGCTGGTCGTTGCCGCGACCGGTGCATCCGTGCGCCAGGTTCTTTATGCCTTTCTTGCTGGCAATCTCGGCCGCCTTGATGGCTATCAGCGGCCGGGCGATGGCCGTTCCCAGAACATACCCCTCGTAAGAGCCATTGGCTTTGATTAGCGGAAAGATATAGTCCCTTACGAACTCCTCTCTAGCGTCTATGATGTAATGCTCGTCCGCCAGCACCTTTGCTCTGCGGTTTCCGCGCTCGATATCCGAGCGCGGCTGGCCGACGTCCACCAGAACGGTGACTATCCTATCAAATCCATAGCGCTCTTTGAGGAGCGGAATACATACCGATGTATCCAGGCCGCCGGAATAGGCCAGTACAACTTCAGACACTTCGCAACACCACTTTCGTACAAGAGGCATGGTCGATTTAATCTTATCTCTTTATGTGGCGATAACTCTATAACTGCCGCGAAAAAAGTGGGAGCATAATGACCCAGCTTATCAAGACGGCCGCGCTATGCGTGGACTTCGATCGGGATCTTCGAGCCCTGCAGGCAACAGGCGCTCTGGCACGGATGATCCAGCCGGCTTTAAAGATGATAAACCAGAGGCTGGCGGAGGAGAAGCCTGCTTTGGTCAGGCTGAAGGATATTGTTGCCAGCACCTGGCTTCCGCCCATTCCCAGCGGCCCCTTCAAGAGGCTGCTCGTCAATGAGGCGCGCTATGCGATAGGCCGGCCGGTGCCGCAAACGCTCTCCATAGAGGTTACCAGACGCTGCGGGGCAAAATGCGATCATTGCCTGATAAAGGAGGGCGAAGGGGAGCTCTCCCGCGAGGAAATTTTTTGCGTCATAGACGGGGCCCTGGAGATGGGCACCTGCATTGTCACCTTCACGGAGGGAGATCCTCTGCTGCGAGAGGACATCTTCCAGTTGATAAAGCACGTCGATCCTGAGAAGGCTGTGGTAAATCTCTTCACTCCGGGACTGGACATGACTGTGGAGAAGGCGGTCAAGCTCAGAGAAGCCGGGCTTTATAATCTAATAATCGGCGTTTACAGCACCAATCCCGAGGAGCATGATCTGGTGAGAGGCGTTGCCGGGGCTCATGCCAGGGCCCTGGAGGCCATAAAGATCGCTCTTCAGACGGGATTGATAGTCACCATGTCCTGCCATATCAAGGCGGGGCAGGTGGACAGGATTATGGATCTTTATGAACTCGCTGCAGAGCTGGGCGTGCAGGAGCTGTCCGTATGGGAGGGCATGCCGAAGACTCCTGAGGAGAAGCTGACCCTGATTGAGCGGGAGAAGATCGTTGACCTCTACCGGAAGATCAACTCCACTGCCAGCGGGCCTCGACTATTTGCCAATACCTATTTTGAGGGCCAGCTCTTGGGCTGCATGGCCGGGAGAAGGTGGATGCATGTGGGAGTTGACGGCGGCATCAGAGCCTGCCCCTATCTGCAGGAGAGCTATGCCAATATCAGAGATGTCTCACTGAAAGATGCCTGGAAGGCTTTGCGAAAATCAGGACAGTTCGAGGGGTTCGTCGAAAGTTGCCCGGCCCAGGATATCTTCGGCTAAGACATTTTTTATCATGGAAAATTATTAGTACAGATATGCACTTTACAGATGTGAGGTAGGATATGGGTTGGATCAGCAGCCTCAGGGAGAGCCTTGGGAGCTGGATAAGCAGGATATTTAAAAAAAAGAGGGCAAAGATCGGACTGTACGGCCCGCCTAATGCCGGAAAGACCACCCTGGCCAATAGGATTCTGCACGACTGGGGCGGGGAGGAGATAGCTTTGGCAGCGTCTCACCCATTCCACATGAGACTCGCAGGGCTATGAGAAAGGAGGGTGTGGTGATCAACGCCAACGGCTCGAGCATCGAGCTGGACATAGTTGATACGCCAGGAATGGCCACAAAGATTGATTTTAAGGAATTCATGGCCTTCGGCCTCCCTGAGGTCGAGGCCAAGAAGAGGGCTAAGGAGGCCACGGAAGGCGTCATTGAGGCCATCAAATGGCTGGATGACCTGGACGGCGTGCTTTTGATCATGGACTCAACTGAGGATCCTTATACCCAGGTCAATGTGACTGTGATCGGAAATATGGAAGCAAGGAAGCTTCCTCTTATCATAGTGGCTAATAAGATGGATCTGCCTGATGCCTCGCCAGCCAGAATAAAAGCTGCCTTCCCCCAGCATTCAATGGTGCAGATCTCTGCCCTGGAAGGATCGAATATAGATAACCTCTATCAGGCGATAGCGGATCATTTCGGGTGATCTTTGATGAGAGAAGTGCATATGGACCTCATCTCCGGGGAGAAGCTGGAGAACATGACCTCTATGGAGAAGATTCGGCTTATCCTGGATAAGGTCAAAAAAGGAAAGATTGTGGTTTTGGAGAGCGGCCTGACTCCTGATGAGGAAGTGCGCCTCATCGAGATGACCATGACCGAGATCCGGGTGGACGAGTTCTCAGGAATAGAGATCGAGAGCTACCCTTCCAAGAAGGGGGGGTCGTTTCTGGACAGAATATTCGGCAGAACTCTCAAGGGCAGGATGACGGTCATCGGACCTGCCAACCAGATACGCACCATTGAGAAGGACAAATATCAGATCAGCACCAAGGTCTCAGTGGGGGACTAGATGCCTCATATCTGTACCCGCTGCAGCAATATCTTCGATTCGGGAGAGGATATTCTGAAGGGCTGCCCGGTCTGCGGCTGGAAGAAGTTCATGTTTGTGAAAAGGAAGCCGCAAGATGAGATGGGACAGCGCTCGCAGCGCCGGAGCAGATCATAAACAAGGCCATGGGCGTGAGGATACCGCCCAGAAGAGCGCAGAGCGGCACGGTGGCGATAGACAGGCAATTGCCCCCTCCAGGAAGCTCACCTACTGCCGTGCTCCCTTCACCGACGCTATATAGCCCGCCCGAGAAAGAGTTCGAGGATGCTCCCCAAAGGACTGACGTGAAAGCAGTGGAGGGAAATGCTCTGGAGAGCATCAAGATAACCGCACCGGGCACCTATGAGCTGAATCTGCCCTCCCTATTCGAGAGAGATGAACTGATCATGGCGGTCAAAGAAGGGACTTATTTTATAGATCTGACATCAGCCTTTAAAAAGGGCAAGAAGGGTTGAGAGGACTATCGCTTCTCTATTCTGATCTCAATTTCTTTCCAGTCCTGGGCTACCCCGCGCAGAGACTCGGCAATGGCGGCAGCCACTTTGCCCATGATCTCCTGGGTGAAGGCATTTAAGGTGATGGACTTTCCATCTACCTTCAACTCAACATCCATTTTTTAAGCTCCGCCGAATATGGCGATGGGCGGTGTGTAGACGGAAGGGTTGGCGGAAATGGCCTGGGGAAGGGTAAAGACAGAGCCGGCCTGGTTGGTTAGATTGGGATTCTTAACGGCAAACATAGGCGTGACCGTAACCGGAGACGCACCCTTGATCATGGTTGCGGATACATCGGTCTGTGCTTTCTTTCCCAGGGTGCTGAGATCGAGCACGTCAACTCTTGAGCTGCCGCCCAGAGCCGTGGGCGCGATGGTCGGCATGGTTGGCGAGAGCTGGGGGAGAGATACTGGCTCTCGGCTCGGTTTCTTGCCCAATGTGCTCAAATCCAGGACGTCGGCAGCGCTAGCCGTGACGGCCACGCTTGCCAGAAGAACTGTAATTGCGAAGACTGTGAGAATCAACTTCATTCATGAACCTCCTTTCTCTAAAGGGTACTCAATAAGACCCCTTTTTTCAGGTACGTGAGCTTTAACCATTTATTCCTTTTGCTTTCAAGAGAACGAAAAGAGATGCCTGGAAATGCATACGATCTGATAAAAAAAGGATTTTGCTGCCAGGTTTCCCTAGCAGTCGATTCCTTCACATGGTGCATGGATTTTGTCGGGTACGGGGTTCTCATGGAACTTAATGAGCTTCTCGGCCTCGAAGGTTCCTGTGAACATCTCGTGGGCCTTGATATCCTTGTAGAATATCTTGTGCCACTTGGCATCGGTGCCCCAGGTACCATTGAAAGAGTTCTTGGTCTCGATGCCGATCAGATGCGACGGGACATAGATTTCACTGCTGGACGTCATAAGCTCCTCGACTGCAGTGGTATTTCTGCCCGCCCCTTTGAGCTTGGCGATCAGGTCCTCAGGACTGACATTATTTGGCTGATATGGTGTTGTAGAGGCAAAGAATGATGTCTCATCCTTCTCCATCTCATTTACAGAGAACATCTCCTGAACATCAGCTCCGATGCCGCCATAAAATGCCTTGGAATGCAGGTACTTGCCGCCGGTCAGAGGCGTCTCGCCGGCATAAGTCAGCTTGGTGGTCTCGTAGAGGTTGAAACCGGACTTGTTGCCTCCATTCACTGAGGATACGTTCCTCTTGAGCTTCTCCGGATCTTGCGAGTAGGCATGCTCGGAGTCAAGCTCCAGATCCCCTTCGCCCGCCATGGTGTTGTAGTATTCAAGGGCAATCTTCTTGTCAATTACCGATGTGCTGACATCGATAATCCCCGTTCCGGACACCTTTTGGTTCTCACAAAACTGTTCATACTGCACTGGTGGTACCAGTGGTGGATTAGCCAGCACGGTGCCGCAACCCCCAAGGGCAATTGCCAGCACGAATGCCACTATGATTACTCCCTTCATTTTTCTTTTCGCCCCCTTTTTTTAAAGCGATTAGTTTAAGCTATTTCGCTAAACAAGCGAGATTTAGCTTTCTATCTAAATGTTACTTTTATATTATATAAATTTATCCTTCAAAACCACCGGGATGCGGCATTCGTCCCATAATCCGGGAACGAGTCAGATGGAATCAAATATAACAAGATAGCAAAGGACTGGTCATGTCCTCCTACCTGGAGCATCCGCATCTATTGCCGCAAACCGTAGAGAAGCGGCTCTTCCAGTTGGATTTGGCCGCTACGGCTCTGCAGGCCTCCAGCCTCATTGTTGTGCCTACGGGCCTGGGCAAGACCGTCATAGCTCTCATAGTGCTGCTGGCTCGCATGGATAAGGGCAGGATTCTTTTCCTGGCTCCCACCAAGCCTCTTGTGGAGCAGCATGCCGCTTTTTTGCAGCGTGTGCTCAAAGACAGCATAGCCGTCACCATGATGACCGGGGAGTTGCCGCCGGAAAAAAGGATAGAGTCCTGGGGGAAAAGCCGCATCGTAGTATCCACTCCCCAGGTGATCGAGAACGACCTGCTCACTCGAAGGATCGACCTTAAGGATGTCTCGCTGGTGATATTTGACGAGGCGCACCGGGCGGTGGGAAACTATGCTTATGTCTACATAGCCGATCGCTACCATCGCGAGGCGAAAAGCCCGCTGGTCCTGGGCATCACCGCCAGCCCGGGCAGCCAGAGCGAGAAGATCGCCGAGATCTGCAGCAACCTTTCCATAGAGAAGATCCAAACCCGCACGGAAAATGATCCCGATGTCGCACCATTCATTCATGAGAGGGAGATAGAATGGGTGAAGCTTGTCGTTCCCAAGGAGCTTCTGGCAATCAGGACGGCCCTGGAGGAGCTTCTCAAGACCAGGATTGACGACCTGAACCTGCTCGGGGTCAGCCCGCTCAGAATCGATGCAAGGTCCTCCAAGAAAGAGCTCCTGGGGCTGCAGGCCTCCCTCATGTCCTCGGCCAAGAGGCAGGCCAATAAATCCACCTTTCTGGCCATCTCCCTCATGGCCGAGATACTCAAGCTGCATCACGGCGTAGAGCTGGCTGAGACGCAGGGGCCGGATGCTCTGGCCAGATATTTTCAGAGGCTGGAAGGCGAAGCCCTCTCCCGGAGCGGCTCCAAGGCTTCCCGCAGGATAATGCAGGACCCGCGCTTTTTGCAGATTGCCGGCTCTCTGAAGGATCTGAAGGCGGAGCACCCCAAGCCCGGGGCGGTAAAGAGGATACTCCAGGAGCAGATCCAGGCCAAACCGCAGTCGCGCATTATGGTCTTCACCAATTACCGGGATACGGCCACCTCCCTTCTCAATTTCCTGAAAGAAGATCCGGCCATCCGGGCGGTGCGATTCGTGGGACAGTCCAGCCGGGAGAATGATGAGGGCCTCAGCCAGAAGAAGCAGGCTGAGATACTGCAGAAATTTCGGGCCGGCGACTTCAATGTGCTCATCGCCACCTCGGTGGGTGAGGAGGGAATAGATATTCCGGCCACGGATCTGGTGCTCTTTTATGAGCCGGTGCCTTCCGAGATTCGCAGCATTCAGCGCAAAGGCAGGACGGGCCGGGCCAGGGCGGGCAGAGTAGTGGTACTGATGGCCAAGGGCACGCGCGATGAGGCTTATTACTGGATATCCGAGCGCAAAGAGAAGACCATGCACCGGCAGATGCGAGACCTCTCCGGCCAGGGCAGGGATGCCAAATTCCTGGAGCCCGTGCCCAGGCAGGTGCAGATAACCGGGGAGCCGGACGCGCCCGGTGACAGGGCGGAAAGCCTGGCCGGATGGCAGAGGGAAGGGCCGGAGCAGAGCGGGCGGCAAGAGGGAGGGCAAGAGGAAGAAGGAAACGCATCGGGCGAGATGGCGGGCCGGATTCCCGACGGGATGCAGGGAGAATTGCCGGGCGAGACGCCTGGCGGGATGCCCGGAAATATGCAGGCCAGGATCTTTGTGGACGCCAGGGAGAGGGAGATGGCCAGGCTCCTCGAGTCCCGGGGCCTGGAGGTCACTGTGAGAAATCTGGAGGTGGGCGACTACGTGGTCAGCGAGAAGGTGGCCATCGAGCGCAAGACGGCTCAGGATTTCGTCTCTTCGCTCATCGATCCGCAGAGAAACCTCTTCCGGCAGATCGGGGATCTGGCCAGGACTTACGACCGGCCGGTTTTGATTCTGGAGGGCCGGGACCTATACACCCGGCAGGTTGCCGCCTCTTCCATTCGCGGCGCTCTGGCCTCCCTGGCCGTGGACTATGGCGTGCCCATCATTCCCACCGAGGACATGGAGGAGACGGCGTCGGTCATCGCCCTGCTGGCCAAGAGAGAGCAGAAGGAGGGGCGTGAGCCGAAGGTGCACGGCCACAAGACGGCGAGAACGCTAAAGGAGCAGCAGGAGTACCTGATCTCCTCCATTCCCAGCGTGGGGCCGGCGGTGGCCAGAAACCTGCTGCGCCATTTCGGGTCCATCGAGAGGGTGATGAACGCCACGCAGGAGGAGCTGCAAGAGGTGGAGAAGGTGGGGCCCAGGATCGCAGAGCGCATTCGCGAGCTGGTGGGCGGGGAGTATAAGGGGTAGCGAAAAATTATTATGTTTCTTATTCTAGGAGCCCTGTCTGAGATCCAAGCGATAGGTTTTACATTAAGCCAAATTCATAGAGGTCCCTGATCTCAGATAGGGACCAACGGAGACCGCAATGCCCCAACTGGAACAGATTGAAGCCATCGAAAAGCGCCTCTGGAAAGCGGCGGACACGCTGCGCGCCAATTCCAACTACGCCAGCAACGAGTACTTTCTGCCGGTCATGGAGCTGGTCTTCCTGCGGCATGCCTACAGCCGCTTTCTGGCAGTAAGAGAGTCAATCGCATTCGGTCTTCCCACCCGCGGCGGAAGAGCTCGACCTCTGGCCAAGGAGGACTTCTCCCAGAGAGGGGCGATCTTCTTGCAGCCTAAAGCCCAGGTCGACCATCTCGTCTCCCTCCCGAACAGCCAGGACCGGGCCAAAGCCATCATCGAGGCGATGGAGAATGTCTATGGTGAGGTCTTCTGTCGCATCTACGAGTATTTCCTGACTCCAGGGCGCTACGTGGGCGTGGCTCCGGTGGAGGAGGATGAAACTTCGACTTTGAGGAGGCCCTGCGGGAGATTCATGTGGAGCTGGAAGACCTCAACGCCGAGGCTGTGCGCCTGGCGGAGACCATCAAGAAGATCTTAGAGGGGCTGGAGATATGAAGGCAGCGAGAAATCATGGGCAGAAACTCAGCAACTATGCAGCGCTATTGGCTGAGATAAAAGAGCGTGTCCGCACCGCGCAGTATCAAGCTCTCAAAGCGGTCAATAAAGAACTGGTCGGCTTGTACTGGGATATAGGATGCGTGATAGTACAAAGACAGGCTGGTGAAACCTGCGCAAATCGATTGTCCAGCAATAGGCAGGCGATTTGCAGTGCGAATTCCCCGGCATCAGTGGATTTTCCGCTTCCAACCTTTGGCCGATGAAGTCCTTTTACGAAGCCTACAAAGACTCAGAAAGACTCGCATCACTGGTGCCAGAAATTGCCTGGAGCCACAATATCGTTATTTTGGAGCGATGTTCCGATCCGCTGGAGCGCGAGTTTTACATCCGCATGACAAAGAAGTTCGGCTGGTCGAAAAACGTCCTTATCCACCAGATCGAAAACCAGAGCTATGAAAAAATGGTTCTCGGCCAGACCAATTTTGATAGGGCGCTGACTCCGGAACTTCGCGCCCAGGCGAAGCTCGCCGTCATGGACGAATACACCTTTGACTTTCTTGAACTTGGCGAGAAACACTCCGAGCGTGAGTTGGAACGGGCGCTAATCGGGCAGATCGAAGATTTTCTGCGCTCCTTGGGCGGCCTTTTTACCTTTGTTGGAAGCCAGTTCCGCTTGAAGTGAGGAGAGGAGTACTGCATCGACCTTTTCCAGCTCTATCACCGTCTCTGCACTGCCTGAAGCATAGAGGTCAAGCCGGAAAACTCCAGCTGCGATTCATGGGCCAGATGCAATTGTACCTGACCGCACTGGACAGACAGGTGCGGATGGAAGGCGAAAATCCCTCCATCGGCATCATACTCTGCAAAGAGAAGAAACGCACCATCGTTGAATACGCCTTGAGCGATGCCATAAAACCAATAGCATCCTCCCAAGAGTCGCCGAGATCGAGGCGGAGTTAGAGTGGGTGATGGGAAATGATTAGAGATCGTATTAGGCTACCAAAGAACATGTAGGCGGCATCATCTCCGCTCACTGAAACCGTAAAGAGAAGCAAAAGATCAAGCCCGAAGCTCACTTTGAACTTTTTCTCTCATCCACAATTAGCGCTTGCCGGCCTTCCCGTTAATCTTTCATGGAGGTCGACGTGGCCCCATAAGGCGGATGATGTGTTTTGCCATGTCTTCTGGGCGTATCCCACGTTGCTATCGCCTTACTACGGGGCAGCGGTGGCGTGAAAGATATGAAGAGATGATAATTGAGATGGCATGCTTTTGCAGCCTATCTCTCTTCTATCCGCAGCGACGTTCAATTAAAATTTTCTGAATTTTGTTCTTTTCGACATATACTATTACTTAACAAGAAAATTTAAATCCTAATAATAACTCAGTACTAAAAATAGGTAGTTAAAAAATTATTTAGGAGTTCATAAATGTCATTTGTTCTGATCAAGGGCACCTTCCACGTATTGGGCTACAGCCCGGATGGCGATTCGATAAGATTCAAGGCCAACGACTCCTCCCTCTGGAAGAAGCTCTCCGGCCCGGCTGTGCAGTGCAATGCCCGGGGCCATGTTCAGCTTCGCATCGAGGCGGTCGATGCCCTGGAGACGCACTACCAGGGCTTTTTCCAGCCGGAAAAGCCGGCCCGGGCTGCCGCTCGCTATCTGCTCTCCCACCTGGGTATCGATGAGGTGGTCTGGAATGAGGCACATAGCACTGTGATCAAGGCCCAGGACGGGACGGCCGGATACATCCTGTCTCGCAGCACCGAGAGCAATCGCCGCCCGGTGGCCTTCGTCTTCGCAGGAGAGACCGAGGAGAAGGACGGGGCTCTGATCAATCTGGATGAGTCGATTCTCAAAGAGAGCCTCAACTACCGGCTCCTCGCCCGCGGCCTGGCCTATCCCATGTACTACAACGGCCTCTTCTCAGATCTGCGCCGACCGCTCACAGAGGCAGTGACAAACGCCCGGCAGCAGGGCAAGGGGCTGTGGCCCCACGACAGGACCACGAGAGGTTTTCCCGTTTCCGATCTGAATGCCATCACGAAGGAAGTTGCCATCCTTCCCAAGCTCTTCCGCCGCATTGTGGATTATATGGGCGAGGGCGGCCAGATCAGGCGGCTTCAAAGAGCATCTGCAAAAAGGGTGTGAGCCTCTGGTGAGAATAGAGCAGGTCCACTTCACCAGGCTTGATGCCGTGGTGGATGTGCGGGGCGAAAAGGTGAGGCTGGCCGAGCCGCCCGAGAATCTGATATTCATGGATAAGGTGCTTTGCAAGAAGAGCTGAATGTCGTTATCGCCGGCATCTCCAGCCAGACCACCGTGGCGGAGAAGACACAGAGGCGACAGACTCATTGCGTTAGCCACAACCAAGATTGCAGCCAGTTATTTATCCCAATAAGGACCATTTAAGATCATGCCCATTCTTCGAGAAGACAAGGACCTGAGAGAGGCCCTGCAAAGCTGCCGCACCGTCTGCGTGGTCGGCATCTCTCCCGATCCCTACAAGCCCAGCTATTTCGTCTCCGATGTCCTGCAGAGCCGCGGCTTCAAGCTCTATTTGGTCAATCCCAATTATGCCGGCCGGACCATTCTGGGCGAGAAGGTCTACGCCTCCATTCGCGATATCCCGGATGAGATCGACATCATCGATGTCTTTCGCAGGCCATCCGCGGTGCCGGCTTTGGCCGATGAGGCCAGGGCGAAAGGCTTCAAGGTCTTCTGGATGCAGCCGGGAACGGAAAGCCCGGAGGCCATCAAACAGCTGGACAAAGAAGGATACCGCGTGGTGGCGGGAAGATGCACTAAGATTGAGTCCAGTCGATTACTCTAAAATATCTTTCAGGTTCATTTTCATTCCTTCCCTGGCACTATTAAAACGGGCACTTGGGAGTGGCGCACAACTTTCTCGGCAACGCTGCCCAGGAGGAACTTCTTCAGGCCGGAGCGCCCGGTAGCTCCCATCACAATCAAGTCAAATCCAAAATGACTGGAAAGCTTGAGCAGCTCCTCACTTGGATCCCCCTTTGCTATCGTTTCTTCATAAGCCACTCCTGCGCCCAGGGCCATCTCCTCAATTTCCCCCATGGCCTCGCCGCCTTCCTTGAGCATGAGCTCCATCAGATTATCTTTTAGACCGGGCATTGCAGCATATCCGGGAAGCTGAGCCAGTCGATGCACATCCAAAACATAGACCGCGGTTATTGCAGCGCCGGAAGCTTTGCCGATGCCTACGGCGATCTTTGCCGCATGCAAGCTGGTCTCCGATCCGTCCGTGGCTATCAATATCTTTCTAAGCATAAAATGTTAAACCTCGATCTTCGTTTTCAGCTCTTGTCTCTCATTCTCGCTTAACAGGCAGCCGCATGAGCCGTCCTTGGCCATGGTGCAATTGCAGGGCTCGATATGAATGGTGACGGTAGTCCCAGGATAGTGCTGTTTGATGGAGCAGGTTATCATGTCGGCAATGCGGTGTGATTCGTCCACTGACATTGAAGCATCAACCCGGATATGAAATTCCACAAAGCGGCTCGCTCCTGCTTTTCTGGTTCGCAGGCGATGAAATCCCCTGATGGTCGGAGCAAAGGATTTAATGTGCTTCGCCACATCGTCAACTTCTTGCGCAGGAAGACCCGCATCCACCAGGTCGCGCGCGGATTCAATGGTCAGATGATAGGCAGCTTTTATGATCAGCAGAGCGACTCCGATAGCTGCCACCGGGTCCACCCAGCGCAGGTCCACTCCGGGATAGAAGAATCCACCCGCCAGGATGACGACCAGGCCGCCAAATACGCCCAATGATGTGTATACGTCGGTTCGCAGATGCCACGCATCCGCCAGCAGGGCCACAGATTCTGTTTCTCTGCCTACCAAAAAGAGCTTCTTGGAAACGATGATATTTGCCAGCACGGAGGTCAGCATGACTGCAATGCCAAGCCAGGCTTCATCAATTGGCTCGGGATTTCTCAGCTTTTCTACCGCCTCAAAGATGATCCAGCCTGCTGCAAGGAAGATAAGCAAAGCCTCGACGGTTCCGGATATATTCTCAACCTTACCGTGTCCAAAGGGATGGTCATCATCAGCCGGTTTGCCGGATTTTCTTACCGCAAAA
The DNA here is from genome assembly GCA_963844955.1 of Methanotrichaceae archaeon. Lineage (GTDB taxonomy): Archaea > Halobacteriota > Methanosarcinia > Methanotrichales > Methanotrichaceae > Methanothrix. The sequence continues at coordinate 39,935 of CAWJQJ010000012.1, read as the reverse complement.
AGCGCAATGATGGCCGCCAGCAAGTCCACTCCAGAATGGATGGCCTCAGAAATGACGGAGACCGATCCGATCATCAATCCAACTGCAAGTTTGAGTATTACGAGACTTGAATTCGAGATTACTGAAAGCATAGCGACATTTGACTTTCGCTTATTTTTTTCTGCTTCACTCAGCACCATTGTCTCTTTCCTTCCTGCGATGACCGGCCGTCAGTCAGCACATGCTGCTAACCGGGGCGGGTGGCCCAAAAAATGGATGGTGACCATCTATCTGTTCCTTCGCCTGATGACTAACTGCAGCCAGCGTGCCCAGCATTGCTAAAATTACCTCAAATCCCGGTTGCTGCTCAATCTGCTCATTCACTCTTCTCTTCAGCTCCTCTTCCGCCTTCAGCTTGAGCTGCTCGGGAGTGAGGTTCAGGTTCTCATCCAGCTCCTGGTTGACCTGCGCATATGCCTGCGCCGTCAGATTCTCGGTTGTGGCATTAAGATCCTGGGCGATGTGCTCCTGGGTTAGATTTCCTTCGAGGATGTGCTCCACCGCTTTCTCCTGAAGCTGCGCTCCTGCCGTATTCATCTGCTCCTGGAGGGACCCTACCGCAGCATCAATCGGATTTTGGGCCAATGCGGTTGATACCATTGCCAGAAGGCTGGCCCCCAAAATTAAATACAAAATCTTCATCTTTCTTATCACCTGCATTTCGAGACTCGCTAATAACTATCGTTAACTTAAAAGGCTTTCCCTCATTGAAGATATCGAATTCGCAAGGATGAAACGAAAATCTTTCTAGAATATCACTAATCAAATAATTAGCATCAGCAAAAGCTAAATAGCCAGTCCGGCAGTAACCTCTTCGATGTTCTCCGGCTGGGATGAATACCATCTTATAAACAAGCAACTCGCCGAACTGGTGAGAGGCCTGCCCGATTCTCCCCTGGGGGAGATTATCAGCTATGTGCTCTCAGCGCCGGGAAAGAGGGTCCGGCCTCTTATCCTCATCTTCTCCGCAGAGGCTTTGGGCGGCACAGCTTCTCGGGCTGTGAATGCGGCTTTGGCCATTGAGCTGGTTCATGCCGCCTCACTGGTGCATGACGACATTCTCGATCTGGGCATGGAGAGGAGAGGCTCGCCCAGCGCGCTGCAGCGTTTCGGGCCGGAGGCCGCGCTCCTGGCCGGGGACTGGCTCATCTCCAGATCCATTGAGCTCATATCTCATTACAGCCAGCCGGTGATAGGCACTTTTGCCTCGGCCTGCATGGACATGTCTGAGGGAGAATTGCTGGATCTGTCCGCAGCCAGCACAGAGGATGATTATTATCAATGCATCTCCAAGAAAACCGCCGCTCTCTTTTCTGCATCCGCCAAGATGGGCAGTCTCTTAGCCGGCGCTGATGAGGAGGATGCGGCCAGGCTGGAGAGCTACGGGATGCACCTTGGTTTGGCCTATCAGGTTCTCGACGATCTGGAGGAGTTTTTGGGGGTAGATCAGGGAAAATCTTCCAAGAAGGCCTCTGTTACCCTTCCCCGAATTTACAGCAGCCGGTATCCTGGTGACGCCCCGCGCCAGATGTGCATAAAAGTCATTGACGATCACAGCCGCTCGGCAAAAGACGCTCTCGCCCAGTCCTCCGGCCGGGAGGATATAAAATCCCGCCTGGAGAGCATAGTGGACGAGATGACATACCGGGGATTAGTGAGATGCAGATCGCAAAAAAGCCTCTGCTGAAGATAGAGGCCTCTGCCGAAGGTAGAGGCGTTCGTCTGGCGGCCAGGGGCGCGCTCGCTCCGCTGGCCGGGCCGGTCATGGACAGGATCAATGAGATCTTTGCCGGCGAGAAGCCCATCAGCTCCGGGCCGGACAGGTTCATCTTCTCCACCTGGATTCCGCCAGCTCCAAGCCTTGCCTTCGATCGCATGCTCTCCGCCCAGATAGGGGCCCTGACCCGCCGTCCCGTCCCCGATCAGTTCTCCATAGCCGTGATGAGGGCCTGCCCCAATGACTGCATACACTGCAGTGCCCCTTCCCGCCAGGGAGAGATCCTGGAGAGCCGGATCGTAGAAGATGCCGTCTCCCAGGCCCTGGATATGGGGTCTTACCTCATCACCTTCGACGGTGGCGAGCCCATGCTCAGGAAAGATCTGCCCGATCTGGTCTCCTCGGTGGGGGAGCGGGCCATTGCCACCACATTTACCAGCGGATATCATCTCACACCCGAGATGGCAAGGCGGCTGAAGCAGGCCGGGCTTTATGCCGTGCGCATCAGCATCGATAGCCCCTTCGAAAAGGAGCACGACCGGGTGCGGGGCCGCGTGGGTGCCTTTGCCGATGCCCTCTCCGGAGTCAAGAACGCCCTGGAGGCGGGCCTGCTGGTTGACCTTTTCATGGTCACCTCTCCCCACAATATCGACCACCTGGAGGATGCCTTTTCTCTCGCTTCGCGCCTTCGCGCGCATGAGCTCTCCCTTTATGAGATCGTGGCAGTGGGCCGCTGGGCTTCTCACGAGGATGAGGTGCTGACCGACAAGGATGTCCTGCGTCTGGAGCGCTTTCACAGGGAGAAGAACCGCTCAGATGGCCCGCGGGTCACCGCTCTGCCCTATCTGCTCGGCCCGGAGATGTTCGGATGCTTTGCCGGGAGGAGATGGATTCACGTGGACGGGGCCGGCGAAGCCCTGCCCTGCGCCTACATGCCGCTCTCCTTTGGAAACATCAAAGAGAAGAGCCTGAAAGAGATCTGGAAGGAGATGACCTCCTACCAATGGTTTTGCGGAAGATGCTCCTGCCAGATGAGGGACCCGGGATTCAGAGAAGCGCATGGCAAGATGCTGGGGAAATAGTGGAGAAAGTAACCTTTCTAGCCCCTAACACTAATCTTCACTCGGCACGATTTCCAATAATCTCAGCATAAAATAGTTATAAAATGCGATGCAGAATATCTCTGGGGATCTAAAATGCCGAAGATAGCCATAATCTATGCCAGTGGCATGGGAAGGACTAAGAAAATGGCAGAAGCCATTGCGAATGGAGCCATGACCATCGAGGGCACAAAGGTGTTGTTGAAGGATGCTTTCGACGCTTTGCCAGAGGATGTATCCGATGCTGATGCAGTCGTTCTCGGCGGCTCAACCTACAATTACAAATTGATCAGATCCATGGACCCGTTTCTGAAGGAGCTGGCAAAGCTTGATCTAAAAGGAAAAGTAGGATTGGCCTTCGGCTCTCATGGATGGAGCGGCGAAGGCGTGCCCACCCTCATTGCCCGCATGAAATCCTTCGGAATGTCGGTGATTGAGCCAGGAATCGCGGTCGTCCAGGTTCCCACCAAGGAAGACATCGAGAGGTGCTTCCGGCTGGGAAGAACGATAGCTACTGGTCTGATAAATTAGAACGCACTATGGGAGACTGGGGAGTTGAAGACATTTCGGCCTTTCTCGGCCTCCTTTAATATCATGATTAATACATATGCAACGCATTCAATTTAGACTCCTCGCCAACCTGATCATCAAATCCCCAGGGCCAGACGGAGCGTATTTCGGACGGCAGGCGCCAGGCCCAGGGTGATCAGGGTCAGTTTGGTGAGATTTTTCAGGGAAGGCTCGCTCAGAGATCTGTCGATCATGCTCAGGGCTGGCAAGAGTATGAGCAGTTTTAAGGGAAACATGATCGCCGCCGACCCGGTCAGATTTATGAGCAGAGTGGGCACGACATGCTTCTCGTAGTAGGAGAACCAGTCTACGCCGATATAAGTCGAGCTGGCGTCCAGCATATGGGCGTAGATGATTATGAGGTTGAATCGATCCCTCAAAAAATCAAAGCGCCTTTGCGTGCGCAGGCCGAGGACGATGACCCCCGCGAGGGCCGAGCCCAGCAGGAAGACCGCGGCTATGACCCAGGCGTTTTTGATTCCGACCGCAGAAAGGACGGCCAGATTGAGAAGCGTCCAGAGAAGGCCAGCGGCAGCATATTTTGCATGATACTCCTCACCCCAGATCTTCCTGGTCAGGAGCAGACAGGCGGCGGTAACAGAGAAGACCAGGAAGAAGATGAGCGGCGTGATGAGCAGGTATCTCCAGGGCGCTGCCACCAGATCTGCGTCCTCGATCACCCTCAGGCTTGAGCCGGCCAGGATGTAAGGCAGGGTATAGAGCAGCAGCCTCTCGTCCATTAAGAAGCCCCAGCGGCCCAGCAGCTTTATCAGGCCGAGGATGGCCAGGCCCAAAACTATCGCCCAGGTGACGGTATCCACCGGATTATAGCCGGTATCATAGATTATGGGGTCGATGTAATATTTGTGGACAAAGGCGGCGAGGCCGGCAAGGTCGTTCACATCATGGGCTTGTACAGCCTCATATTTCTCAGTTGCCCAATTCCTTCCCCGCACCTTCGCGCCGCGCCAGATCCAGGGTATCACGCGAAGGCGCAAAGACGCGAAATCCTGATAATTCAATGAGGCGGCGGAAAGTATTTATATAGCAGAAGTAAAAAGGATCATGTCCGTTTTCTGATTTTAGTTGAGGTAATTAGATGGTCGAGGTGTTCAAAGGTACAACTACGGTAGGTGTACTCTGCGATGGAGGTGTAGTCCTTGCATCGGAGAGCCGTGCTACCATGGGCAGCTTCATAGCCAGCAGCACCGCTAAGAAGATCTATCAGGTCGACGACCTGGTGGGCCTGACTACGGCTGGAGCGGTAGGAGATGCTCAGTCGCTGGTTCGGATGGTTCAGGTGGAGGCAAGGCTCTATAAGATGCAGAGGGGCGAGAGCATGACCGTCAAAGCTGTAACATCCATGCTGGCCAACATCCTCTCTTCTCGACGCTACTATCCCTTTATGGTCCAGCTTGTCATGGGCGGCATGGATAGATACGGCCCCAAGATCTATTCGCTTGATGCATTGGGCGGCCAGATCGAGGAGCGCAAGGTTGTGGCCACCGGTTCAGGATCGCCCGTCGCCTACGGCGTGCTGGAAGCTATGTACAAGCCCGGCATAAGCATCGAGGATGGAACGGTGCTGGCTGCAAGGGCAATTCATAATGCCATGAAGCGCGATTCCGCTTCAGGCGATAAAATCGAGCTCGTCAGGATTACAGATAAATACGAGGAGGTAGGCGAGCCGGAGTTTTCGGAGATCATGAAACTCCTCTGATCTTTTTTGGATGTGTTCTATTGTCTGTAGAAGAAGTTCTTTTTGAGCTCAAACGCAAAGTGCAGAGCAAACTGCCTCCTGACATCGGCGTCACTGGGCTGGAATTCGAGGGTCCGGAGCTGGTCATTTACACCGACGAACCAAAGAAGCTGGCGGACGACGGCGAGATCATAAGAAACCTGGCCAAGGAGCTCAGAAAGCGCGTCGTGGTTCGCCCTGACCTCAAGGTGCTGGCGGAACCTGAAATTGCCATAGGCAAAATTCAGGAGGTTGTGCCCAAGGAAGCGGTTCTCACCAACTATTACTTTGACGGCGAGACCGGTGAGGTGCAGATCGAGGCGGAAAAGCCGGGCCTGGTCATCGGCCGCCACGGCGCAACCCTGCGCGAGATTACCAAGCTGATCGGCTGGACCCCAAAAGTGGTGCGAACTCCGCCCGTGCGCTCCACGACCATCGCCAACATCAAGGATTATCTGCGCAGCGTGCAAAATGAGCGAAAGAGCATCCTTCGCACCGTGGGCCGAAAGATTCACAGGGACATCGCCTCCAAGGATCAGTGGGTCAGGATATCGACTCTGGGAGGCTGTCGCGAGGTGGGCAGAAGCTGCATGCTCCTCTCCACTCCCGAGTCGCGCATCATAATCGACTGCGGCATAAACGTAGGATCGGACGACTCGGCCACGCCTTATCTCTATGTTCCCGAGGTCTATCCTCTCAACCAGATCGATGCCGTGGTTCTGACGCATGCCCACCTGGACCATGCCGGCCTGGTTCCCATGCTCTACAAGTACGGCTATGAAGGTCCGATCTACTGCACTCCGCCTACCAGGGATTTGGCTGTGCTCTTGCAGCTGGATTATATTGAGATAGCCGGCCGCGAGGGAAAGAGGCTGCCGTACGACTCTGCAATGGTTCGCGAGGCTCTCAAGCATACCATCACCCTCAACTATGGGGATGTAACCGACATTGCCCCCGACACTAAATTGACCATGCACAATGCCGGGCATATCCTGGGCTCGTCCATTGCCCACTTCCATATTGGAGACGGCCTTTACAACGTGGCCTTTACCGGCGACTACAAATTCGAGAGAACCAGGCTCTTTGATCCGACTGTATGCACCTTCCCGAGATTGGAAACACTGGTTACGGAGGCCACCTACGGAGGGGCGAACAGCCTGCAGCCATCTCGCAAGGAAGCTGAGATCACTCTGACAAATGTGGTCAAGGATACCATCAGCAAGGGGGGCAAGGTCATCATCCCCGCCTTCTCGGTGGGCAGAAGCCAGGAGGTTATGATAGTCCTGGAGGAAGCCATCCGAAAGAAGGTTATCGACGAGGTGCCGGTATGCCTGGACGGAATGATCTACGAGGCCACCGCTATTCATACCACATATCCCGAGTACCTCAACAACGATCTGCGCGATCTCATATTCCACAAAGGAATCAATCCCTTCCTTGCCCAGTGCTTTGTGCAGGTGGAGAGCCCCAAGCAGAGGACGGAGATAATCGAGGGGCCGCCCTGTGTGATACTGGCGACGAGCGGCATGCTCAACGGCGGTCCGGTTATCGAATACCTCAAGCGCCTGGGCCCGGATGAGAAAAATACGCTGGTCATCGTCGGATACCAGGCAGAAGGAACTTTAGGCCGGCGCATTCAGAAGGGATGGAAGGAACTGCCTCTCTCCGTGGAGGGCAAGACGCAAACGGTGAAGATAAACCTGGAAGTAACTACTGTAGACGGCTTTTCCGGGCACTCCGATCGCCAGCAGCTCATGGAATACATGCGCCGCATCTATCCCAAGCCCGGCCGGGTCCTGACCAACCATGGAGATGAGGGCAACTGCCTGGATCTGGCAAGCTCCATTTACAAGAGATACAGAATTCCGACCATGGCTCCTATGAACCTGGAGACGGTCCGGCTGATTTGAAGATTTGATCTTCAAAAAGCTTTATCAAATTAGAGATATCATACCAATGCGAGGTTCTTTGTGACGGGAAAGAGAACGCGGATCATCAACGATCCTTCAGATCTGGTCCCATTGTTGCAGGCCTTCGGCTCAGATGTCCATAAGAGAATCTTTGACGAATTGAGTCGGGAATGGCGAACTGAGCGCGAGCTGGCTGGGCTCATCGGCGATGAAGCCAGCGTTCATAGAAGTGTGGCATTGCTGCGCAAGAGCGGCCTGGTCGAGACAAAATGGAGGGTGCCCGAGCCGGGAGAAAGCCCCGAGAAGGAGTACCATTCCACTTATTCCCGGGTGCAGGCCAGCTTCGGGGCTACCATGGAGGATCTCAGTGAGCTGATCAGCCTCACCTTTATGTCCGAGGAGGATCTGCGATCCATGACTGAGAAGCTGCAGACGATGGTCAATGGCGGCAATAATTCTCTATCCAACCTTTCTCGGGAGTTGGGGCTCAGCCAGATATTCATTCGAGGCGTGGCCAAGCGGGCCGAGGGCCTGGCGGTGAGGGGCCAGCGCATTGAGCCTTACGTTGAGGACTTTTAATGGCCAGTGTGTTGCAGAGCAAACGGGAAAGCTCTCGTTTTCAGATTCTGGTGGAAATTGCCGCTCATCAGCCCAATCTCCGGCAAAAGGAGGTGGCGGAAAGCCTGGGCGTCACACCCCAGGCCATATCCGAGTACATCAAGGAGCTGGTAGCGGATGGGCTTGTGACTACGGACGGAAGGATGCGCTACAGCATCACCAAACAAGGTGTGGAGTGGCTGCTGGAGAGCGCCGCCGAGTTGAAGCGCTATGCTCGTGTGGTCATGGAGGAGATCATCAGCCACGTTTCCGTCTGGACGGCCATAGCCGAGGAGGATCTGGCCGAGGGCGAGCGGGTCTCTCTGGAGATGCGATTCGGCCTTCTTTATGCCAATAAGAAGGAAGGAATCGAGGCCAGCGGGGTTGTTATCAGCGATGCTGGGGCCGGAGAGGATGTGGGCGTCTCAGACCTGCGTGGTCTAATAAGCCTGGAGGAGGGAAGGATTCTGCTCTGCAAAGTGCCGCGCGTGCAGAGCGGCGGCTCACGCAGGGTCGATTTGAAGGCTCTCTCCCATCAGCTCTCCAGAGTCAAGATGGTGGGCTGCCTTGGCATCGAGGCATTGGTGGCGCTGAGAAAGGTGGGGCGCGAGCCGGATATCATCTTCGGGGCCAAGGAGTTTGCAGTGGAAGCTGCATACCACGGCATCAGCTCCGTGATCGTCAGCGTGGATGAGCAGATTCCTGGGCTTCTCACCCGTTTGGAGTCCGAGGGCCTGAAATACGAGCTTATCGACCTTACCTTTGGATGAATGGGATTTTCTTGATGATCTATAGAAAATGACTTTTCAGGTTCTGGCTCAGGCGGACAGGTCTCGCATACTATTATTGCCCCAGAGCGGCAGCAAGACGCTTTTTGAGGGATATCTGCGGCTGAAGGATATGCCCCAGGGTCCGAGGGCTTTCAAATTTCTGGTGAAGAAGGGAGATCAGGCTGAGAAGTTTCTCCCTCCCGAGGATGCCATGCGCATGCTGCGCAAAGCCGGAGCCATTTATCTGGCCCGCGGCGACCAGGTAATGGAGAAGAAGTTCGTAGAGCTCCTTGAATCCTATCAGCTCGCATACCGTTTTGTGCAGGTCTGCAATCACTGCCTGGGCCAGAGCAGAGTAACTTACGTGGATGAGCAGGCCATAATTTACAAGGGCCGGCGCATCTGTGAGAACTGTGCGGCTGCGGAGCTCTTGCGCGAGGCGGACTTTCGGGGGCTGGGCCGGGCCGGCAAGGCCCATCTGGCCAGGATCCTGAAGACGAGGCGAAGCCTTGACGATGTGATCGGCCTGCTCTCCTTGCAGAGGCTGGATCCGGAGCTTACCCGCTTTGACACCATTGCCGCCAGCCGAGAGGAGGCCACTTTGCCCCTGGAGTCGGTTGCCCTGCCTGGAGAGCTTATGGAGCTACTCAAAAAAAGGCTCACCAGGCTTCTGCCGGTGCAGTCCCGCTCGATCAAGGCGGGGCTCCTGGAGGGGAGAAGCCAGCTGGTCGTATCCGCCACGGCCACGGGCAAGAGCCTGGTCGGGGAGATGGCGGGAGTGAAAAACCTGCTGGAGGGCAGGGGCAAGCTGCTCTTTCTGGTGCCTCTGGTGGCCTTGGCCAATCAGAAATACGACCAGCTCTCAACCTACAATGCTCTGGGTTTTCGGACGTCCATTCGCGTTGGCGTCAGCCGCATCCGTCTGGGAAAAGGCAGAAAGATCCAGCAAAGTCTGGACGCCGATATCATCGCCGGAACTTATGAGGGCATAGACCAGGTGATCAGGACCAAGAAGAGCCTGGGCAGGGTGGGCACGGTCGTCATCGACGAGGTGCATATGCTGGAGGACGCCGAGCGGGGGCACCGTCTGGCGGGGATGATCGCCCGGCTGAAGAACGCCGCCCCCAGGGCGCAGTTCATCTTTCTCTCCGCCACCGTGGGAAATCCCGTTGCGCTGGCCCACCGGTTGGGCGCGACTCTGGTGGAGTATGAGGTGCGGCCGGTGCCCATTGAGCGGCACCTCATATTCTCCTCCGGGCCGGAGAAGAGAAAGCTGCTGCGCGAGCTGTCCAGGCAGGCGCAAACCCTGACCTCATCCACCGGCTATCGCGGCCAGACCATAATATTCACCAACTCCCGCAAGAACTGCTATGCTTTAGCCGACGCCATTCCCGGCGCGGCTGCTTATCATGCGGGCCTGCAGTACCCGGAGAGAAAGAGGGTCGAGGAGCTCTTCGGCCAGGGAAAGATCCACACCGTGGTCACCACCGCGGCCCTTGCGGCGGGCGTGGACTTTCCCGCCTCGCAGGTGGTCTTCGAGTCTCTGGCCATGGGCATTGAGTGGCTGAATGTGCATGAGTTCAACCAGATGCTGGGCCGGGCGGGCCGGCCCGGCTACCATGACAAGGGCCTGGTCTACATTCTGGCCGAGCCGGGCCGGCGCTTCTCTTCCGGGAAGGGAGAGTCTGAGGATGAGATGGCCCTGGCCCTGCTGCACGGCCAGATGGAGGATGTGGCTCCGGAGTTTGAGGAGTCGCAGCAGCAGGAGGAGGTGCTGGCCAACGCCGTGGCCGCGCGCTCGCGCTCGGAGCTGGAGAAGCTGCACCACCTTACTGTAGGCCTGGACGACCTGAACAGCTCGCTTGCCTCTCTGGAGAAGGCAGGCCTCTTAAAGGGCATCGTGCCCACCTCTCTTGGCGAAGCCGCAGCGGCGCACTTCCTGGCCCCGGAACAGGTGGAGACCATCAAGCGGCTGCTGGGCCGGGGAAGGCCGCCTCTGGAGGTGGCAGCGGCGCTGGAGAGCTTTGAGGCGCTGTATCTCAAGTATGCCGAGCACATCTCCACCAAACTGCACATGCAGATTTCCCAGAGGGCGCTGCACGGCTCCTTTTTGGACCTTCTATCCAGCGCCGACCTGCGGGAACTGGAAAACAAGCTGCAAAGGTACTGTCTGGACTTTGCCCGCGACTTCTTGCGCTGCACCTGCAAAGAATCGCCCTACTGTGGCTGTGTCCAGAAGAGCATCTCACTGCGAATCTTGGATCTGCGGGCGGAGGGTAAGAGCCCGGAGGAGATCATCGACCACTTTAGCGACCGCTACGGGATGTACGCCTACCAGGGAGATCTGATCAACTGGCTGGACCAGATGGTGCGCTACCTGGAGGCCATCGAGGCGGTGGCGAGGGTGCTGGGCAAGGAGGCGGCGGCGAAGGAGGCAGGGGAGAGGAAGAGGCGGGTGGAGGGGGAGTAAATGTTTTTCGAAAACCGAGATCCTAAAGCTCCGCAAACGATTCGGTCCAGCCATTGGCTAAGAGGTCGATAACGAACTCGACCGCCAGGCAGTGAGGGCTGCCCAGGACCGAATGCCGTTCCACGCGCGCGGGCCCAACCGGACGGGCAGCCACGGCCACTTCCTCCGTCCCGTAGAGATGGAGCTGATCGTCAGGGTGCTTGAAAAAAAGAGACAGAAAATGCGATTAAAGTAGATCTTGCAGTTCTTCGAGGCTCAGATCGGCATCCTTTAAAATTGCATGCAATGTGCCTTTGCGAAGGTCAGTCTCACCAAAGGTGACACATCCAGCCAAAGCAGGCACTATCACGGTATAGCCGCTTTGCTCTTCTTTTTCGAGCCTGATTCGGTAATTCAGAGTCTTCATTAACAAAGGCATAAGGGAATGTGCAGATGCTTTAAAGGTCACGATAGGCGATTGACGGATGCATAAGAAATCTTCCGCAAGAGGCTTAATGCCCTCTGACTATTCCTGGGTCCGATGAATACGCTAGCCGGATGGGACGGACCAGAATGTATTGAAGAAGGAATTTACCGCTACTCGAAATACATTTCCTGGATCAGGCTGTACATCGATGTGGAAGGAGGCGAATTTTACGGGGGCACCTGCGGGGCCGCCAGCAACTTGGAAGTGGTGCGAGAAGATGGCCGCTGGATGCGCTTTAAGACCGATCCGGCGGCAACGCCGGCAGGCGAGCCGGTCTTGCGGCTGAGGGCATACAGCACCTGGGATGTGGTCTTCGAGCGCATCAGCGAAGGCGTGCCCCTCGATGAGAAGATCGATGGCCTTGAGGATCTGGCGGCGTATCTGGAGAGGTGCTTTGCCGGATGATTATTGCATGAGGGCACCTAAGCCTGCCCGGCGAAAAGCGCACCCCTGCTCAACCTGCGCGTTTTTTTTTGCGCGCGGACGTTGACTGCCAGGCAAGTCAAGTAGATGGACAGGACGGTCCTGAGAAAAAGTTAACATCTTTGCCATCCTCTCTCTTCTCGAACATGGATCACTTTGATGTGGCCGTCATCGGCGCCGGGCCGGCCGGCTCCATGGCCGCCAAACATGCTGCAAAAGCCGGCGCGAGCACGGTTTTGCTGGAGGAGCACGCGGCAGCAGGCTGGCCGGTGCAGTGCGCCGGATTGCTGGGCGAGCAGGCTATGGCCGAGTCGGAGCTGCCGGTAGGCTCTTTCATCCTGGGCGGAATGAAAGGCGCGGCCATTTTTTCGCCCGCCGGGGTTAGGCTTGACTTCAAGGCTAAAGGCCGCAAGGCCTGGGTGGTGGACCGGAGGCTCTTTGATCAGGCTTTAGTCCGCCAGGCTTTGCAGGAGGGCGCGGAACTCCGCCTCTGCGCATCGGTGCGAGAGATAAGACGGGAGGCGGAGGGCAGCATTCTCACCCTGGCCGGGGGCGAGCAGATCAGTGCCAAGATTGTGATATCTGCGGAGGGCGTCTCTGCCCTTCTCGCCCGCCGGGCAGGAATTGCTCCGCCCCAGATGATCCTCTCCGGAGCGCAGGTGGTGGCGCCCTTTGCCGTGGAGGATGTGGAGAAGGTGGAGGTGCATCTGGGCCAGGCTCCCGGTCTCTTCGCCTGGGTGATTCCCCTCAGCGAGAGCACGGCCAGGATCGGCCTGTGCGCCCGCGATGAGGGATGCGAGCGCCTGCGCGCCTTTTTGAAGCGGGATGTGATCGCCAGAAGGCTGCAGGGCTCGCCGGTGGCCCTGAATGTGGGCGGCCTGCCTTTGGGCCCGCCGCCAGCGACGGCAGTCGCTGGGCCTGCTGGCAGTGGGAGACGCAGCCGGGCAGGTCAAGCCCACCTCGGGGGGCGGCATATATCCTGGACTGGTGGCGGCGAAGATTGCGGGCGGCGTGGCGGCAGCAGCCAGCCTGGAGGGCGACATTTCCGCCCTGCGGCTCTCCGAGTACGACCGGCTCTGGCGGGCGGCTCTGGGCCGCGAGCTGGAGATCGGCATGAGGCTGCACCGCGTGCTGACCAAGATGAGCCATGCCGAGATCGATGAGCTGGTGGGCTATCTGGCCGGCAAGCCCCAGCTCATAAAGGCCATTGAGGAGTACGGAGATATCGACCGGCCCAGCCTTCTTCTGGCCCGCATGCTCCGCCACCTGGACTGGGATGCCATCCGGCTGGCCAGGCTGCTGGGATATGCCTTAGGATAACGATTACTTCGCTTTTTTCAGGATGGTCTTTGTGCGTGCTTTGTGCTTGCTTGTGAGCTTTGTGCTCGCTTGCAGAACGATTTCGATCTTTGGACTTAGACCGCAGTATAGCCTGCATCTGAGGGTTCTGCAGTTTTGCATGCCACGATCATGATCTCCATCTCGTCCAGATCGAGGGCCCTTCTGCCCCAGTTCCCGGCGGTTCCGCCCCAGATGTTGAGCACTGACATGCCCGCCAGGCGGAAGAGTAGAATTAGTTCCGTCGCTACGAAGGCCCGCTCCCGGACTGCAACGGGAGGGAGCCCTTCTTGCGGTGGGCATTCTGATGACTCAACCATTGTAAGGGGGTCAAATCTTCCCTCCGCTACGTCCTCATTCGTGTGCCTGCGAATCATTGCCGTCGCGTTGAGAACGGTGAGCACGATCTTTGCCTGTGGTTTCAGGCTTCGGGAGATATTGCACAGGATGGACAGCGGCTGCGAAATTGCATCATCCCTCCGGCCAAGAAGCCCGAAAGCACCCTCGCATAGGCAAACCGCGCCATCGTACTTTCCGGGCAGTGAGAATTGAGTAGCATCCGAACGAATCCAGTTCACATTCACACCGGCGGACCTGGCAGCGTCCTCTGCCCTGGAAAGCATTTCAGAGGACAGGTCCAGCCCCGTGACAATATAGCCGCGCTTAGCCAGCTCAATAGAATGGCGTCCCGTCCCGCATCCGACGTCAAGAATCGAGCTATTCGGTTGCAGCGATAATTCCTCAAGCAGGAAATCCACCTCCCGAATCGTATTCTTTGTGAACACGTTATCCTCGTATGCCTGCGCATGCGCATCAAAGAACTCTTCCCAATTGCTCTTCTCTGTCATCAAAACCTACCTCCTTTATGCCTATAGTGCCTCCACCCGGCTGTTGCCCAGCTCGTCCTCCACCACCAGCAAGGTGTTGTCGAACTGCCCCTGCACATCGCTGATGTGGCTGATGGCGATGATCTGGGGAAAGCGCTCCTCAAGGCTTCTCAGCATCTGGATCATCTTCTCCCGGTGCTCCTGGTCCTGGCTGCCGAAGATCTCGTCCAGGATGAGGAAGGAGTAGCTCTCTCCATCGGGCCCAAAGCGCATCAGGTACTCGCTGATGGCCACCCGCACGGATACGGCGATCATGTCTATCTCCCCGCCCGAGTAGCGGGAGATGGGATACCATTCGCCCCCGTCCTCGACCTGGATGTTGAAGTCGTCATCGATCTTGAGCAGGCTGTACTTTCCGGATACCTCCTCCAGGATCTCACCGGCGGAGCGGGCGATGTCGTTCTTCACCCGGATCAGGACCTGGTCCATGAAGCTGTTGACCAGACTGCGGGTCACCTCCACCACCTCCATTCTCCGGCCTACCAAGGCAGCATTCCTCTCCAGCTCCTCTTTCCTCTGCGCTTCCTGGATTAGCCGGTCCCGGGCAGCCAGCAGTACGCCCATCTGCACCTGGCGCTCTGAAACGGCTTTGCGGGCCGCTTCCAGCTGCTCCTGCGCGCTCGCCAGCATGGCCTTTGCTTTTTCATGCTCCTTCGCGCTGTATGCCAGAGCGAAAAGATGCTGTCTGCACTCGTTGAGATCCAGATTGAGCTTTTCCAGAGCTGCCTGGGCTGCTGCCAGTCTCGCCTTGGCTTCGATCTCGCCGGCTACCATCACCCGAATCTTCTGCGCCTCGCTCTCTGCTGCCGCCAGGATCCTCTTCTCTTTAAACAGAGCCTCATACTCCTGTGGATTGTATCCCAGATCCTTTTGCGAGATCTGCAATGACCTCAGGGCCAGGTCGAGCCCCTCTATCTCTTGCTCTTGACGTTTCATCCTCTCATTTAAGGCGGGAATTTGTGCCGCCCTCTCCGAGAGAGAAAGAAAACGATCGTGCAGCGGCTTGAGGGTGGCCTGGCGCTTTCTGGCTTCCAGGTAATCCGATTCGGTATAGCCCAGAGCCTGCATATGACCGATGAGCTGCTCCTGCCTCTCTTTTAATGCAGCCAGCCCTTCTTGTAGCAATGCGTTCTCCCCTTCCAGGTCGGGCAGAGCCTCCAGCCGCTGGCAGAGGCCGGCGTATTCCAAAACTAAAGGCCCCAGAGCTTTTAAAGCTGCTTCGACCTTCTCCAACTTCCCGGCATCGAAGCTGACTGTCCCCAGGCCCTCGATTTTTGTCGTGATCGCCTTTAGCTCGGTTTGCGACTCGTGTAGCTGCATGGCCAGGCTCTTCAAACCGGCCTGCAGAGCCGAGCGCCGGCTCTTTTGGGCATTCAATTCGTCGAAGGCCGCTCGCAAGTTGTTCCTCGACCTTGTAGCCCCCTCAATCTTCTCCGTTTGAGCCGCAATCCCGCCGGCAAGTTTTTCCTTCTCCACTTTGGCATACGCCGCAGAATTTTCATATTTTTTTATGAGCAGATCGCGCTGGCCCTCTAACGGCCGCTCGCAGCTGGGGCAGAGGCCCTCCGCTCCCAGGGCCATGACCTTCTTCAGGGAGCGATCCGCTTCTGCCAGGGCCAGCTCCGCTACCTTGTAGCTGCCTCTGAGGTCTGATAAGATGCGGTTAAGCTCGCTGCCGAGCTGGTCGAGATCTCTATCCTGGCAGCGCAGCTGATCCTCCTTCTCCTCAATTCTCCCCAGGCCTTCCAGCTCTGAGCGTGCTTTTTCCGCCTCGCTCTTCAGCCTGGCCAGGCGCTCTTCCTGAGCATTCTTTCGCGCCAGCAGTCCTTCCAGCTCCTTTTGCAGTTCTCTTTGCCGCATAAGCTCCGCCAAGTCGCTCCTGCACCTCTTTTCTTCATCCCGGCAGGATGCAATCTCCCTTACCCGGGCCCTGGCTATGTAGAGGTCATCAATCAGCTTTTTCGTGCGGGAGAGGTTGGCTGCCATTGCTTGCTCTCTGACAGCCTCCTCCTTAAGCCGGGCCTGCATCTCGCTATGCTTATCCCGGAGGGCCTCCAGGGCAAGGAGCCGAGCCTGCAGCTTTGTATGCTCCTCCTCTCCAGGCAAAAGCTCATCTCGCATAGCCGCATCTCGGTTTAGCTCCTGAAGCCTCCTCTGGCTTTCGGCAAGCGCTTTTTTCTCGCCCTGCAAAGCAGCCTCCTGGCCTGCCATGCGGCGGGCAGTCTCCTCATAGATTTCTCTCTTTGGCAGCAGAATTTCCAGCTGTTCCTTTATGACAGTCAGCCTCTCCAGCATGGGCTGAAGATCCGAGAGCCTTTTCTTGGAGGCATCGATCTCAGAGAGCCGCTTTTCCGCAGCCTTGATCGTCTCCTTCAGCTCCCTATCCTGTGCTTCAAGGCTCTTTGCCCTCTCCTCTAAAAGGCCATGCCGGCGCATTTTCTCGGCCATGGCCTCCAGATCCTGCCGCCTTCCTTCTCCTGCCTCCGCCAGCCTTGCCCGGCTTCCCTCCGCTTCCTCCAGGCCTTCTCTCTCAGCCGCAATGTCCTGGAAAGCCTTCTCCAGCCGGGCCTTTACGTCACCGATTTCTGCCAATGCTCCCGCCAGCCGATTTTTTTGCTCCTCCAAAGAGGCGCGGTCGGATTTGATCAGATCGATGGCATATTCCTTGATGTCTTCCAGGCCCAGGAGCTTGAGCAGATACTCCCTCTTGCCCGTTCCGCCCTCTTTGAGAAGATTGTCCAGGTCCTTCTGCCGGGCGTAGAAGGTTTTCATAAAGTCCTGATAATTAATCTTTAGAATATCCTCGAGCCTCGCATCGACCTCTTTGCTGCCCGTGGCAATCCTCTGCCCATCCAGCACAAGAAAGGCCTCTGCCATCATGCCCTTTCCTTTCATAGCCCGGTAGATGACCAGCTCCTGCTTGCCTAAGGAGAGAGTCAGGCTGGCCTCCACTGCATCAGATTCTCTGGCTCGTGCATTGCGGATGAAGTCTCTTTTGATGCTCGAAGCTCTATTTCCGTAAAGAGCCCAGGCAATGGCCTCCACTATGGTGCTCTTGCCGGATCCGTTGCTGCCCACGATGCCGGTAAGCCCGTCGGAAAACTCCAGCTCGGCGCGGCGAAACTTTTTGAAGTTTTTTATGACAAGCTTATTAAGATGCATCCAATGCCTCTTTATGCCTGGCCATTACCGCCTTCTTCATGATCTCCGATCCATAGACCATTACATCATTCTTTATCTTTGCCGGCATCAACTCTTTTGAGGATTCCTCCTCCAGGTATCCGGAAAACTCCTCATGCAGCGTCCTCCGGTCAATAGAACGCTCGAAATGCTCCTCTTCATCCAAGAACTCCGGCCGGATCTTGAAGTAGAGCGCAGAGGCTCCCAGCCGGGAAACCCTTCCCTGATCTATGCTGCGGTAAGCGGCCCTGTTGACGTTTTTGAGATTGATGCGAACCATCCGGTCTTGGATCTCATCCTCCTGGCATAGCTCCAGCAGGCATTCGGCAATCTCCTCGGAGCGCATCCCGCTGCAATCAATGGGAGGATGATCGATCATGTACCTGGGCTTGACCGGCACGCTCTCGGCTCTGCCGCTCTCCAGGTCCACCAGGAGCATTCCTTTCCTGTCCTGGGCCTCGCCGAAGTTGAAGTACTCCACCGAGCCGCTGTACCAGGCATTCCTGGAAAGCTGCGCCTGCCCATGAAAGTGGCCAAGGGCAATATAGTCAAAATCGCTCTTCAAAAAGCTGTCCGGTAGCTCGTGCTCGCCCACGCTCCTCATCTTCCGGTTCTGGAGCGACTCGGTCAGGCCGTGCATGACCAGCACATCCCTTCCCGAGCGCTCGATCCTCTCAAACTCGGTCCGGTAGTCTTGCGGCTCCAGGCAGAAGGGAATGCAGTGAAAATAATGGTCGCCCGCTTCAAACCTCTCGTACTCATACTTCTGGGCGATATGCACGTCCCGCAACCCCTCAAAGAGGCGGAAGGGGCTGGTGGAGGAGAAGCTCTTGGGAGCGTCGTGGTTGCCGCTGATTATGATCACCGGGATGTCTTTTTCCATGAGCCTCAAAAGCCCCCTCTGGAAGACCACCAGAGGCTTGATCTTGGGGCGAACGTGATGGAAGACATCTCCGGCATGAACCACTGCATCCGGTCGCAGCTCTATGATTCTCTCAATGGCCTGCTCATAGCCGGCATACACCATCTCTTCTACGCGATTTCTGCCGTGCTCATCCAGGCGGCTGTAGCTGGAAAAGCCCAGATGCGAATCGGCCAGGTGAATTATCTTCATGTGCCTTCTCTTCTATTCCAAAAACGGCTTGAAGCCGCCTCTGCTGATGAGCTGCTCTTGCTTATCTTCCTTATCCAGGCGGCGCAAGTAATCCTCGTAGCGGTGTATCCGGGCGGGCACAGGGAAGGGGATCTTCAGGGTGGATACCACGGCCTCTCCCTTCTCCAGGGTCTGAATCTCGATATCCATGGAGGAGAGGTCCTGCTTGGCCGACTCTTCCAGCTGCTGGCGGTCATTTCTGTCTCCCAGTCCCATGACCACCAGGGTATTGAACTGGGAGAGGAGCTGCTTGTCTATGAGCTTGGGCTGCTGGGTGATGGCACATAGCCCCACTCCGAACTTGCGCCCCTCCCGGGCAATGCTCTCGAAACGGGATGTGTTGCTGCCCGCGCCCAAAACCCTCTGCGCCTCCTCGATGGTGATGAGGCAGTTCTTGCGCCTCTCCTGGCCTTCTTGCTCGTCCTTCTTTGTACTCATCCAGGATATAGCGGGAGATGACGGAGAGCAGGAAGAGCTCGGACTCGGTCGCTCATCCTGGGTATGTCTACCAGGACCACCTTGCCCTTCTCCAGATTGGCCAGGATATTGGCCAGGCTGGACCTCTTCTTGATGTAGGGATTTCTCTCCAGCTCGTTCTTGATCCTTCGAATCAAGACCATGACCGTGCTGTCCTTGAAGCCTTCCTGCACCATGCGGGCCATGCCCTCCGGGCTCTGGATTTCCTCCAGCCAGCTTGCTGAATCGAAGATCCGGGAGATGGCTTCCAGGGCATCTCTTTGCGGCAGGCGACCACTCATAGAGCAGAGCGATGTCCTCTGGAAAGATCTCGCTTTCCGATATGGCCAGCTCCTCCACACCGGGATCGGAGGCGTTCTTTCTATCTGTGGAGTAGCAGGCCAGGCCATCCCGGTATCTCTTGAGATGGACCAGTCCCTTGATAAGGTCCTTGCCTTTCAGATATTCCCCATGGGGATCGACGATGAGCAGTCCGAACTTCGACTCGCCCCGCGTAGCTAAGCGCATGCAGGAGGCGGCAAATACCTTCATGAAGTTGGACTTGCCCATGCCTGTGGTGGCGAAGACGCCCATGTGGTGGTCCATGGCCTCGCTGTGCAGGGCTACGGGAATATCTTCCACCAGTCGCGAGCCGTTTCTCAGGTATCCGACTTCGATGTCTCCCATTACCTGGCTCAAAAATTCGAACTCTGCGTTCTCAGCTCTGGCTACTGGTGCGAATTTAGTGGGAAGGGTTCTGGATTTTTTGAACTCCTTCTGTTTGTTTATGCATCCTAAAGGCTGGGCTATGACGCGGTTGAAGATCTGGTCACTGTCATAAAACTGGGTCCCCTTCATGGTGGTATCCCAGTGGCCGTCGTAGTTGGAGCTGTGCTCTATGTTGAGAACGCGAGCCAGAAACGTCAAGCTCCGGTCTTTTACCGAGAAAATCTGCCCCACTTCCACCCTCTCCTCCTCGGAAAGATCGAAGGGAACAATGAAATGATATTCGGAGACGTTTTTAGAGACGATGCGATAGGTCGTATCTCTCTCCTCGATCACCTTGCGGTTCAATAGGCTTGCCGCCTCTTTGGGCGGGATCTGCTTTTGCGTTATGGCCACCTTTATTATCCCTCTCTTCCGCCTCTTTTAAATTCCGGATTTCATCTCCAGTATATCGTGAAAGTCCTGGGTAAGCATCCTTATCTCGGAGTGGCTCATGCCTCTCTCCGATAGATGCGCTATAAGTTTGCGGCGTGCTGCCGCCCCTTCCATCTCCGTGATCCTGATATCCCGGTGCGCCCGGAAGAGGGCATGGGGATAGCCCGGGCACTCCGCTGAACTGGAGTAGGCAGCCAGCTTTCCCAGGACGGAGCCGATATCGCCTGCCAGATAGGCCGGAGCATCCACCCGGAACGCATGCCCGGACTGCCCGCAAAATCGGACGACATAGGTCTGGCCGTTCCATCTGCCGCTGGCCCGCATCCACTTTTTTGTCCTTCAGGCTTAGATACCAGGCTTCGCCCGGCAGGAGCCGGCTGCCGGCCATGCCGGTATGCAGCACAAAGGGCAGAGATATCCCCTCGCCCCAGAAGAGGGAGCTGGACTTGGCCACGGCCAGAAGGAAGACCCCTTTCTCCCTGAGCCCTGGCAAATATGGCGGCAAGAACGCCCCGCAGAGGCTCAAAAACATCGAAGCTGCCGTCGTAAAGGATGATGTCTCCGCCGCGAGCCTCTCTAATGGCCTCATCTATGGCCACGTACTCCTGCATCTCCCGGTAGTAGCTGGAGAGCCTGTCCAGATCCGATTCCTTGAGATCGATTCCCTTCAGGCCGAAGAATTGCTCCAGATAGGGATCGAACATATCTTTAAAGAGCCTCGGATCGGCCAGGAAGACATCGTCAAAGGTGATGACCGTGCGCCTCCAATCCCGTCCCCGGTAGACGGCATAGCCTGCCCGGATCAGGTTCACATTGGCCGTCGACCAGCTGCAAAGAGAGGCATTGGAGCCGTCCACGGCGAATATCTCTCCGGCAAAGCCCTCCGGCTCCACGAGCACGAAGTCGCTCTCCTGTACGCCGGTCTCGGCCAGATAGCGATCGATTCCGTCCAGGGAGATATGGTCGCAGATCAGCTTTGCAACCAGAGGCATGCGGCTGTATTCATCTTCAGGCAAATATCTGCATCTCTCCTCTCTTCGTGGCCTTTTGCGTGGCAGAGGAGAAAAGGATTTTGCATAAGAGAAGCCTCATGAGAAGGAGGGAGGCAAAAGCCTTGGTGTAGGAGGGATAAAAGATTGACTTTTGCCAACCTTGGTCTGCGATTAACGAATATATAGTTTTCGGTATTCGTCTATCAACGAAGAGCGCTTGCTAAACAGGGGCTCTGTTTGCCAATGGAAACTCGATTAAAATTTGCTGAATTCTCGGGTCAGCTATCCTGGATCGATTTTGGTGCATCGGAATGCAGTTGAGCTGTTTTGACATTTCTTTCCGCCCGCTCTTCCGTCATCACCCGGTAGATGCCGGTCACCACTCCCACCATGGCCGGAGCCAGAAAGAAGCCGGCGATTCCGGCGGCAAGGCCGCCTCCCAGGAAGGCAAGCAGCACCAGCAACGGATGCAGCGAGGACTTGGTATAGACGATGTAGGGCCGGATGACCAGCTCCGCGATATGAACCAGAATGGAGGCGGCCAGAAAGAAGAGCCAGGCATCCAGCGGCCCTATCTCGATGTATCTGCCCACAGCCGTGGGCACGAAGACCAGCCAGGTCAGAAAGGGCACCATCCCCGCCAAAAAGACGATGCTGGCCATGGCGAAGGGCCGGGGAACATCAAATATGTAAAAGATGGCCACCGAGGTGATCCCGCCTGCGATGGCGGTGTAGATGCTGCCCATGTAGACGCCGCAAAGTATGCTGTCGATTCGAGAGAGGCAGCGCAGCTCAAAGCTGCCGCTTTCCAGATCAAAAAGCTCCTTTGCGGCTTGAGCCAGCCGGTCTCCATCGAGCAAGAGGAAGTAGCAGACGCAAAAGGCGATCAGGAAATTGACAATTCCCAGGGTGATGGTTGAGCCCAGGCTGAATACGGGCAGGCTGGCCAAAAGATTGATGCCCATTCCCATCAAATTGGCCATGCCCCGCGAGAGTTCATCGAATATCGCCTGGGGAATATGGACCCTGGAGACAAAATCATAGATGAGGAATACGATCTCCCTCTGATGGCTCTCCAGCCACCTTATCTGGTTTGATGCCTCCACGACTCCCGTGGCAAAGATGGCGGAGAGGGGAACGACAATGCAGATGATGGCTCCCAGCGAGCCGATCCGCCGGTTTTTCCCGAAAAGGTCGCGCACGGGCCGGCCCACGTAGGCGAAGACAAGTCCCAGGACAAGGCCGTCGAGAAGCGGCCAGATGTAATAAGAGAGCAGGATGATAAGGGCGAAGGTAAAGACTATCAGCCAGTTCTTCTTGCCCAGGCGGCAGGGCAGATCAAGTTCCATGGATGAATCTGCCATTAAAGCCGGCAGGATATCAAACTTTGGGATCGTGTTGGGCAAAAGTCAGGTTGAGTAATGGTTTATTTTATTTTTATAATAATTTTAATGATAAAAAATCCCGGAAGATCCGGGAATTTGCCTGTTCTTTTTCATCTACACGCCCGGCAGGGAATCCCCGGGATTTTGCGGCGCTGTACCAGGAACCGCGCCTATCCAGGTATAGTAAGAATCGGCCGGATAGCCAAATATTCTGCCGCTTGCATCCGGCTTAAATACTCCTGTGCTTGAGGAGCGGGGCATTACGGCAATGGGCGAGAGCATGAACTCATTGATCAATGTCTGGTTGTTGGCAAAAGAAGCCCATAGGAACTGGTTATAGCTTTCCAAATAGGTATTGAACTGCCCGGCATAGTCCGTCACATATTGTCCTCTTCCATAATATTCACCCATAAATAATCCTATCTTCAGCCCGTTGGCCACTCCTCTCTGGTATTCGGTCATCTCTCCCAGAGCGGGAGGGGCAGCTGTTATGAGCATAATAAAGACGGCCATTGCCGCGATCAGCTTCATCTAAATGTCATCTCCAGAGCATCTGCAATATGGCATAAGCTTTTAGCTTTTCCATTCGCTGCAGCTCATGGACCGTGCTCATTGACGCACAACGAAGCGATGCAAAATAAAAAAAGCACAAATCGATGACAAAAAATAGTAATAATAAAATTTATCTTATACCCTTAAAGCACTCCTTCAGGTGTTTATCTCTTGGACTTTTTGTCATCAGGCTCACGCCACGGTTGCCAGTACCGCCAGCGGTAGGGCTACCAATATCGGATCCACCACCGGCCAGGGCATCGCAGCTATCAGCACATCCTGGCCAAAGAGCATCTTGCATATCCCCAGAGGCACTGCCTCGGCTTTATGAATGAACAGATACCAAAAGACCGTCACTATAGTGCCGGTAAAGAGTCCGGCAATGGCACCGGCTTTGGTGGCTCGTTTCCAGTAAAGAGCGCTGGCGTACATGGGCAGGAAGGCGGCCGCGCACAGGCCGAAGAATATGGCAGTGCCGCGCGCGATGATGTTGTCGGGCAGGATGTAGCCCAAGGTTACGGCAATTATCATGGCAATAATTATTCCCATCCTGGTGACCAGTATGGACTTGCCGCCTTTCTTGTGGGTAAGCGTCTCATAAATATCCCTGCCAATAGCGCTTCCCTGAGTGTGGAACTGAGAGCTGGAGGTGGACATGGCAGCCGCCAGAAGCGTGAGCATGAAGAGGTAGACAAACCACTCCGGAGTGGCCGCGTTGATATAAAGGGGAATTATGCTGTCTGCATTTCCTGCGGCAATATTTATGGATATATTTCCCATGTTTTGCAGGAAGAAAACATTAGAGAGAGCCCCCACAGTGAAAGCCACACCGGTCATCATGAGAATGAAGACTCCACCGATCAAGACTCCCCGGTTGAGTTCCCGGTTGGATTTGACGGTCATAAAACGTACTACCAGCTGGGGCATTGCCAGAACACCGATTCCCACGCCCAGTACAATTGTAGAAACTAATGTCCACCACCATGGGCTGCCGGAAACGGGCATGGCCGTCCAGCCGGCGTGCCCCTGGGCAGCTAGATTGGCCGGGATCAGATTTGCCATATCGGTGAGTGCCTGATGAGCCGGAATGATCCCGCCCAGATGGGAATAGGTGATGAAGAGCAGAAATACCATGCCTATGAACATGATGGTCCCTTGCATGGCATCGGTGTACATGACACCGCGTAGGCCCCCCCAGATCACATATGCGGCAATGATTACCGAGTAGATGAGAAGCGCCACATCAAAATCGATGGCGAGAGTCGTCTCCATGAAGCGGGCTGCGCCGATCAGGACCACTGAAGCGTAAAGGGGCATTCCCAGGAATATCACAATGCCGCTGAAATACTGGATAAACCTGCTATCAAATCGCTTGCCCAAAAGCTCGGGGAAGGTCATGGCATTGAGATTGTGGCCCATCTTGCGGGTTCGCTTGCCAAAGACGATAAAGGCCACGAAGATGCCCACGAATATGTTCAGGAATGTCAGCCATAAGAGGCCCATGCCGAAGAGGCCGGCCGTTCCGCCGAAGCCGACGATGGCAGAGGTGCTGATGAATGTAGCGCCGTAGCTCATGGCCATGATGTAGGGGTGGGTCTTTCTGCCCGCCACCAGATAGCCCTCTGAGTCCTTGGTCGATTTCCAGCCCCGGTAGCCCAGATAGAGGGTGGCAAGAAGGTAGACCAGAATAATGAGATTGAGGAGAAGAAGATTCATCTAAATCACAGTCCCAGCTCTTTTTCCTGCATCTCTTCCTCACCTGCTTCCCAGGCGGCTTCCTCTTTGATCTCGATAGCCTCCAGCTCTCCTTCTCGATTCCAGTTTACGATGCCGTAAATCAGGCATAGAATCGCGCTCAGGATACAGAGAAGGTAGACGCCCCAAATCCATGGATCATCAATGCCAAGCATATCAACACCAACTCAATGTTGTGGTATGTGGTAGCATGTACCATTATCGCAAGCTATAAGGATGTCGGTTAGGAATATATATTACAATTTATGCATATCCGATATTGTAATCTATGGGTGTGGACTTGGAAGCGCAGCTGCTCGCATACTGCAGCGCTTCTTCCGTGATCTTCTTCTGCAATGTCGGGTATATCTCACCCACAATCTCCTGCACCGGCCTGCCCGCGCAAAAGAACTTGAAGGTAGGTGTGGCCATCACCCCATACCTGCTTACGGAATAGGGATTTTGGGTTACGTCTATCCTGGCAAAGAGGATCTTCTCTTTGAACTGAGGATTTACTCTTTTCTCTCCTCACCTCTTTGCATAGTGGAGGCGAAGTGCAGGAAGCGAGGCCTGAGAAATGGAAAAAAAGGAAAACTATATTTCCCGGGGTCGCCAATGGGGAAGCTCGCGCCGGCGTGACGCCAGGACCTGTGGATTGATTGTGAAACAGCTAAATAAATTTCCGGACCTTTGCGATGTTCGAATCATCCATTAACTGCAATGCCATAAATATCTCTGCCCTGGCTCTGGCTTTCGTTCTCATCCTCATCGCCGTCAGGCAGGTGGGCAAGAACAGCCTCGCCATCTGGCAGATCATGCTGCTGGGGGCGTTAGCGGTTCTCTTCACAGGCCAGATCTCGCCCGCAGACGCGCTTGCTGCCGTAAACCTGGATGTGATGATCTTTCTGGCAGCAATGTTCGTGATCGGTGAAGCCATGCAGGAGAGCGGCTACCTTCTTTCTCTGTCCAACCGCATCTTCGGCAAAGCCAGAAATCTGGATCAGCTACTGCTCCTTATCCTCTTTGCCATGGGCTTTCTTTCTGCTCTGCTCATGAATGACACTCTGGCTATCATCGGCACGCCTCTCATGCTCTACTTTGCCCGGTCCCTGAAGCTGCCAGCCAAGCCGCTTCTCCTCACCCTGGCCTTTGCCGTGACCATAGGCAGCGCCATGAGCCCCATCGGCAATCCGCAAAATCTGCTCATTGCCGTGAATGCGGATCTATCCAATCCTTTCCTGGTGTTTTTACAGTACCTGCTGCTTCCCACGCTTGCCAATCTTCTGCTGGCATTTTTTCTGCTTAAATTTTTCTACAGAGGGCAGTTTCAGAACAGACCGCTGCAGATAGGAAGAGAGAATGTATCCGACCCTGATCTGGCCCGCCTCTCCCGCATATCCTTTATTCTGCTCTTTGCACTGATCCTGGCCAAGATCGGAGCCGTTGCTCTGGGCGTGGGCGGCGAATTCCGGCTGACCTACATCGCCCTCATCTCGGCGCTGCCCGTCCTCCTCTTCAGCGGCAGAAGATATGAGGTCTTGAGGAATATCGACTGGTGCACCCTGGTCTTCTTTGCCGCCATGTTCGTTCTCATGGACAGCGTCTGGAGGTCGGGGCTCTTTCAGGGGCTGCTGGCCGGATCGCAGGCGGATCTGGCATCCATTCCCACCATTCTGGCTTTCAGCGTCCTCTTAAGCCAGCTCATCTCCAATGTGCCGCTGGTGGCCCTCTGCCAGCCGCTGCTGGTTGATCCATCCCCTGCCGCGCTCATGGCCCTGGCCGCGGGAAGCACCATCGCCGGAAATCTTTTCATCTTGGGCGCAGCCAGCAATGTGATCATCATTCAAAATGCGGAGAAGAGCGGCGAGACTCTGACATTCCTGGAGTTTGCCAGGGTGGGGGTGCCCTTGACTCTGCTCAATGTGCTGGTTTACTGGCTGTTTCTTTGAGAAGAGATGCAGACAAAACCAGGGTGAAATTCAATAATGATCAGCGCAGAAAAAAAGCAATGAACGAAGATCCAACCGTCTCCTGTTACGACTCCCACGCCCTAGCTTCTATAAGATCGGCGAGGATCTGGAATATGCAGATCTGGTCAAATACATCTACGTCGACTATTCGACCGGCCGGGCCTTTTCTGGAATAGATGATGTCTTGAGCTTTAGTCTGACATGTAAGTCCGCCACCATCACGGGATTTGGCCAGAAGGTGACTTTAGACGATGACGAGAGAATAGAACCCGGGACTGTAAGCGTTACGGAAGCGACTTAGAATTCGTCACAAGGAGTCATTTGGATAACTGGTATTGTGACACATGAGCTGGGGCTTTCTGTTGTCCATGGTCTCTGTCGAATACCAAAAGAAAACTTCTCTCATAGACCCCTTTCTTTCACATTCCGGATCTCATTGGCCATATGTCCCAACTTTCTCCATTTTTTCTTTTCAGCAGCTTTAAGTTCAGGATTTTTCTTTCTCTCGACAGCAAGCAGCTCCCTCTGCAACTTCATATAGCTCTCAAACCTAACCTTTGACAGCGTTCCTTCTTCAATTGCTTTTTTGATCATGCACCCGGGTTCAGTCTCATGTCGGCAATCAGAGAACTTACACTGGGACATAAGATCTTCAATATCCCGGAATGTACTCTGCAGACCTTCTCTAGCATCCCATAGCTGCAGTTCCCTCATGCCCGGATTATCGATGATAATCCCACCGCTCTCAAGCATGATCAGCTCTCGAATGGTTGTGGTATGCCGACCTCGGCTGTCATCTTCCCTAATCTCACGGACCTTCTGCCTTTCAACCCCTTCGAGAGCATTGATAAGCGTAGACTTTCCAACGCCTGACGAGCCAAGTAATACAACTGTCTTGCCGTCTTGAAGATATTGCGATAACGGCTCCATGCCGATACCATCCGTGGCGCTGATTGCATATACTGGCACATCCGGCGCGATTGCCTTTACATCGTTTATCCTTGCATCAACATTTGCACAAATATCTGATTTGTTTAATACAATGACAGGATCAACACCGCTTTGTATCACAACAGCCAGGTACCTTTCCAGCCGTCTCATGTTCAAATCCCTATTGAGTGAGGTCATGATAAACGCTAGATCGATGTTCGCGGCGATTACCTGCTCGCCTGTGGCTCTGCCTGCATCTTTGCGCGAGATCTTATTTTTCCTAGTCAATATTGCATGTATAGTATAGTTGCCATAATTATCCTTTGAAAGTGCCACCCAATCTCCGACGGCAGGATATTGGCTATCCTGACGTAGTCTGCCAGAGATCCTGGCTTTTATTTCGCCATTTTTGGTATGAACTTTGTAGCCGTTTTTATTTACACTTGAGACCCTGGCTGGTTCATGCCCTTTCATGTACTCTCGGAAATTCTCTCCGAAAAACGAATTCCAGCCCAGCTTTTTTAACACAAGATCCACGAGGCACCCACCATCGAACTTTCGAGCCTTAGTATCCACATAGCTTCACTTCGAACTCGCTAGCATATTTGATGCAATCCCTAATCTCAATCAAGCTGACCTATATAAAACACAAAACCATAATATTCAGAATATCTTCTGAAGATATCGATCTCTCTCTGATGATCCTCCAATACCGCAAGAGCTTCATGATTGCCGCTATACTTCTGTCTTAGTTGAGTGAGTTTTTCTTCAATTGGTGAATAGTAGCACCACCACGCTGACTCAGGAAGAACGAAATGGCCTATATGGTGATAGCCCGCCCTTTGAAGTATCCTCAGATTTCCTTTGATATCTTGCATGCTCGGATACTCCTTACTAAAATAATCCTTGACCACTTCAGGGGCATCAGGTCGAAGCCAGGTTAGCTCCGAGGCGACAAGATATCCTTTATCCTTCAGATAAGGTCGCCATTGCAGAAATCCTTTTTCAAATCCTATGATGTAAATTGAACCTTCAGACCAAATAATATCAAAGATGCCCTTTTCAAAATGCAGATCGCACATGTCCCCTAGATACGGAGTTATTCTATCAGTCAGCCCGTTTTGTTCTATTTTTTTGCGCAAATCCTCTAAAAATTGAGGATGGTTATCGATTGACATTATCGTTCCATCTGTCAACCGGCTCAGATCTATGGTCTGCATGCCCGGTCCACAGCCAATGTCCAGAATACTAGGACAGGAAGGCAAATCCTTGAGCATTTCGAAGGCTCTTCTTGTAGAATGAAACTCTCCAGGGCCTTCTCTTGGATTGCCATTATGAATTTCCCAGAATAGATCCCACATCTTTTGCTCTTCCATCTCTGATCTTCTTCTGGAATTATCTTATCGCATTTAGGCTTTCTCCCCTCTAAAAGAAAGATGTTGCATCATGAAATTTTTCGATGGGATTGAATCGATTGCAAATGCATTTATATGTGGGTTTTTGAGGAAACGCTCAGACAAAGGCCCTTCCATTGGAGAGTGCCCGACTGGCCAGCAGTGAGAAGAAGCCAGATGCTTGGTCTGCCTCCAGATCTCAGAATATTTGTGGTTGGAGCGCGTCCGAAAAGTGCTCTCACGCACCAACTTGCTTTTTTATAGCCAATTTTCAGAAAGTTTTTCTACTAAATATTAGCGATAGCTATCGATCTATTTCAGATCCCTAGCTGGGGCACATAGGCCATGTAGCTTTTCCTGACATCCTCTGCATCTATGTGGTAGTAGATGTCTATGGATTCTTTCATGGCATCCCCCCGGATCCACTTTACATGGTCTCTGCTCATCCCGGCCCGGAGTAGGTGAGTCACCAGCCAGTGCCTGCAGCAGTGCGGTGTGAAGCGATCCGCCAGTTTCTCCGAGGCCGGATCATGCAGCCCTACTCGAGCGGCATGTTTCTTTGTGAGTACCTCAATTTCCTTCGGGCTGATCCTCTGTTTTCTGGTGCTGATGAATAAAGGTGATCCGCTATCCACATCCGGTCGGCTGGCCAGCCAGGCATGCAACATCCGGGACGTCTCGTGGTCGAAAAAGAGCTGCCTATTGCTGCGCTTCGCGGTGGGCTTCAAGATGAGTGACATACCCTGCAGGTCCAGATCTCCCACATCCAGACTGCAGAGCTCTCCCAGCCTCATGCCTGTTTTGAAGAGCAGTGTAAGGAACGCCTTATCCCGGCTATGCAGTATGGAATTGATGAGCATGGCAGCCTGGTCGATTGATATGAGCTGCCGTGGGTTCAGAGCCATTGTCCTTGTATTGCCTGAGATATCGTCGACTGAAAGGTATTATAGGATTTGCCTCTATCAGGTCCTCGTCAACCATAAACGCATAAAAGGCCGATAAGCTGGTGAAGACTTTTCGCTGGCTGGAAGTCTTTAGGCCGCGGTCCCGAATGACCTGCAAGTAGGCTTTAAGATCCTCCTTCCCCACTTGACAGGGATCCTTGCCCCGGGATTCCAGGAAGCTGCAAAGCTTGCTGGCATGAAAGTAATAGGATCCATGGCCATCAATATTCCGCAATTGGCAGTCCGCTTTGAAATCATCCAGGAGGGTCACAGCCACCGCCATCCATGTGGGGATTCTCTGATCAGGCCGAACCTCTTGAGTTCCTCAAGCTGGTTTGATACAAGCTTAACCGCCTGGCTATCTCGGGGATCTATTCCAAGGCCGCCAAGGATCTCCTGGGAGTCCAGAATTTTGCCTCTTTTGAGCATATCCACCAGAGCTCTATCATAGCTGTGCATCCCAGGGGAATCCACCTGTTCAAACCCTGCAAACCGCTGCTTGTAGACCTCCGTCTGCATGATCTCCAGGTTCGCTTTTAGCAGGTTAACTTCCTGCTCTAGCTTGCGGTTTAGAGGTCTTCAGGTCCGAATTTTCCCGGACGAGGTCCGGCCGGATTGCCTCTTCAGCCGGCCGTCTGGCCTTCTCGACCATCTCAAAGATGTATTCAGAAATGGTAGCCCCGCCCTGAGCTGCCTCCTTCTGCCAGGCTGTAAGGATCTCACCGGCCGGAAGATAGACTGTAGCAGTCCTGCCCCGAAACTCTTTCCTTGCCATGGCTACAATAGAGGCGCTCATACTATTTAAAGATGTACTGTACTATATGCATTTCCACTCCAAAGAAAGGAAGTTGGCTCAATCTGCTGAGATCGAACTCTCGGCTCTTTCCAAGCAATGCCTGGATCGTAGAATAGCAGATCTGAAGACCTTAAAGCATGAGGTTAGTGCATGGGAGAACGGAAGAAATTCAATTAGAGCAACTGTAAGATGGCAGTTTAAAAAGGAAAATGCCAGAGACAAACTCCAAAGGCATTATCAAAAATAGCAAAATTAATGTTATGGAGCACTAGTAATAGTTATCAACATTGATCTGAAGGAAAATCACAAACTTCTAGGAAAACATGAAAACTACAAATACATTGAATGATCATATTTATTTATTACCAGACTAACAAAGGGTGGAGGAATTCTTTCAATGTTTGCTAGCTATTGGGCACAGAAGGCATTCAGTACAAATTTTATTGCATCGATATTGTTGATTGCGGTCTCTATCTCGAGCTCTTTTGCTCAGACAGACCTGACCGGTACCTGGAGCTGTGATGACGGAGGAAGCTATTACCTGAGGCAGATCGATGACAATATCTGGTGGTACGGGAGAAGTCTCCCTGGATCCGGGACTCTGGACCAACGTTGCCTACGGCACTATCTCAGGTGACCAGATAGCGTTCTTCTGGTCGGATGTTCCCAAAGGCTACCTGAAGAACAATGGCATCCTGCTTTTAAAAATTGAATCACCCGACCTCCTGAGAGCAGTGGAGAGAACAGGAAGTTTTGGAGGTACAACATGGACTCGTCAAACCTCGATTCAGGCACCCACTCAACCCACCGAGCAGCGGCCGCAAGGTTCTGAAGGCCAGCCTCCATCTGGCCCGATCCACTGAACAGGCCGGACCCTCTGAGAATTCAGGCCAGCCGACTGGACCTGTCTCAAGCCTCCTCTGTGGCCTGAAGGCAGGCCCGGGACTCCCGCCGAAACCTCCGGACCATCCAGCCCGCCCACCGCACCTGAGGACGGTGCAAAAGAGATCGCGAACCTCGACTTCCAGTGGCTGGGGATAGATGCAGATATGGTGGGACGCTATGCTGAAGCCAAGAGTGACGGCTGTCCAGATGCCCATTTCAACCTCACACTGCATCTACCAGAGAACACTGAAGTAAAATCCATAGATATCCGGGTCAATAAATCGCAGGCTACGAGGAGCAGAGACGCCGGTGGCCTGGAGTGGAGCAGTTCTTACGGCGGAGACACCGCTAACCTGGCCGTGTTCTACCAGGGCCGGATGCTCAATCCTGTTCCAGCCAGCACTCTGGGCAATTACTCCGGCGACGTGAAATTCGATCTCTATGCCAGAGTAAACGGCGGAGATTCTTTCTGTCTGAACGAGGGGAAGAGATGAAGGATGAAACTCCTGGAACTGGATGTTCCGGCCTGGACGACGTATGACTGCGATTGTGCATCTAGGCGACGGAACAGATACAAAGCAATCACTCCAGGTCTCGGGAGCCTATGCGTCCAGGATTACAGATTTCAGGTTCATAGGACAGGATGCAGATAAGGTAGCTGGAATGGACTGGGAGAAGGATAGCCCCAATGGAATCATGGATGGCCACTTCCGTCTTGGACTGCAGCTTTATCCGGCTCCTTCGCCCATTCACCTTAAGCTCTCGTTAATCGAAGTGCCTGACAGACCCTATGGAAGCGGAGGTGCCTTCAGCACCAGTGCTTATGCCTCAGATTGGGGCATATTGGGTGTAGTGCATGACGGAGTCCAGCTAAACAATCGTCACCTTGCAAGCTATAACCTGCTTGGAAACTTCACCGGCAACGAGACCTTCGATCTCTACGTAGATCCGGGCCAATACTATGACAGTCCAACTGAAAAGGGCTATTCATTCCAGTCGGGAGCGAAAGCTGTAATCGAGGTGGACCTCTGCGATGGCACCAGGCTGAAGAAAACTGTGACCATTTGAAAGGATTTGCCGAATTACTAGCTCAGGCTAAGAGTCGATGGTGATATTAAATGCAAAGAATATATCTATTGATGGTATTGGCTTGCTTCGTCATCTTCTTCTGCCAAGGTGTTGGCGGGCAGGTCAAGACTGAAGAAATTATGACAGGGGAAGTTGTGGTCGGACCCAACGATCCCTGCTTGGATCCTATAACCCAATCAATCCCCTGCTTTTTGTTTCCTGAGGGCAGCTCCTGAGGGGCGAGTCCTCCGGATTGTTTTGAAAATATCCCCCTACAGCCTATTAAACAGGTTGATGGCCGAACATCCAGCGGCTGGTCAAGGAAAGGTGAGGACGCCTATGATAACGGCAGATTTGACGAAGCCGTTCAGGATTACGATATGGCCATTGCCCTTGATAAATCAAATGCTGATGCCTGGTACCAGAGGAGCCTTGCTCTTAAGGCACTGGGCAGAAATGCTGAGGCCGACGAATCATATAATGAGGCAATCAGACTGGGTCTGACCAATACAACTACATCCGATGCACAGATCGGTGAACCTCAACCAGGAAATGAATCTTCGGGAGCGAGGGGAGGATACCGTGAGGATCTGGCGTTTGAGAGAAGCTTGAAATTCTCTTCTCTGGAGATTGATGACAAACCCCAACAGTCTATTCCGACCAGCGCGGATGGCACCAAGATTGCCTATTACCTGAGTACAGAAGCAGGATACTACTATGTAATTGCTGGCCCAGGAGGCAAAACAATCGGGACGGTCTACAAGGATGTTCGGGACTTCATCTTCAGCCCGAACGGTAAACATTACGCCTATAAAGCTCTGTTAGGCGATAAACGAGTAGCAGTGGTGGACGGATCTGAGGGTCAGGATTACAACGAGATCTACAAGATCGTGTTTAGCTCTGATGGCCAACGATATGCTTACATGGCAGACAGGGACGGAAAGAGGGTAGTGGTAGTGGATGGGCGAGAAGAAGGACCCTACGACAGCACTTCGGGTGACCCCATCATTAGTTCTGGGGGACAGCATGTGGCCTATGTCATATCCAAGGACGGCACCAACTACGTGGTTATTGACGGAGAACGCCAGGAAAATGTTGGCTATGATCCAGTTGTCAGTCCAGAAGGCAGCCGATGGGCTTATTCGCGCAGTACCGCTTATGCTGGAGATCCATGTTACATCGTCCTGGATGGCGAAATCATAGATCTGGGCCATGACAATAGAGTGGCACAAATGGCTTTCAGCCCCGATGGCAAGCATTTTGCTTATGACCTTGTACCGGGCGACGCGCATATGGAGACCATGTTGTGGTAGTTGATGGCGTTCAAGGCAAAGCATATCCTTTCCCAGGCGTGGGCAAGATTGTCTTCAGCCCTGATGGCAGCAGGTTGGCTTACTGGGCCAAAGCCAAAGATGATGGATTCATGATGGTGCTAAACGGAGAAGAAGGCCAGATTTATGATGAAATAAGCGATCCCATATTCAGCCCCGATGGCAATCATGTGGCTTACATCGCCAAAGACAAAGATGGCAAGTTTGCAGTCTTGGACGGAACTGAAGGCAAC
This sequence comes from Methanotrichaceae archaeon, assembly GCA_963844955.1. GTDB lineage: Archaea > Halobacteriota > Methanosarcinia > Methanotrichales > Methanotrichaceae > Methanothrix. Next base: position 5,746 of record CAWJQJ010000012.1, on the reverse strand, counting down.
AGATATGAAGACATCTGGGGCTTGACCTTTAACTCTGATGGCCATCTTGCTTATATAGCCAAAGATAGCCTCGAAGGGAAGACAGTCCAATTAGTTGTGATGGACGGCCAGGAAGATTATCCCTACTTATATGACTGGTATGGTCAGGGGATCAGGTCCGGTCCAATCTTCAGCCCGGATGGATCGCACGTTGTTTACGTGGCTAATGATGGCGGAAAGGCGGAGTTTTTAATTGCAGATGGAATTCGACATTTGCATCCCTGGACCTTCCTGGGAGGTCTGAACTGGGGTGAGGGATCGCCCATAATCTTTGATTCCGAGGATGAGTTCCATTATCTGGCAAAGAATGATACCGGTACTTATATTGTCAGAGTTCGGATTCCCTCGGCAGTTTTACCCGAATCAGATAGATGTGCTTGGACAGGCATGGGACACTAACCTGGGGGTCATGGACCTGACCGAGTCAAATAAGAAGGCGGGCGGCCTGATCGTTAATGCCTACTGGACAGGGCTAATTACTGCGGATATTGAGGGCAAGAATCTGGCGGGAATCATAGGTAAACCACCTACATATATGGCGCAAGATGTCGATAGCTTTGAGATTAACCTCTCAGAGGACTGCCAAAACTTCACTGGCCATTCCAGGAATGGGCTGGAAGGACCATGGTCCTTCGAATGGACAGGCCGAAGGGCTTAAAACTTGCTTCGAGTGCCGGACACAGTAGCGCAAGAAACAGGGCTTGAGAGACCCCTCAGGTCCTGTCTTCATGATTAGTTCTAAGATCCGGTTTCTTGAAAGACGAAGAACACATATGCAGTGGGAGAATCGAATGGTTTGGATCCTGAGTTCCCCATGAGTTAGGCACTTTAAGCATCTTTTCGCAATCAATAACCGAAACATATAAATAGTATTATGTGCCTAATTATAACATGAAATCTTTCATTCGATCTAAAAACATAAAAGGCCAAGAATATCTTTACGAGATTACGCCCTATTATGATAAGGAGAAGAAGCAGATTCGCCAGAAAAGCAAGTATCTGGGTAAAAATGTTAATGGAGTCCCAGTAAAGGTTAGGTCATGCGAAAAAATTCCCAAGAAGGCTCTGTCACATGGCGAATTTATACCCCTCAAGAAGATCGCAGAAGACCTTATGTTAGAAAAACTCCTCTCCGATGTTCTTCCTAGCAAAGAAGTCAGGCCGACGTTGGCTCTGGCAATAAATTATGCCACACGCCCCCTAGCATTAACCCATATTCAGAGCTGGTATGAAGGCACAGATATGTCTGAAGACTATCCGGACCTTCCTTTATCCTCACAGAGCCTCTCACGAATGCTAAGCCGTATTGGAGAAAGCACTGCAAATCTGGAGTTCTCACGAAGGCTCATTCAGCAAATTTCCACCTGCAGCACTCTGGTCTACGATATAACCTCTGTTTCATCCTATTCACAGAGCATCAGCCTTCTGGAATATGGCTATAATCGAGATGGTCTCGACCTGCCCCAAATCAATCTATCTCTAATTGTAGACAAGGATTTGGGCATCCCAGTAATGTACGATCTCTATCCAGGAAGCATTGCAGATATATCCACTCTTAAAAATACAATCAAAAAAATTGCCGCGCACGGTGTCAAAAGATACACTATGATTATGGATCGGGGCTTCTTTTCAACTGATAATATTGAGGCGATGGTATCCTCAGATCTTTCGTTCATCATTCCTCCAACTAATAATCTCAAGAATGTAAAAGAAGCGATATCCGCGATACATCAAAGAATCGATGATCCTGAATATCTCAAGCTCTATGAAAAAGAGCCACTGTTTGTAATGCCAGTGAGCATCGATGTGGGCGAAATCAGGCTTAAGGGATATGCATATTACGATCAGAAACGTGAACAGCAGGAACGAAATTCATTTTATAAGCGCTTATATGATTTGATGGAAGTGCTCAAGTCCAAGAGTCTGAAGCCCTGGATGAATCCTGGAGAAGTCTTCAGGGCGACCGCGAAAAGAGACGCCAAGTTCATAGAATGGAATGCAGTAGATGGCAAGTTTCAGGTATCACTCAGGAAAAATGCAGTCTCACAGGCAATCAATCGGATGGGCAAGTTTATCCTGCTGTATCGAGGCGAGTTTTCCTGGATTGAATGTCTTGCACTCTACAGAAGCAAGGATGTCGTTGAAAAGGGATTCGATGTCTTGAAGAACGATATCGATTTGATGCCAGCGAACCTGAGAACCAATAGCAGTCTAAGGGGTTATCTCTTCATCTCATTTCTTGCTCTAATCTTGCGAATGAAACTCATGAGGATGATGATCGATGCCGGACTGAATAAAAAATATTCTGTCGAAGGGCTATTCACAGAGCTTGAAAAGATCAAGACCTTGGTGTTATCGGACGGAGAAAAAATCACGACCGAGATCACAAAGAAGCAGCGCGAAATCCTGGATGCACTTAAGATATGTGCCTAAAAATGGGGAGGTCAGGTTGGATGTTTTTTATCTTTTCATTGGCGTTATTCTGCCTCATGTAATTTTCATGATTAGCCCTCGGATTCATGATCTTTTCCTCGCTAAATCCCAATAAATCTTCTTGCCCAACGGTCCATTATATCCATATAAAATTAGAATGCAAAGCTAAAAATACTCGAAGAGGTCATATGAATAATATTGAATTTAGAGGAAACATCTCAATTTTAAAGCTTACCGGAAGCGGCCTGTTAATTATCTCAATTATTATAGTCGTAATCAACAGCGGTTGCCTCAAGACCGGAGAAGATTATACCCAGCTCCGCATCGATACCATTGACATTGCCGCAGACCATGTCAAGAGTTCTTACATCGATTTTAATGCCACCGTATATTTAGAAAACTATGGAATGATGGCAAGCAAGAATACATCTTTGCTGCTCAAAGCTTACAATAATCAAAATGGCTTACTTGAAACCCAGATGAAAACATCAGTGGAGAGCATAGACCCGGGAAAGACAGTTGTCATCCCACTTTCCTTAACACTACCCAAAAAAGGAGGATACAACCTCCAGTTAGACCTTTATGAGAACGGAGTCAAGAAGACTGAACGATCAGCCAGTATCTCAAATTTGGAGAGCTTGGTGGAAGATGTCAAGGATATTGGAATAGAGATTAGCGAGATGGATTTCTTAGTTAGAAACACCAGCAAAGGAAAGGTAGTCATCGAGACAGACATCTATTTTTCCAACGAAGGCAAAGATAACAGTTCGGAGTTTGATGTTCAGGTCAAGGCCAGGGAAAAGGACGCCCAACTGATAGCCGATAAGAAATGGATTCACCTGGCAGCAATTGAGCCCGAAACTACGGTTATAGAAAATGTTAACCTGACCGTTCCAAACCAGAATAATTATAAAATTGAAGTTCTTGTTTGGTCGAAGGATACTATCGTGAAGCGTGGCGAAGGAGTGGTGTTACTCAGGCCGGGGATCACGCTTCAAGAAGGAGAACGCGTGGAGAGCAGATCTATCGATGTCAGCGGATTTCAAACCGAAATTGCCACTGAGTCTACACCAGCAAGGGAGGCGGAGGCGCCAGGTTTTGAGATCTTGGCCTCGATGATAGCACTAGCAGGAGGAGTATTGCTGGGGAGACGCAGATATGGACGATGAGTTTGGGCTTGAGGGCCCAACAAAGCCCGAAGCTTCTGGAGAGCCGCAGCACGAGCTGGAGCAGGCTCCACATGGAGGCAGAAGGTGGCAATTAATGAAAAAGGACCTGGAGATCTACTTCAGGAAAGGTCTATTTATCCTGGTCGCTGCCTTCATAGTACTGGCTGCCTTCGGATTATACTTCTCAGTTAACGACATCATTGATACATGGGTGGTGGAGCAATATATCCTATTCGTGCAGACGGTTTACTACTTTGCCGTGATAGTTCTTTGCCTGTATCTCACGAAGATATACATATTGAAAAATAAATAATTATTTGAACATGTTCTTTCAGGAATGCAACCTCTCGCCCTACTATCTTATCGATTATTCTCTCAACAGGCTTTCTCAAGCCCTAGCCGATATATCCAACTTTGATCTGAGGATTGCCATTGCCATCCCACATCTGGGGCGATAGCATCCATTTTCTAATTAGGGCATCCTGGGTAATATTCGTCAAAGTCTGGACCAGGTCGTTATAGGAAGCCAGGGCTTCTTTGGCGGCCGGATCCTCGGGATTGGTTTGCGTCCTCACAGGGCGTTGGCTATGTGGCCGGGGACCTCCGCCCAGGGAAGGGCTGCTCCATCCCTCTCAGCGGTGACGTTCCGGAGGTCCTCCATGACGGTCTTGGTCCGCCAGGACCTCCAGACCGGCCAGAGGATGGATCGGCCCTCGGGGCTATCCTTCCCGGGTTCGGATCGGAGGTTAAGGATCTTCTGGATAGGAATGAATGTGGTGTGATAGTCAGGAGCAGCGATCTGGGTGAGGCCTATGAGCTTGGTGACATCCTCAGGATCATAGTCCCAGTGAAAGACGCTGTCAGGGCTCCTGAAAGAGAAATTGGACCAGCCCACGTTGCCGTCATCATATTCAGATGTGTAGCGATCATCTTCCTGCTCGCCGTTTCCTTGCTTGAAGATTTTCTCGAAGGGCGCAAAGCCATACTGTAGGCTGGGCTTGGCGACGGTGGCTATGAACGTCTGCCAGGAGTGCTGCATGTCGTTCATGCACTGCTCAAGAAACTCGGCCGAGCCATTGTCCTCGTTCTCGTCCACCACCGGATCGACATGCCATGAGGTCCGGCGGATCCAGAGGAAGTAGGCGTTGAGGGCAGAACCCACGTAGGCATCGTTTGAGCCCATTTCCTCATAGACCAGCCAGAGCCTGCGGCCCTGGAGCTGTGGAAGGAAGTCTCGCCGGATCCATCCCGGGAGGTAGTAGGTGAGGCCGCTGCGGCCGTCTTCTTGCCCTACCAGCGACCGAGGGTCCTGATGGCCAAGCTGAAAGGAACAGAAATCTTAGTTGGCAGCAATGCAGGCATCATCAATCTGGAGGAGGTCGCCAGGAGATATGGTGTCGGCATCGAGCCCTTAAAAGAGACGATCAAAGGGCAGGACGGGTAGGAGCTTTTCATTGCTCAGAGACCAGCTGATAAGCCAGCATGTCCTTGATGAAATCCAGGGCGAATTTGAAGGCGTGAAAAAGCATGATGATGCCCTCAAGATCTTCGAAATGCATGGCATCAGAGCATACAGTCAGGCGCTCGCCATGCTTGGCTACAAGGTAAAATGGAGTGGGCTGGATCCAGATAACGCTAAAATTCAAAAGGCGTGAGAACGCGGCGCTTGGGAGGCACGAGACAGCTCAATATGGCTCCCTCGGATTTCTTCTTTTTTTCGCCGCATAAAGAAAAAAATTATATCATCCCGCCATCGGCATGACGCTCCGCTACTCACCGGACGCCGGCGCCCTTCCAGTAGGGCCCCTTTCGATTCCTCTATAAGGGCTATGGCAAACTGTCTTAAAATTGCGGGTGTCTTGTTTGCCACAAACAAAGGCTATAGATATCGATATTGACTGTTTTGCGGGTGTTGCGGAGGTCATTTAGCTCCCCTCCAAAATATTAAACATAGATTTAATATTTCGTATGTGTTTAGCTCATCATGATCGGTATCTATGAGACTATTTTACAGCTTCTTGCGCAGCTAATTCCTGAGAGCAGATTTTAAGCGAGATAGTCTATTGCTATCGTTTTCAGTCTGAGATAGGCTATTTGCTTTATGC
>CAWJQJ010000011.1:0-116670 GCA_963844955.1 Methanotrichaceae archaeon | reverse complement strand
CTTCACCGAGGCACCCAAAGAGCAGAAGCAGAAATCGCTGTTTGATTTTTAGATTAATGTCCTCGGCAGGCTATCCCAGATGAGATTAGAATCCCGAAACTGCCATGATCCTGGGACAGGGATCATGACAGCTTGCGGTTTCTATTCAAATGAGGCGCACAAGGACCTCAGAAGCTTTGATTTGATCCGTCTCAAATCATTTTACTTGATATCCGCATGATACTCCTGCAGCGACTTTACCCCCGATCTGCCCTTTCGGAAAGCTGCAATCCCCTTGACAGCAGCGGAAGCTGCCGCGATAGTGGTGATATACGGCACCTTGTACTTGATGGCCGCCTTTCTGATATAGGAGTCGTCATGCTGGCTGGCTTTGCCGATGGGCGTGTTGATGACCAGCTGAATCTGCCCGTTCTTGATGGCGTCATCGATATTGGGCCGGCCCTCGTGCAGCTTGAGTATCAGATCCGTCTTCACCCCATTGGCGGCCAGAAACTCATGCGTGCCTTGCGTGGCCTTGATCGCAAAGCCCAGCCTGGCAAACTCCCGGGCCACGCCCAGCACTCCCGGCCGATCTTTGCCGGCCACGGTTATCAGTGCGGTCCCCTTATCGGGAAGGGTCTGCTTGGCGGCCTCCTCGGCCTTGTAAAATGCCATGCCGAAGGAGTCGGCCAGGCCCAAAACCTCGCCGGTTGACCTCATCTCCGGACCCAGTAGCGGATCGACCTCCGGGAACATATTAAAGGGAAACACAGACTCTTTTACCCCAAAGTGGGGTATCTTCTTCTCTGCCAGCCCCATGTCCTGGAGCTTTTTGCCCATCATCAGCTTAGTGGCGATGCTGGCCATGGAAATGTTGCACACCTTCGAGACCAGGGGGACGGTGCGCGATGCTCTGGGATTGGCCTCCAGAACATAAACCGTATCATCGGCCAGGGCATACTGCATATTCATGAGGCCGACCACCTGCAGCTCTTTGGCAATCCTCTGCGTATACTCTTTGATGGTCTTCAGGTGGCGGGCCGGGATACTGACCGGCGGGATCACACAGGCCGAGTCTCCGGAGTGAATGCCGGCCAGCTCGATATGCTCCATCACGGCAGGAACAAACGCGTCACTGCCATCAGACAGGGCATCTGCTTCCATCTCCAGGGCATTGTCCAGGAAACGGTCGATGAGGATGGGCCTCTCTGGAGTGACATCCACTGCCGCCTGCACATACCTCTCCAGCATCTCAACATCGTGGATCACCTCCATGCCCCGCCCGCCCAGGACGTAGGAAGGCCGCACCATGAGCGGATAGCCGATCTGTTTCGCAACCTGCGCCGCCTGTTCAAAGTTGCTGGCCATTCCCGACTTCGGCATGGGAATCTGCATCTTGTCCATTATCTTCCTGAATCGGTCCCGGTCCTCGGCCAGGTCGATGGCGTCCACCGAGGTTCCCAGGATCTTTACGCCGGCCTGCGCCAGCTCCCGGGCGATGTTGAGCGGCGTCTGGCCTCCGAACTGGACGATCACGCCATCCGGCTTCTCCTTCTCATAGATGCTCAGCACATCCTCCACCGTCAGCGGCTCAAAGTAGAGCCGGTCGGAGGTATCGTAATCGGTTGAGACCGTTTCCGGATTGCAGTTGACCATGATGGTCTCATATCCCATATCGCGGAGGGCAAAGGCGGCATGAACACAGCAGTAGTCGAATTCAATCCCCTGGCCGATGCGGTTGGGCCCGCCCCCCAGCACCATGACCTTATGCCTGCCGCGTCGGTCCATCTCGTCTGGAATCGATCCCTGAACCTTCGCTATGTTTGCTCCATTATAGGTCGAATAGTAGTATGCCTGATCCATTACACCGCTGACCGGGACCGGCTCCCATTCCTCGAGGATGCCAAGGCTGCTCCTGGCATGCCTGATCTGCTCCTCCGGGACGACCAGCAGCTTTGCCAGGTACCTGTCGGCAAAGCCGTCTCGCTTGGCCCGGCCCAGCAGGTCGTCCGGCAGCATCCGCCCTTTGTACTGCAGAATCGTCTCTTCCAGATCCACCAGCTCTTTCATCTGCTCGATAAACCAGGGCTTGATATGAGTCAGTTCATGCAGATTCTCGACGGAGGCACCCTTTCTCAGGGCCTCGTACATTATGAATTGACGCTCCGATGTTGCATATTTGAGCATCTCCAGAAGCTCGGCGAGCGGCCTTTCCTGGAAATCCCGGGCAAAGCCAAGGCCATACCTTCCATTTTCCAGGGAGCGTATGGCTTTTTGAAATGCCTCTTTGTAGGTCTTGCCGATGCTCATGACCTCGCCCACGGCCTTCATCTGCGTGCCCAGCTTATCCTGGACGCCTCTGAATTTCTCAAAGGCCCAGCGCGGAAATTTCACCACCACATAATCGCCGGAGGGCGTGTACCTCTCCAGGCTGCCGTCCCGCCAGTAGGGAATTTCGTCAAGGGTCACGCCGCAGGCCAGCTTGGCGGAGATGAGGGCGATGGGAAATCCGGTCGCCTTGGATGCCAGGGCCGAAGATCGAGAGGTACGGGGATTGATCTCGATGACGACGATCCGGCCCGTCTTAGGATCATGGGCGAACTGGATATTGGTTCCGCCGATGACCCGGATGGCTTCCACGATCCTGTAGGAATAGTCCTGCAGCTTTTTTTGCAGCTCCTTAGAGATAGTGAGCATGGGGGCAGTGCAGTAAGAATCACCGGTATGAACACCCATGGCATCGACATTCTCAATAAAGCAGACTGTGATCATCTGGTTCCTGGCGTCACGAACCACCTCCAGCTCCAGCTCCTCCCAGCCTAAAACCGATTCTTCAATCAGAATCTGGCCGATGAGGCTGGCCGCAATTCCCCTGCTTGCGACGGTAGCAAGCTCCTCCACGTTATAAACCAGGCCGCCGCCGGTCCCGCCCATGGTATAGGCCGGCCGCACCACAACCGGATAGCCAAGCTCTGCCGCCACCGCCACTGCGTCCTCGACGCTGTAGACGGCTGTGCTCTTGGGGACCTCAATGCCCAGGCCGTTCATGGTCTCTTTGAAGGCGATGCGATCCTCGCCCCGCTCTATGGCATCGATCTCCACGCCAATCACCTTCACACCGAATTTCTCCAGGATTCCGGCGCGGGCCAGCTCAGAGCTAAGATTCAGGCCGGACTGGCCGCCCAGGTTGGGCAGCAGGGCATCAGGCCGCTCCTTTTCAATGATCTGCTCCATTCTTTCCAAATTGAGCGGCTCGATGTAAGTGATATCGGCCATAGCCGGATCGGTCATGATGGTGGCAGGATTGGAGTTCACCAGAACAATTTTGTACCCCAAACCGCGCAGCGCCTTGCAGGCCTGAGTTCCGGAATAATCGAATTCGCAGGCCTGACCGATAACGATTGGGCCGGACCCGATGATCATCACTTTTTGAAAATCATTTCGCCTAGGCATGCCTGCCTTTTTCCATTATTCGCACTTAAGACTACCGTTTGCAATCATGGCCCTGCCCATACCAGACAGCGGTAGGCCATCTATTTTAATCTATTTTAGATAGTATTTCCCATCGGTCAGGTCTACCAGCACCGGTGTCTGGCTGAGGAGGTGGCCCCTGGACCACCGCACGGTTTCCTCATATGCCCGGTAGTAACAATCCTGCAGGAGGATCTTATCGCTCCTCTTGCGCTCGTCCTTTATGGCATTGATCAAGCTTTGCGTAAAAACGCTCAGATTGCCGATCCATTCCTCATTGCTCGGCTCGTTGTCTCTTGATGATGCGATCATCACCTGGCCTTTGGCAATTGATTCGCGAAGTCCGCCGCCATTGCAGACATCCAGTATTATCGCCAGGTTTTCCAGATCGCCCATGTATTGCTTGAGCTCGTATTCGCTTATATACGAGGTTTTGTCGCCGTTGGCGTCTTGCGGTATAAGATAGAAGGTATTATTTATGTCTTTTATACCGTGTCCCGAGAAGTAGAAGACAATATTTCCTTTGCTGTTTTTTAGAGTCATCTCTTTCAGGGCCATATCCAGAATATTATGCTTGATCGGCTTTTTGTCTGCATTGTCGCTGAGCAGGATGACTTTGTAGCCGAGAGCGCCCAGGACTTCTGCAATTGACCGGGCATCATTGACGCTGTTGTGAAGCTTCCTTCTATCATTATATCCATTGATTCCCACAACGATGGCATAATCCTGGTTTTTGTTATTCCTATTAAGGCCCAGAGATGTAACATTTTCCGCATAAGTATGGTTGCTGCGGGAAGCGGCAGTTGGGGATGCGCTTTTACTTTCGGCAAAGAGGCCTTTCAGATCTTCCGAAGCAAGGACGGTGCTCATAGCTGTCCTTGCCGGTTCTCGAAAGGCAGTCTCAGACAGACAGAATTGATCAAGGAACAACGGATGCTGATCATAGTAATGAAGAACCTTTATGCCATGCTCATTCTCTTGATTGGACAATGATTCCAGCTGCACAATCCGGTCTATGCTCTTTAAAGCCGAGGGTTTCCGATAAAGATCACTGATATTCGAGCTTTTGCCTGTGAGTGGAGATATCTCTTTTAGATTTATTTGATTCGTGCTTTCTATCCGGCTCTCTTCTATCCGCCATCCTGATTTTTTCTCTTTTTCGTAAAAATAGGAGACATCTGAATTAAGCCTCTTTATGTCGGAAATGTCCCTGAGCAGGGGGTCACCCTGATTCATATTATTTTTAAATTTTTGTAAATATTCTTCGCCGATTCTGGTGTTTTTTTGCAATATAAGATTATAATCCATGGTATCATTGTCTTGTGAATTTTTACGGCTGCTTTTCTGCATATATAAGAAAATATTCGGATCAAGCCCGCTCGGTGCCAGTGAAGAAATGGAGGAAGCAGAATCAATCTTTGCCTTTTCGTAAATCTGATCCCGCCAGAGGCCGTCGACGGTCCTAGCTGCCAAATGGTTCGGCTCTTTCGCAAAATCCGCCTGCTGTAATATCTTCAAATAACCAGGGGTCAGATTATCGGCATCAGTCATAGCGGAAGCTGATAAGGCCAAAAGGACATAGAACAGGAAGACTGCAAAGCATCTTGTTCTCACGTTCATCCCAAGGATCATAATTCTAATCAATGTGAGCCGCCGATACTATATAAAAAATTGCATATTTTTATTACTAATTTATGCTAAATAATGAAATTTCTTATCATATCTACCGATGCAAGGCTCTAATATACCCTTCCTATTCCTTTAATAAATTACAGGTGTAAGTTATAGACATGGCCTCTGAGGAATATGTGTACCACCGAAGAGGTCGGGGAAGAATTTCATAAGGAGGCAAAAAAGCTATGTGGAAATACTTAACAACCTTGCTGGTTCTCCTGGCAATGGGAGGACTTGTTTCAGCACAAACACCAACATCATGTGCGGACTGCTATGCGAATATTATCACCCAGACCGACACCCAGACCATCGAGGATGTGAGGCTGGGCCTCTCCTCGGCAGATGATGGCAATATTGATACTGTGGCCGTCGGAAACGAGGGACTGAGCGCCGCCGTCATTGTGACTCCTGCGTCAGTGGATCCCGCAGCAGGAAGCATGTATTCCAAGACAGGATTTGCCAGAATCGACCAGACCATGACCCAGACTATCTCCGGCTTGGGAAGCAGGGATCCCACCCAAGGCGAGGGCGCCAAGGGCATCACCTGGAATAAAGCTATTCAGGCCGCCTGGATTGTAAACCAGGGACAGAAAGAAAGGAATTTGACCTCAGGCCTATGGGAAAAGGAAGGCGCATACATCGCCCAGACCACAACCCAGTCCATCAAGAACGTATACGACTACGACAGCCGCGAGAAGGCCAAGGTCCTGAACGTAGACAACAAGCTGGCTATGATTGTGGATGATGTCAACCGCATTGTCAACCTGACTGCCGGTGCAGATTCATCAGCCTCTGATGACCAGGCATCCTACGGCACCATCGAGAACGATGTCAACATCACAATAGCCGGGAAGGATCCCTGAAGAAGCTAAGAAATAACACGGATATGATTGTGGCTTATCTGCCCATCATATCCCTAAACTATTTTCAAGGAGGCAAAGAAGCTATGTTGAAATACCTGACAATTTTGTTGGTCCTCCTGGCAATGGGAGGACTTGGCGCAGCACAAACACCATGTGTGGACTGCTATGCGAATATTATCACCCAGACAGACACCCAGACCATCCAGGATGTGAGGCTGGGCTCCCCCTCGGCAGATGATCCCAATGTTGATACTGTGGCCGTCGGAAACGAGGGACTGAGCGCCGCCGTCATTGTGACTCCTGCGTCAGTCGATCCCAAAGATGGAAGCATATATTCCAAGACGGGATTTGCCAGAATCGACCAGGCCATGACCCAGACTATCTCCGGCTTGGGCAGCGCTACCATCACTCCGGGCGACCCCCGCTCGGGCGCTAAGGGCATCACCTGGAACAAGGCTATTCAGGCAGCCTGGATCGTAAACCAGGGACAGAAGGAGAATGATACTGGAATATGGGAAAAGGAAGGTGCATACATCGCCCAGACCACAACCCAGAACATCAGGAACGTATACGACTACGACGGACGCGAGAGCGCCAAGGTCCTGAACGTGGATAACAAGCTGGCCATGATTGTGGATGATATCAACCGCATTGTCAACCTGACCGCCAGTGCAGATTCAGCAGCCTCTGACAGCCAGGCATCCTACGGCACCATTGAGAATGAGGTTAACATCACCATAGCCGGAAAGGACCCCTGAAGTAGCTGAAAGAATAGCATTAGGAAATATATGGATATGATTCGGCTTAATCGCCGACCATATCCTCTAATTATTTAATGAGTTGAAAGGCTATGTGGAAATATCTTGCGACTTTGTTGGTTTTACTGGCAATAGGAGGACTTAGCGCAGCTCAAGACTGTGCAGACTGCTATTCCAATATGATCACCATAACCAATACCCAGATCATCGAGAATGTGGTGCTGGGCTTCTCGCCAGATATTGATACATTGGCCGTTGGAAACGAGTTAATGAGCATCGCAGTCATTGTGACGCCGCCGTCAGTTGACTCTGTAGACGAAGACGGCATATATTCCCAAACGGGATTTGCCAGAATCGACCAGACCACAACACAGACCATCTCTGGCCTGGGAAGCATTGACCTTAACAAAAGCGCGAAGGGTATTACCTGGAACAAGGCTATGCAGGCTGCCTGGATTGTGAACCAGGGACAGAAGGAACTGGAACTCGATGAAAATGGAAACCAAGTATGGGTAAAGGAGGGCGCATTTATCGCCCAAACCACAAACCAGACCATCAGGAACGTATACGATTACGCCGACCGCGAGGGAGCCAAGATCCTTAACGTGGACAGCAAGCTGGCTATGATCGTGGATGATCTAAACCGCATTGTCAACCTGACAGCCGATGCCACAACCCAAACCACCGATGCCAAGAGATCCGAGGGGACGGTAACAGACTCTCTTGACACCACTATTTCCGGAACAGATACATGAAAACGATAAGGAATAGGCTTTACCTGATTATGTCAGAAATCCTCAAGCACTCAGGCCTGTATCTGCTGGCCATTTTGCTCATATCATCGCTAGCGATAGATGTAGTCTCAGGCCAGGACAGCCCCAGCAATAATACCACAAAATCTGATGAGGATGATGGTATCGAGTTAATTGATGACAGCATAAGTATGGCATTTATTGATGATGACCTTATTGATTTACCGCAAACAATTGATATTGAAAATATTATTGAGCCCAGCATAATACGCGACTCGGGCAACATTGCATATATGGGATCTTTTGATAAGCGAATTATCAACTCCTATAGCGATGGCTCAATGGGTCTGGGCGACCAGATGCAAAATGCATTTGAGTTGGTTGACAGTGAAATATCGAAAACACGCAAAACCACCACGATCTCATATGGCTCAGATTTATTGGAGATCGAAGAGATTTCCAATTTTGCCGGATACGATATCTCTGGCAATAAATTCAGCGCAAATTATGGCAAGTTCACTACCCTAAAAAATTTCGATTTTCCTTTTGCCATAATAAGAGATGATGAGATGACCATTTCTGGCGAGGACCTCAGTATAGAAAAGACTCAATCTGAGATCACTCTGCTAATTCCGGATTGGATTAAGCCAGATAGCCTGAACGAAATTAAGTCAGCTCTGGGCAGTTCGGCAGATATTAAAGAGATATCGTATATGATGGGTGAAGACCAACTTGATTTTGCCCAATCATTTCTCGACTCATCCACCGAGGCAGGATTAAATATTAATACGATCGATGCAGATGAACTGTTTAATATGACTATGGATAAAAAGTTTTGGGCTGCTCTCCATGAAGCTGCGTTGAAAGCAAAAGAGCAACAGGATAAGCCCCCTACTGCGAATGAATGGAATGCGGATGATTTTTCTCTGTCCTCCGGCGGAATTACATGCATATGGGGCTATAAAGTGTGATGAAAAGTGGCGAAATGAGACCGATAATATTTTACGCATTTTTAATTTTCGCCTTGACGCAGGGTTTGCATGAGACTGCTAAGGGTGCAGCCCAACCTGATGCAGAGGAAATAAAATTCGTATCATCAAACGCCTCAAATCTCCAGATTCTCAAAGTCATACCTTTATCTTCCGAGCCGTCAAGAGAGGGTGTTGTGTTTGTGATAGGCGACTATGCACTATCTCAGTTTGCCAAAAGCCTGACCAACTTATCCAGAGAAGGGCAAAAGCCCCGGCTTGTCGATGAAGGAGAGTTCACAGCCCTGCATAGCAGCATGAGCTTTGCGTTTCCCAAGAGGGAGATTCCTATAAAGCTCCTTAAATATGAATCGCTTTTTCAGCAATCGCTAAATAATTTGGAAGATCCTGCTTTGAATTACTTCCCGGAAGTGCAACCGATCCTGCCTTCAAATGAGATAGATGACGGCAAAGAAGAGTCGAGCGGCGGAGTAACAGTGATATGGAAGCCTTGAAACACAGCTCAATACCGTACATAAGGTGCAATCGTAAGCTGATCTTACTCTTGATGATCATTATATCTTCTGATAGTATCGTGCTGGGGGATGTAAGCATCTCCCGATCCCTTTACTCCCCAGGCAGCGAATGTCACGAGGAAGTATTTTTGCACAACATGGATTATTCAAACACGGCCGGCGTATCTAGTATCAACTACTATGCCAATTCTCAGGCCAGTACAGCTGATCAATCTGAGACAAGCCAGTTTATCAATTCTGTTATGATTAATTCGCTTGTTGGCCTGCAAGAAGCAGATATAGAGGCTAAAAACTCCAATGATTTGGATTATTCTCGATCCATATCAGGTGGCCCCTCGCAGTTAATCGGCTACAGTTACTCCCTGGAGGCCGGCTCTTTGCCGGCATCCGTGCGACTGAATGCCTTTAATCCCCAAATAATCTTCAATAAAGATGTATATAATCTAGTCAATAGCCATTATGAAGGAAAGCTCCAGTCCTTCAGTCCCAACTTCTTTATGTATGGAGAGGGCAACTCCACGGGAGACGCAAGCGGCTTTAATGATACCACCACACTGCATTTCGGGCCCAATATGTGCCGGCTGGATTCTTACATGATTCCTTCAAATGATAGTTACACATGGATAACCGGTGCAGGCAGAGGAGAAATTGCCAAGGCGTCCATGTGGATAAATTCTACTGAAGGCGACAAAATGCCTATGAGAATCAAAGGGACCAGCAGCGGGCCAGGCAGCACCCTACCCGATAAACTAGTTCCAGAAGATGATAAAGATCCACAGACAGCTTATTTGCTCTATAAGCTCACCAGTTCCAGCATTTTTTATGAGAATGAGGCGTGAAGAGCCACTCACCTGAATAAGAGAGAAGCACTTCACCCTTAGTGTATGTAAAGAGATAGATGAACTGACAACCTGGAAAAAATATGGTTACCTCAGGCAAGCCACAGGCAATAGCGGAGAGCCAGAAAAGAGATGCTAAGGCGCCATCTGCCGCTTCGTCACGCCCTAGTACAGCTTGTCCTCATTAAATCCATGATTGTGAGAGGATAGCGTGCCCATGTGAATAGCTGATCGTTTCTTCGCGCCTTCGCATGTGATTCAACAGGGGTCCGGTTTTCACGCGAAGCCGCGAAGTCAAAAAACATTGATTTATTTCTGTTTCGCTGTACTAGAGATATGCACTATATAATCCTCGACCTCCCCGTCCGGTGCCGGCCCGTCAAATGATAATCCCTTAATACTGCTAAAGCGGAAGCGGACATATGCAAATCCTTGCATAGCAGTTGCCGGGAGATCAAAGCCGATACTGCATTCACCGGCATTCAATTCCCGGTCGGAGATGATCTTCTCGCCCATGTCCTCCCAATCGCCATCGCCATTGAAGTCCATCCAGGCATTGAGAATCCCCGGATGAGAAGCAGTTACATTAATCAGGGCAATAGATCCGGCAATCAATGGACTGACAAAGACCGCCCCGTCTTCATCATCCGTCCCATTGATGTTGTCGCCGGTAGCGTTCGCACCTGGCCGGCCGTCGTCATCAGCATCAATTCTTTGCCCGAGATAAAAGCCGGGAACGATAAAATGCCTGGCACCATTGGCGGCTAGAAGCGTATGATACTGATGATCAGGAACATCTCCATAATCCCATTGCCCTTCAATTAATATGATAATATAATTATAAATATTAGGATTGCTCATTTCATTAGGCACTTCATCTTCGCGCAGCGGATTGATCGAATCATCAGAATCTTCCATATTTATTTCAGGAAAGGCGATATTGCAGGAAACGATTTCGCTCTTGTAATATCTGCTTTTCAGGTCATCCAGGATCGCCTCAATGTCAACAGGAACGCTGCTATCCATATAAACCAGGTTATTTTGATCGATAACTGCCGTATACCTGAGATCCAGATCATCCATTCCCGAAATGGGCCCCGCATTTTGAAATACGAATACGTTGTCACCAGAGGTTCCGGCGAGCTGTATGCTTTCCTGAACGCCATTAAAATCAGCATTATCGATTGCATCCTGGATGATGTTCTGCATAATCCAGTCTCCACTCGCCAAAGGCATAATAAAGCAAAATAATATAAGTGCAGAGCACATCATCAATCTAATAGTACCCACCCCGGACATATTATGAATACATTACTATAATTAATTTTAAATAACAACTATGCCGCCAGCACTGTCATAAAGAACTTTGTGGCGTATAAATGGTGAGGAATGCCAAGATCGAAGTTCAGATAAGCACCTTATGTTCTTAACAATTAAGCAGACGATGCTGCATAATACTGCATAACGGCACAAATCGTTTATGTGATCAGCAGACTATTCCACTCCCCATGAGACCTATTTCCGCGCAAGAGATGACTGCGCTCGATGCCAATTGCAGATATTTCGGCCTGCTTGCCCTCCAGCTCATGGAGAATGCCGGTGCAGCCCTGGCCCGCGAGGTTGCGGCCAGAGCCAGGGGAAAGAGGATCGCCGTTGTCGCAGGCCGCGGCAACAACGGTGGCGATGCTTTTGTGGCAGCCCGCCACCTGGCCGGCTTTGCAGTAACCGTTTATCTGCTGGGCCGCTCCAGGGATATCGCCACAGAGGAGGCGAAGAGGAACTGGGAGATCCTGGAGCGACTGGGCTACGACCTGCGCGAGATAAAGGATGCTTCGCAGTTGAGCTTGGGCGAATTCGACCTTGTATTGGATGCGATCTTCGGAACGGGCGTGCGCGGCCCCGTCCTGGGCCTGGAGGCTTTGGCGATAGATGCCATCAACTCCTCGGGAAGGCCTGTGATCTCGGTCGACATTCCCAGCGGCCTTGGAACCAATAAGGTCGTGAGAGCCGATGCCACGGTTACCTTTCACCGGCCCAAGCCGGACATGCCCGGCGAGGTCGTCGTCGCAGATATCGGCATACCGCAGGCTGCGGAATTTTTTGTGGGGCAGGGCGATCTCTGGCTGATGGGAAGAAGGTCACAGGAGAGCCACAAGGGAGATTCCGGACGGATACTGGTGATAGGCGGAGGGCCATACACCGGTGCTCCGGCGCTCTCTGCTATGGCGGCTTTGCGGGCCGGAGCGGACATCGTCACCGTGGCCGCGCCGAAAAGCGCCGCGCGGACCATATCCGGCTATTCACCCAACCTGATCGTTCAGGAGCTTTCGGGAGATCATCTCTGTCCCGAGGACCTGCCGGTCCTTAAGGAGCTGATTGCCAGGCATGATGTGGTGGTCATGGGCATGGGACTGGGAAGACATGCGGAGACGGGAGAAGCACTGGCCGAGATCTTGCCGCTCTGCAAGAAGACGGTTATAGATGCCGATGCCCTGCTGCCGGATCTCCCCCTAAAAGGCATTGTCACGCCCCATGCCGGAGAGTTTCTGAGAATCAGCGGCATCTCTCTGGTCGATCTGAACTACAGAGAGAGGGTAGAGCCGCTCAAAGGATATGCCCGGGAGAAAGGACTGGTGGTCCTGCTCAAAGGAAAGGTCGATCTTATCTCGGACGGAGAAGTAGTGCGGGCCAATACCACGGGAAATCCGGGCATGACGGTAGGCGGGACGGGAGACGTCCTGGCTGGCATCACGGCCGCTTTTTACGCTCGGGCCCCGGCCTTGCGGGCGGCGACGGCAGCAGCCTACGTCAATGGCCGGGCAGGCGATCTTGTCTATCCCGAGAAGGATTTCGGAATGGTTGCCACGGATGTGATCGAGAAGATCCCCGAGGCTATGAGGCTGTGAGAATCTTGGCCGACGATGAGAAGCTGACCGGCATGGTGGACATCACAGAAAAGCCGCCGGTTTTCCGGAAGGCTGCAGCCAGCGGCTGTATCCGCCTGAAAGAGACCACGGTGCAGGCCATAAAATCAGGGAAGGTCAAGAAAGGGGATGTTATCACCACCGCCCGACTGGCCGCCATCCTGGCAGTCAAGGACACGCCTCGTTTGATCCCGCATCTGCCACCCCATCCCCATCACCGGACTGGAGGTGAGCTTTGCGTTCGAGAGAGGCGGGTCAGGGCAGAGGTTACAGTGACCTCTGTGGGGAAGACGGGAGTGGAGATGGAGGCTTTAACCGGGGTTGCAGCGGCGCTGCTTAACGTCTGGGATATGGTCAAGTACCTGGAGAAGGATGAGACGGGCAATTATCCGGAGACGGTTATAGAGAATATTCGAGTGACTGGGAAGAAAAAGGCCTTCGTCAAGAGATAAAAATTTTTGACGCCGGGGGAGCAGTAGAAAGATTTCAGGCTTTTATGCCAAACTCCGGCAGCCTCTCCCTTGCCGCCTCGCGGGCCTGCTGGTGCTCACGCAGGAATCTCTCAATCCTCTCCGCCACATCCTTCTTACACGTTCCGCACATGCGCCTTCCCGAGCGGCACTGTGCATCCAGCTCCAGCAGTTCCTTATCGTCCTCGGAGAGATGGAAGACCAAGAACTCGTAGACAGAGCACTTTTCCGGCTCGCCTCCCAGCTTCTTTTGCTCGGCCAGGCTCTGCCGGCCGCCTGTGATGGCCCGCATGATCTTCTTGCCCGCCTCTTTTGGATCTTCCGTGAGAGCGATATGGCTCTCCGGCTTGGAGGAGGACATCTTGCCACCGGTCAGGCCGGTCATGAACCGGTGATAGATGGAGGCCGGCGGTATGAAGCCGTACTGCCCATGCTCGATCTCTACTTTTATTATGAGCCGGTCGATGGCCTCCAGGAGATCTTTTAAGGCGAAGTCGTCCTCATACGAAATCTCTGTGACATCGATATGCTCCTCGTAGCTCTTCACCTTGCCGATTCCAGCCTCTTTCAAAGCCGATTCCGCCGCCTGCATCAGCTCCGGGCTGGCCGCCTTGCCCCGAATGCTGATGTAAGAATCATAGTGAGATTGCGCGCTTAAATCCGATCGCTGCTCCACCAGGAACCTTCTCATGCGTCGGGCGAGGTCCCGGGTGAGCTTGATATGGGGATCTTGATCGGCGCCCACCGGGATGACCACGGGCTTGGGTCCGCCAAACTCCTCCAATTGAGGATGAAGGATGTCGGCGCTCTGGGCCATGACGCTCTCCATGTGAGAGATGTGGGTCTCGCCGGAAAATCCATAGATAGCGCTGACCTCGGAGAAATTGGCCTCTCTGCCCAGCTCAAAGGCCAGATTTCTCATCTTATAGTTCTCCGACTGGAAGTAGATATGGCTGCTCTCTTTCGGCTCAAAGCCCAGGGCAATGAGGCTGAGTATGTACTCGTTGATGCCAAGATTTTTGCACCTCTCCCAGCTTATGCCCCGCACGGCATGAGCTTCCATATCTGCTACAGCCGCAAAAGCGTCCCCCCCTTGCTGCTGGTGCCAGATGATCTCGTTCATGACCATCATATGGCCGAAATGAGCCCTGCCGGAGGGCATGAAGCCGCTCATGACGGCAAAAGGCTCATGCCTTTGCATGGCACGAAGAACCGAGTCATAATTTCTGTGGCCGAAGATGATCTTGCGCCTCATATAGGGATGAGGATCTTTAAGCTTGGGAAGGATCTCATCAAAGCTCGATATGCCAAACTCCAGAAAGAGCTTGGAGTAATCGTCCACATGAACTGCGCCCCAGGGATCAAGCTTCAATTCCATGGCCCAAGGGAGTGAAAACGATGATATATCTATCTTCTCATTGTTATTTTGAGGCCGGAGATCGATGATTTTACTTAGGCCACAATTTTAGAGTTTGCGGTACTTACCTCCACCTCCTCGGCGGACGGAATAATACCATTTTATGGGATCTATGAATTGAAAGAAATATTATCATCAATGTTAGAGGAATATCATTACGCAGTTGCATATTAGCAGCATAATCTTAAGACCAACAAAAATAAGATATCTCGAAATAAACTATTTATATCATAGAGTATTTCTTATATCTAAAAATAGAATGAGGTCATTATGAGACAATTCTCTGTAAAAGTTCTGGATGATGCAGACAGGGAGTTCGTGGAGGTTCTTCGAGAACTCAGCATTCCCAGAAATGTGGCCAGTATGATCACCTATCTAGCCAATGTGGAGGAGGCCACCTCTCGAGAGATAGAGATCGGCTCTAACCTGCGCCAGCCGGAGGTGAGCATTGCCATGCGCACGCTGCGCAATAACAACTGGGTGGAGGAGAGAGAGATCAAGAAGGACGGAAAAGGCCGGCCCATGAAGGTTTACAGGCTCACCATATCCATGGACGAGATCATAAAGCACTTTGAGGATGAGAAGAGGAAAGAGTCGGCGAAGACCCTGGAGAGCATCGAGAAGCTCAAGGAGCTGAGCCGGGGCATCAGCGTAACCCCTTCCACTTGATCGTAACCATTCATATCGGGATGGGAAAACCCATCCCATCTCTATTGCTTTGCCGCGGGATTTATTTCTCCTCTTCTCCCCTACCCCTCAGATCATCGAGGTTCTCTTCCATGAGCTTCTTGCTTTTGATCTCTTCCTTTTTGCCACCCTTTCTCTCCGTATTTCTTTTCTTAAAATCAGCCAAGAATCTCACCTATACCTCATCCACACCCGGAACTGTAATTAACCTTTCCATCATCCATCCATCACTGCCCAACAGGCCCACTGATCATAAATTCCCTTTGAGTCGCGATTATCGATTACCCTGCCCTTCCAGCCCGCTTCGCCAAGTGCCTTCGCGATGAGTTCCGCCTCTTTTTGCGTATAAACGGTAAATAAAATCCTCTTTTCCGCGAGGCTGGAGGCTTTGAGGAGGATGTCCTTCCAGAGGGGCCAGTTAAAATCATCTATCAGCCCTACCATGAATCCCAGAACGGTATGAAAAGACCGGGCCGGAAAGATGCGGGGCAGTAGCCTGGCATCCAGGACGAAGCACCTCTGGGGGTCCAAAAGCCCGCTCTTCAAGGCCAGACATAGATCGCAGCGATCAGTGTCCATGGAGAAAGGATGCCGCTCCAGGCGGATCAGCGCCTGTGTGGCCATGCCGCTGCCGCAGCAGATCTCCAGGATGCTGTCATCTTCAGGCAGGAGCGGCTGCAAGAGAGCGACCAGCCTCTCGATCCTCTCCTCCACGTAAAGCGGTGCGCCTTTTTGAGAGCAGCTCTCGCAAAAAAGTTCTGCTGCCAGAGAATAGGAAAAATATTCCGTCAGGGCCAGGAAGAAATCGCTATCTTTTGCCTGCACTGTTTTAATTGCATTAGTTCTCCACGAGCAGGCCTTTTCCGCCAGGATCTTTTGGGAGGAGTATCTATCCGTGAGCAGCAGCCATAGCTCTGCCGGCTGGGAGAGATGCAGGGCCCATCCCAGATCTTTGATCTCGATGCAGGCATCCGCATCCAGACCATCCTGCAAGATCTGTGTGGTGACGGGCAGATCCAGCAGATCCTGCCAGGACTCTTCTGCCAGAAATATGCTCTCCCCCTCATCCATGTCCAGTAGACGATTTAACAGCACAAGCCATCTCATTTTCATCCCCGGAATATCAAGCTATGCCGGAACAGATATATTATATTCCTGGCAAAATGGGGCCGTTGAAACTGGTGGATCTGCCCGGCGTAGGCTCTCGCCTGAGAGAGCGTCTCATAGAGCAGTACGGAGACGAGGAGAAAGCCCTGCAGGCGGTCTTGAACGCGGATGTGGCCGGTTTATGCAGGGCACTGAGCGAACGCCAGGCGCTTCTCCTGGTCTCACATGCCCGGGGCCTGAAGTATGATGTGGCCCCAGGGCAGTTTCTGGCCACGGATGAGGCGGCAAGGATCTATCAGATGCTCATCTCCCGCCTGGCAGGCTATGCTCATACCGAATACGCCCGGCTCAAGATAGGCACACTCTTTGCCGCATCATCGGCAGAGATGATAGCGGAAAACCGCAAGACAGCCCGGGCAGCACAGCAGGCTGCGGAGAAGGTGCGCGGACTGGGACTGGAGGAGCTGCTAAAAAAGGTCCGGCCCCTGCGCGAGAAAACGGCCGCCAGGGTCCGGGAGAGGGCGGTAGCGGCCACCTCTGTGGAGGCCTTCCAGAAGCTGAAAGGGCGCGGGCTGGATAAATTGATCGACCTGCATCTGGCCGAGAGCCCGGCCGAGCTGGCGGACCTGGCCAGGAGCTACAGCCACGTCTGCCTGGTGGGCGAAGACATGGACGGTCCGGCGGAAATGGAGGTTGCCCAGTCTCTAGAGGAATGGTATCTGGTGCCCGAGGCAGTCCTGGGATTTTATAAGGAGAATCTAGAGTGCCTGCAGGCTGCGGCCCTGGCGGCCCGCAAGCTGCAGGATGCCGGAGTGAGCGGTTTTGCGGCATGGGAGAGCCTGACGGCTCTGCTCTCCCGGCTCAATGAGAGCGGTGATGCCGAGGGAGAGCGTCTGGCCCGGCTGGCCGCCCATCTGGCAGGGTGCGTGAGCGAGGCGGCCTCCTGGGCCAATGAGGAGCTGAAGAGAAGGATCGAGAAGAGCTCTCTCACCTTAGGCGGCACTGATCTTCTCCTGGTCATGAGCCGGGGAGAAGGCGCGCGAGAGCTGCTGGAGGTGCAGATGAAGGGCGTCTTTGCCGAGGTTTTAAAGCAGGCCAGGGCGCGCGCGGCAGGCGAGCTGGAGCTGGCCGGGGCGGAAGGAGCCTGGCTGGAGGAGGTCTTCTCGGCGCAGGTCTGCTATCCTCTCGAGCTGGACCGGCAGGCTCTGCGCTCCTTTGAGCAGGAGCTGAGAAGCCGCAGGGAAGGGCGGGGTCTGAAGGCGAATAGAGAGCTGGCACACTCTCTGCAGGACCAGAGGGACGCGGCATTGGCCCTGGTCCATGCCCTGATGGAGTTTGACTTCGCCTATGCCCTGGGCTGCTTCGCCCTGGCGGAGAATCTGGCCTTTCCCGAGATTCGCAGATGAGCCGTGCCTCTCTTTTGAGATGGGCCGCCACCTCTTCCTGGAGAGGCCCGATGCGGTGAGCTACACACTCGGCGTCGCGGATCATGCCGAGAAGGTGGCGCTGCTCAGCGGCGTCAACTCGGGCGGCAAGACATCGCTTCTGGACCTTATCGCCCAGATCGTCATCCTGGCGCACATGGGACTGCCCGTGCCTGCCCAGGCCTGCCGGCTCTCCCTATTTGAGGAGTTTTACTACTTCAGCAAGAGCCGGGGCACGCTCTCCGCCGGGGCCTTTGAGACGGCCATGAGAAAGTTCGCAGTGGTGGAGAACGAGCGGCGAAAGATCGTGCTGGCGGACGAGCTGGAGGCCATCACCGAGCCTGGCGCTTCCGCCAGAATCATCGCCTGCATGCTGGATGAGCTGAACCGGCGCGGCTGTGTGGCCGTTTTCGTCAGCCACCTGGCCGAGGATGTGAGACGATTCGCGCAGACGCAGGTGCGGGTGGATGGGATCGAGGCGGAGGGGCTGGATGAGAACAACAACCTGCGCGTCTCCCGAAGCCCGCGCTACAACTATCTGGCCAGGAGCACTCCCGAGCTGATCCTGGACCGGCTGGTGCGCTCCACCAGAGGGCCGGAGCGGGAGTTTTATGCGAGACTGCTGGCGAAGTTCAAGTGATACGCAGGCAAAAGGCTTGATCATAGCCGGTACTCGAGTCCAATGTGCTCCTTTTATATTCGGAAGGCAGAGTGATATTTATGGAAATCTGGCAGATTGTCGTGATCTGTATTCTCATGTTCCCCCTCTTTCTCATCGCCAACTACATCATCGTCAAGAAGGCGGCGATGCAGCGAAGGGCGCGCGATGATCGGATCGAGCGGGCCGTCTCAGACAGCGTGGCGGCCAGCTACGCAGAGAAGGGCCTGGCCCGGCAGAGCTGGCCCAGGTACAGGGCGGCGATGAAGAAGAGAAAAGAGTAAGTATGGAAGCAATGCTCAAGGGGAAAAAAGTTTTAAAAATATATAAATTAGGAGGCGTTCAGGGAGCCTATGATCTGGCTGGCGTCTGCCGCAAACTCCTCATAACGGTCAACGGGCGCGTTGTAGGTGAATATATAAGCCGCATCCCCCTGAACCGACCATGCTTTCAGTACTCTGTAGCTCTCCCCCTCGCTCATCCAGTTCATATACGATGGCGTGGCCGGGCTGGCCGCCCACGGGAATGTCGCTCTCCGTCAGAACCTGCAGGTTGGGCTTGGCAGCCTGCAGGTTGCTCAAGGCCGCCTGACCGTACTGCTCCAGGGTTATCTCCTGTCCGGCGGGCATCTCCTCAATCTGCAATAATATGTAGACGGCCGGATCGTTCACGTCCTGGTCCGGTGCCAGAAAGCCTGCCACAATCCCCTCATCATTGGCATCGGGTTCCACCACCAGCCACCCGGAAGGATAGGTGATGCTAACGCCGTTTTCCGAATTCTCGTAAAGCAGCTTCTCCGCCATATCGGACAGGCTGAGAGCGCCGGAGGTATTCAAAGGCTCATTTTGGGGCTCGGTCGCGCTGGCGGATGTTGCCTGACTCTCAGGAGCGGGACTGGGCTCTGCACAGCATCCCGATAATGAGAGGGCAAGAGCCAGAAGGGCCAGCAGCCCAACAAGGATTATTCTCACCATTTTTCACCTCAAGCAAAGATACTTGCTGTTGACATGCATTTTTGATGACAAATAGTTTTCCAATAAAAGGGGGCAAAGATGATCCGGTCCAGGAGGATGACAGATGCCTGTCTTTCCCGCGAATTTGTGCGGAGCCTAGCTTCTGATCTCTATGCGGATTACTTTCGCCCCGCTTTCTATGGCTTAATAATCCTGGCCGAAAATCTGGCCGATCAGTTTATTACCCAGAAATGAGATACTTATAGAAAAATTTTAAGAATGTCTGGAGCGCAAAGCCAATAAACCAAGGATGAAATACTGCATTGATAAGTTGATTATTGAGAGGATGAGTTAATGTTGCTTTATGATAGAGGGGATGGGTTTTGAGCAGCAGAGTTGTGCAGCAGACCCTGGAAGGCCTGGCTGCTTCGGTTATGCCCAGGGTCAGGACCACGGACGGCCATCTGCTGGACTGGGACAGGGAGGCCATAGCCAAGCAGCTGCTCAAGGAGACAAAGCTATCAGAGCAATTTTACAAAGAGCCGGGCATCACCGAGGAAGAGGCCCAGGACATCGCCAAAGAGGTGGAGCGCCGGGTGCGGTGGATGAACGTCCGCTACCTGAGCGGCCCCCTGGTGCGAGAGATCATGAATGTGGTGCTCCTGGAGAGGCATCACACGGAGTGGCGAAACATCTGCACCCGGGTAGGCACACCGGTCTTTGATGCCCATCTCATCGATATCGGCACGGGCTTTGAGGCCAAGGAGAATGCCAACCTCCAGGAGAACGCCGAGACCAGCCACAAGAAGAAGGCGGACAAGATCAGCAAGGAGCAGTACCTTCTGCTGCTGCCGCCTTACCTGGCCGACCGCCATCTGGCCGGCGACCTGCATATTCACGACCTGGAGTACTTTGGAACCAGGCCGTTTTGCATTGACGGGAGCACAGCGGTTCCCGTAATCGATAAAGGCCGAAATACCATCATCAGGCCGGACGAGCTTCCCTTCCAGGGCGATTATTATTACCCGGACGACCTCTATGCCATATCGCCTCGCGGGCCCAAGAAAGTGAAAAAGGTCTCTCGACGCCGGGCCGGGGACGACCTTCTCAAGATAAAAACTGCCAGCGGCAAATCACTAAAGGTCACCCGTGAGCACAGGATACCGGTTGCAGGCAAAGGCATAAAAAAGGCGGGAGAGATCAAGCCTGGTGACATCCTGGGCAGCGCCTTTGAGCATGGATTGAACCTGCGCGGCGAGGCCATCGGCAGCCTCGATCTGATAAATGAGTTTGTAGATAGAGTCCCTGCACATGAGCTGGAGACTGTCTTTGTAAGAGGCGCTCGCGATCTCTTCCAGAAAGCAATTGATAACGGAATGTGCAGGTCATTCTCAGAGATCTCCAGGTCCCTGGGCGTAGACCACCATAAAGAGTGGTTCACCAGGGGAACAATGCCCATCACCATATTCAAAAGATTCTGCGAGCAATACGGCCAGGACGGCATCGCGGACCTGAGAGTGGGCGTTACGGGAAGCGATAATGATCTCCCTGCCATCTTCCCCCTTACAGCAGATGTCGCAAAGCTTCTGGGCTACTTCATCTCCGAGGGCAACTACAACATCCAGCCAGCCAAAAATTACAATTTAGTTATTACAGGAAGCGAACACGCACAGGCGGTTATATGCAGCGCTGCAAGCGCCTTTAATACTTACACAACTATGACCGAAGGCGGTCCATCCACCAGGACGATCTACGGAATAGAGGGTGAATGGCAGAGATCCAAACAGGTTTACTTTGGCGGCAAGCTGATTTACCTGCTCTTCCGATATGTCTTCGGCGTAACCGGTGGCAGCTACAACAAGAGGCTTCCCAGCATCGTTTACCATATGAACGATGAGCTTCTTTCTGTCTTTCTAAGTGCCCTATTTACCGGAGATGGCTCAACATTCTACCGTCCGGAAAAGTCTGATTGCATAGTCAACTACACCACAGCTTCAGAGATGCTCCGCCAGGAGCTATGTTTGCTCCTCACATCTCTGGAAATGAATCCGCAAATAGTAGAGCTTTATGAAGGAGAAGAGAGACGGACCTTGTACCGGATACAGCTCAATGGGTCCAGGAATATCCAGACCTTTTCCAGATGGGCCAGGTTTTATGATGAGCGTCAAAAGCACATTGACAGCTTCCTGGCCGATGTAAAAGAGATTCAAAGAAGCCCGAGACGGGAAGAGGTCAAGGAGATCTCTGCCGTGAAAACGTCCGGCGAATGCGTCTACGATCTCTTTCTGGACGGAGATGATGAAGAGAGCCACACCTACTTCGCTTCGGATGGTCTGCTGATACACAACTGCCAGGATTGGGATCTCCGCTACTTCTTATACTACGGGCTCATGCCGGACGGCCTCGGCACCAAGGCCAGCGTAGCCGGCCCTGCCAAGAAGCCGGAGGTGGCCATCCTGCACGCCGTCAAGGCCCTGGGCTCTGCCCAGACCAACTTCGCGGGCGGCCAGGGCTTCTACAACTTCCTGACCTTCATCGCCCCATACTTCGAAGGCAAAAGCTACCCGGAGATCGTGCAGCTCATGCAGATGTTCGTCTACGAGATGACGCAGATGATGGTCGCTCGGGGCGGCCAGCTCGTCTTCTCCTCGGTGCAGCTGACACCCGGCGTTCCCAAGCTCTGGCGGGACAAGCCTGCCGTTTACGCTGGCAAGGTCTGGAATGGCTCTTCTGCCGACGCACCCCAGAAGACCTACGGCCAGTTCGAGCGCGAGGTGCGCCTGGCCTTCAAGGCCCTCATGGAGGTCATGCTGACCGGCGACTACTGGGGCAAGCCCTTCAACTTCCCCAAGCCCGAGATCAGCATCGAGCCGGACTTCATGAAGGAGGACGAGGCCTTCAATGCCGCCCATCCCGATCTTCCCACCTATCAGCAGCTCTACCTCCTGACATTCAAGCTGGCTGCCGAGTACGGCACACCCTACTTCGACAACCAGCTTCCCGCTTATCGCGGCGCAGGAGAGGGAATATCGTGCTATCAATGTTGTGCTTATCAATTTGCTGCTACATTTGACTCAGACGACCAATTTATGGAAAAATTATACTTCAAAGACGGCAAGCACTTCTCCATGGGCTCCTGGCAGGTGGTATCCCTCAACTGTCCTCGCGCCGCCTACCTGGCCCGGGGCGACGACGAGCTGCTCTTCGAGTACCTGCGAGAGCTGATGGACACATCGGTAGAGATATTCAAAGTCAAGCGCGAGTGGATGAACCAGATCATCAGGAACCACCGCATGCCCTTTGCTACCCAGCAGCCGCGCGACCCGATAACAGGCGAGAAGGGATCCGTCGCCGTGGGCCTGGAGGGCCTGGTCTATACCATCGGTGTTGTGGGCGTCAACGAGATGGTGCAGTTCCACACAGGAAAGCAGATGCATGAGTCCAGGGAGGCCTGGAAGCTGGCCGTGCGGGCCATGACGGAGATGGAGATCTACGCCAAAAAATTAAGCCAGCAGCATGGCATGACCATCGCCCTGGCACGCACTCCCGCCGAGACCACGGCCCAGCGTTTCGCGGTATCCGACCTGATCCATGAGGAGTTTCGGGAATGTGCGGAGAGGGTGGTCAAGGGCGACCTGAGTGCGGTGAAGAAGAACGTGCACAAGACCCGCGATCTGCCCGTCTACTACACCAACGGCACTCATCTGCCTCCGGCGGCCGATGTAACCATATTTGAAAGGGCAAAGCACGAGCATGTCTTCTTCCCCATAGTCGATGGCGGCAACATCTTCCATATCTTCATGGGCGAGGCCACTCCCGATCCCCAGGGCCTGATGGACTTCGGAATGCGTCTGGCCAGAGAAACCCAGATCGGCTACTTTACCTTCAGCAAGGATATGACGGTATGCCTGGGCTGCTCTCAGGTATCCGGGGGGCTGGAAGACAGGTGCCCCAATTGCGGATCGGAAGACGTGGATCACATCAGCCGGATCACCGGATATCTGCAGGCGGTGAGCGGATGGAACAGCGCCAAGCGTCAAGAGCTCAAAGACCGGAAAAGGTACAATGAACTGGCGTAGGCTGGCATAGGCTAACGAAAGGTATATATCGGATATACTTACAGGAGAACTTGCCGAGTGAGGCAAATTGGAGGAGTTAATAATGCCTGCAGTTGTTAACAGAGAGGAATGCGTAAGCTGTGGAACTTGCGTAGAGGAGTGCCCAGAAGAAGCAATCACCTTGGATGACGAGGAAATAGCAGTTGTAAATAAGGAAAAGTGCACTGAGTGCAAGACATGCGTTGAGGCTTGCCCATCCGAAGCCATCAGCATGGAATAGATTGTACCGCCCGCACTTTTTTTTATTCCTTTTCTTTTATGGCTTCACAGAACAGATCCCAGTCCAGTGTGGTAGCCACGCAACCAGCTTTTGAAAGCGGCACGCCTCGCGCCGGTATGCCGTAGCGGTGGCAGAGATCCAGACCCTCTTTTATCTCCAGATAGCAACCGACGCCGACGATGGCTCGCGGCTGATATTTCTTGATTATCCTCTTTATGAAGCTGGAGCCGGGCACTATGAAGAACCGGTAGCCCAGATTCTCTGCATATTTCTTGGCCTCGCCTACACCGCACTGGCCGCAGTTCACGCACTTTATGCCCTCCGGAGTGAGCTTGGCCGGGCACTGTATGCTGCGAACGCATTGGGGCATGAAGATGAAGCGCTGCTCATATGGAGTCTTCAAAAACTCCTTGTTGTTTATGTAATTGCGCAGCCGCACGCCCACATCGTCTATTATGGAATCATCGGCCCGGAAAAGCCAGAAGAAGGTTTTTATCACGTTCTCAAGAAGCACGATGCCTAAGAGCATATACCTGGCCGCGAAGAAGTTGCCCGTCTTAAAGGAGTAAAGAACGAGCAGAGCCACTATTGCCGAGAGAATCAGGATCAGTATGACTAAAAATACCACCGCTTCTCCCACGAGATAAAAGAGCTGGTTTATGTACTCCGGAAACATGTCAGCACCTTGAAACTCCCTGGCCTATAAATCGGTTGCCTGGAGAAGCGGCGCAAGTTTTTTATCCCACCTGGCCGTGAGCTTTATACCTTCGCCTTTATGAAATTTAATGAGGACTACAAAAATGGCTAAGATGCACAGCAGAAAAAAGGGTTCCTCCCGATCCCGTCCGCCCACGGTTGCCAAAGCACCCGCGTGGTCCGATGTATCCAAAGAGGAGCTGGAAAAGACTATCATGAAGCTGCACGAGAGCGGACTGCCCGCCAGCCGCATTGGCCTCACCCTGAGAGATCAGTACGGTGTGCCAAGCACCAAGCTGGTCCTGGGCACGAATATAACCGGCTTCCTGAAAGAGAATAAAGCCCTGCCCGATATCCCGGAGGATCTCGGCAATCTGATGAGAAAAGCACTGCACGTCCGCAAACATATCAAGGCCAACAAGAAGGACGTCCACAACAAGAGATCCCTGCAGCTCACCGAGAACAAGGTCCGAAGATTGGTAAAATACTATCACGACTCCGGGCGGTTGGCGCCGGAATGGACTTACTCGCCTGAGACGGCTGAAATTCTCATCTCATGAAGCGGCTCGACAAAGCTGCCGAGGCTATTGCCAGGTCGATTTTACATTGCGACAGCATGCGTGTGATCTCGCATAACGACGCGGACGGGATCACATCCGCAGGGCTGATCTGCAGCGCCCTCCTTCGCGCTGGGATACCTTTTCAGGCCACTTTGTGCAACCGGCTGGACGAATCCGTGCTTGCCGGGCTGGAGGGGCCGGTAGTATTCTGCGATATGGGCAGCGGCAAGCCTGAGCTCATCTCCCGCATCAAAGGCGACTGCTTCGTGCTGGACCACCATCGGCCTGTGGGCACTTTAGGCTGCATGCATCTCAATCCCCATCTCTTCGGCATAGATGGAGCCTTTGAACTCTCTGCCGCGGGCACAGTATATTCTGTGGTGCGCCATATGGGCGAGAATGCAGACCTGGCCGGTCTGGCATTGGTAGGCGCCATGGGAGATCGACAGGCCATGATAGGCGCGAATAGAACTATCCTGGAAGAGGCGGTAGCCTCTGCAGCCGTAGAGGTAAAGCCCGGCCTGAAGATGTCTGAGGACGGCCCGGCTGAGGAAGTATTCCAGAGCAGCATAGAGCCGCTCCTTGACTTCACCGGCGACCCGGAAAAGACCCGCCTTTTTTTGGATGAACTGAAGATAGAGGGAAATGTAGAGAGCCTGGCCGGAAGTGACCTGGCAAGGCTGTGCACCGCCCTGACTCTGAAATTGCTTATGCAGGGGAGCTTTGCCGCCGATTCCGTCATAGGTGAGGTCATTCGCCTCAAGCATGAGGTGGTGGAAAACTCCCTGGAGATGGTGCAGCTGCTCAACGCCTGCGGCAACAGGGACCTTCCGGGCCTGGGCCTGACCCTCTGCCTGCGCGACAAGAGCGCACTTACGGAAGCAAAAAAGCTGGCCCGCGAGTACAAAAGCCACATCCGAAGAGAGATAGGCATCATGCGAGAGCAAAGCCGGGTGATGAAGAGCATCCGCTATCTGAAAATGGAGAATATGGAAGCGGGAGCTATTGTGTCCGGCCTTGGCATCCGATATCTTTACACCGACCGGCCGCTCGTCACCCTGAACCACAAGGATGATATGGTCAAGATATCGGCACGCGGAACCAGGCCGCTCATATCCGAAGGCCTTGACCTGTCCGTTGCCCTGCGAAAGGCGGCCCAGGCGGTGGGTGGCGAGGGCGGGGGGCATACCATTGCCAGTGGAGCGTCCATCCCGCCGGGAAGCGAGGATCGCTTTTTAGCTCTGCTGGACGAGATAGTAGGAGAGCAACTGCATAAAGATGCGAAAGATACACCGGCCGTCGAGGATGCGCCATGATCCGGGCACGTCTGCTCTTTTGGGGAGATGCGGCCCAGACGGTAGCGAGGGCAGTTGAGCCCGATAATCTGCCCAATATGACTCTTCTGGCGGAGCAGGGCCGCCTCTGCCTGCAATTCTCCACCGAGAAGATAGGCACTCTGCTCTCCACAGTTGACGATCTGCTGATGAACATTAAAATAGCGGAAGAGACACTAGCTTGCACGGAGGAGAAATGAAATTCCATTTGGAGGCGAGCTTCCGGCTAAGCAGCGACGCGGAAAAAGCCGGGGCTGCCCTTGTTGACTTCTTTGAAAAAGCCGGGCCGATATTGCAGAAAGGCGCTCCGGAAGGCCAGGGCGCCAAAGTAGCCGAGTGGAAGCTGGCGGGCAGCAGGATCGATCTGGTCATAGATAGCGACAGATTTGTGCGAGCCCATGATGCGCTGCTCAGGCTGCGCCGGCCTCTCTCTGAGCTTCTGGGAAAGCAATTTCGAATCGGCGTGCGCGGTCTGGAGGTAAGCAAGTTCGAGATCGAGGTCGAGTCGGAGAGGCCCATCGAGCACAAGATACCCTATGTTCGCGAGATAAAATTCGAAGCAGGCAAGCTGCTCCTTTCTCTGGATGTGGGCCCGGACGGCACGA
Organism: Methanotrichaceae archaeon; assembly: GCA_963844955.1. Classification (GTDB taxonomy): domain Archaea; phylum Halobacteriota; class Methanosarcinia; order Methanotrichales; family Methanotrichaceae; genus Methanothrix. The sequence goes on along the minus strand of CAWJQJ010000011.1, from coordinate 89,657 downwards.
TGGGCCAGTCCGAGATTGAAAATCGCATACCGGACAGGATTATCAGCCTTCTGGAAGAGAAACTGCAGAGCGGCTACGGAGGCAAGACCGAGCACTGGGAGCTGCTCTGGGAAAGCCCGGCCCGCGAGCCGAAGTTTTCTCGCGATCCCACTGAGGAGATGCAAAAGGCGGGCTGGATCAAGCACGGCTCCAGCCGCGGCCAGTGGATCTACGGGCCGCAGGCTACGCACGTCTTTCGCACCTTCGAGAGGATTGTGCTGGAAGAGATCATCCGGCCCCTAAGCTACCAGGAGATGATCTTTCCCAAGCTGGACACCTGGGACGTCTGGAAGAAGAGCGGCCACGCTCAGGGGGTCTACCCGGAGATCTACTTCGTCTGCCCGCCCAAGACCCGCGATCCGGCCTTCTGGGAAGAGGTCATGGACTACTACAAGGTCACCCATGAGGTGCCCCTCGATCTGGTCAAGGAGAAGATCGATGTGCCCATCGGAGGCATGTGCTATGCCCAGTGCCCCACCTTCTGGGGATTTCTGCAGGGCATGACATTGCCAAGCGAGGAGCTGCCCATCACCGTCTTCGATCGCTCCGGCACGAGCCACCGCTACGAGTCCGGCGGCATCCACGGTATCGAGCGGGTGGACGAGTTCCACCGGATCGAGATCGTCTGGCTGGGGACGCGCGAGCAGGTACTATCAGAAGCGGAGAAGCTGAAGGCCTGCTACAAGCACATCTTCGAGGATATCCTGCAGCTGCGCTGGCGGACGGCCTGGGTCACGCCCTGGTTCATGGCCCAGGAGGGAAAGACGGGCCTGGCCGAGATGTCCGGAGCGGGAACTGTGGACTACGAGGCGATTCTGCCCTACAACGGCAACTGGATTGAATTTCAGAATCTGTCCGTCAATGGCGAGAAGTATCCCAAGGGCTTTACGGTAAAAGCTCAGAGCGGCGAAGCCCTCTGGTCAGGCTGCAGCGGCGTTGGCCTGGAACGCTGGGCCTCGGCCTTCCTGAGCCAGAAGGGGCTGGATACTGCCAATTGGCCGGAGGAGTTTCGCAGGCGCTTCGGGGAGATGCCCAAAGGGATCAGGTTCCTCTGATCCTTATCCATGCTTTTATAATTTTTTATGCCAATTATAGCTTGAATTTAGATAATCGAAGGACCAACCTCGAAAATCTCATTGTCAATCAAAGCAATAGGCTCAGTGGCCGAAATGCCTGCCTATTCCCTTCTTACTTCCGAGACGCTCTCCGATCGCGCCCACGCCGCCCTGGCCCGCCTGGCCTCCTGCGACATCTGCCCCCGCCGCTGCGAAGTGGACCGCACTGGCAGGCGAGCGCGGCTTCTGCCGCACCGGGCGGTGGGCCCGGGTGGCCAGCTATACACCCCACTTTGGAGAGGAGGCCCCGCTCGTGGGCCGCGCCGGCTCCGGAACCATATTCTTCTCCGGATGCAATTTAGCCTGCGTCTTCTGCCAGAACTACGACATCAGCCAGCAAGACGCAGGCCGGGAGGTCTCAGCGGAGGCCTTGGCCCGCATGATGCTCTCCTTGCAGGACTGCGGCTGCCACAACATCAACTTCGTCACCCCCACCCATGTCGTTCCCCAGATTCTGGAGGCGCTGGTCCTGGCTGGAGATGGGGGCCTGAGCCTTCCTCTGGTCTACAACAGCGGCGGCTACGACTCGGTGGAGACGCTGCGCCTCCTGGAAGGCATATTCGACATCTATATGCCCGATGCCAAGTACGGCTCAGACGAAGCGTCCCTCAAGTATTCTCAGGCACCGGGCTACACCGCCATCATGAAATCCGCCCTGCGAGAGATGCACCGCCAGGTGGGCGACCTGGCTCTGGACGGGGACGGGCTGGCCGTTTGCGGGCTTCTCGTCCGTCACCTGGTACTGCCGGAGGGCGCAGCCGGAACTGCCGAAGTGGTTCGCTTCCTCTCCGAGGAGATATCGAAGAACACCTACCTCAACGTCATGGCCCAGTACCGTCCGCAGTACAATGCCTGCCGCTTTCCTGAGCTTTGCCGGCCCATAACCGGACGGGAATACGCCCATGCCCTGCGCCTGGCTGCGGCCGCCGGCCTGACCAGAGGTCTGGCAATGCTTTAATGCCTGGCAGCCCCTAATTATAATCAGATGACTGCATTCGAGTACCTGGAGCACACCGCCGATGTGAAGTTTCGTGCCTACGGGAAGACGGCGGATGAGATGCTCTCCAATGCCGCTGCCGCACTTTTCCGGTCAATGGTCGATCCATCCGCGATTGCCGTCAAAGAGAGGTGGATGGTAAAGCTGCAGGCTCCTGACCTTGAGGATCTGGCCTATCAATGGCTCTCCGAGATCGTCTTTCTCTTCGAGACGGAGTCGGCGGTCTTCGCCACATTTTCCGTCCGGCTGGAGCAGAACGGCGGCTGGAAGCTTGCGGCTGAGATCGGGGGCGAGAGGATAGATCTCTCGAGGCACGCCTTCGAAAATGAGGTCAAAGCCATCACCCGGCATAAGTTCGGCATCAAGAAAAATGAACTGTGGTGCATTCAGGTGATTTTGGACGTGTGATTATGGTAGAAATAAGCAAGATCAACGATAATATTTACGAGGTGCCCATCGGCTACCGGCCGGGCATGCGCGTGCCGGGACGAATTTTTGTATCCGCGGCATTGCGGGAGATGGTCGAGCCGGGTACGATCGATCAGGTGGCCAATGTCGCCACCCTGCCAGGCATTGTCAAGCACTCCATGGCCATGCCCGATGCCCACCTGGGCTACGGCTTTCCCATCGGCGGCGTGGCCGCTTTTCGCGAGGAGGACGGCATCATCAGCCCCGGCGGAGTAGGCTTTGACATCAACTGCGGCGTGCGCCTGCTGCGCTCGGATTTGCAGGCGACGAGCGTGCAGCCGCTCATCAACACCCTCATCGATGCCCTCTTCGAGGCCATTCCCTCCGGCCTGGGTGCCACGGGCCGGCTGCATGCCAGTGACCAGCAGCTCACGGAGGCCTTCCTCCTCGGAGCGGAATGGGCGGTGGAGGAGGGCTACGGCTTTGAGGCGGACCTCACCCATTGCGAGGAGAGCGGGCACATGTTGGGGGCCGATCCCGCTCAGGTCGGCGTCAAGGCCAGAAAGCGCGGCCGTCCCCAGCTGGGGACTCTAGGCAGCGGCAACCACTTCCTGGAGATCCAGAGGGTGGAGGAGATCTTCGATGAGGCCAGGGCCAGACAGTTCGGGCTCTTCAAAGGCCAGATTACGGTTATGGTTCACTGCGGCTCGCGGGGAGCCGGCCACCAGATCTGCACCGATCACCTGGAGGTCCTCTCACGGGCGGTTAGGAAATACAACATCGACATTCCCGACAAGCAACTGGCCTGCGCGCCTCTGGGATCGCCTGAAGCGGAGCATTACTTCGGGGCCATGGTCTGTGCCGCCAATTACGCCTGGGCCAACCGGCATATCATCGCCCACTGGACGCGAGAGGTATTCGAGAGATACTTCCCTGGATCGCAGCTGGATCTGGTCTACGATGTGGCCCACAACGTGGCCAAGATCGAGGAGCATGAGGTGGACGGAAAACGCCAGCGGCTCTATGTGCACCGCAAGGGCGCCACGCGGGCCTTCGGCCCCAGCCGGAGCGAAGTGCCGCAGACCTACGCAGATGTGGGCCAGCCGGTGCTCATACCGGGCAGCATGGGCACCTCCTCCTATGTTCTCTGCGGCTGCGACGCCGCCCTTGATCTCACCTTCGGCTCCGCCTGCCACGGGGCAGGCCGGATCATGAGCCGAAGCCAGGCCCTCAAGCTCTTCACCGGCAAGAATGTGAAGGCCGCCCTGAACCGAGACGGCATCGTGGTCAAAGCCACCTCACCCGGCATGCTGGCCGAGGAGGCTCCTCAGGTCTACAAGCCCTCCGGTGATGTGGTCGATGTGGTGCACAACCTGGGCATTGCCACCAAGGTAGCCCGGCTGGTGCCGCTGGGAGTGTCCAAGGGATAGTAGCAAAGCCCCTCCCTCTTTGTGGGGCGCATATTGATGACCCGGGCCTAAAGCGTTCCTTTCAGGCCCGGATCATGCGAAAAATAGGAAATACCAATCATCGCTCATTTCTTCAGGATCATCTCTAGCCTTTGATTTACCTCCTCCCAGTTGACTATATTCCAGAAGGCCTCCACGAATTTAGGCCGCTCGTTCTTGTAGTCCAGATAGTAGGCATGCTCCCAGACATCCAGGACCATGAGGATGCGAAACGTGGGATAGACGTTCACGTTATGCTTCTCGATCTGCATGATGATGGGCCGCTCGGTCATGGCGCACCAGGATAATGCTGCCCAGCCCGATCCTTCCGTGCTGGCTGCCGCCGCTGAAAACTCCTTCTTGAAGCGCTCGAAAGACCCGAACTCCTTTTTCAGGGCGTCCCCCAGAGCGCCGCCCGGCTCCTTGCCGGCCTTGGCGGCAGGAGCCAGATTTCTCCAGAAGAGGCTGTGCAGCACATGGCCGCCCGCCTGAAAGGAGAGCTCCTTCAATGTGGCCTTCATGTCCATGTCCGTCCCGGCCTGGCGGGCCTTCTCCAGCCGCTCCAATATGGCGTTGGCACCGTTAACATAAGCGGCATGGTGCTTGTCATGGTGCAGCTTGAGCTGAGCCTCGGAGATGAAGGGCTCCAGGGCATTGGAAGCATAGGGCAGCTCGGGCAGGGAATATAATTTCTTATCAGACATACTCTCTCACCTCAACTAAAAACTAAAGGAAAGTTATCTTATGCATTCTATTTAGCTTTTCTTATGAAGGAGGCTGCTGCGGCAATTTTCACCTCAAATTCTACCAGAGCACAATATAAACCGCATCTCCTTCCTTCTTGCCCTTGAGAAGCTGGCAGTGGCGCAGGATGGCAAACTGGTTCTCCAGCTCCGCTGCAGGAAGCTCGAATCTCTCCATCAACTGCTCCCGGGTGGCTTTGCCCTTTTCCGAAATATACTCGTAGATCTCCTTTTGCAGATCGGTGAGGCCATCGGTTCCTTCCAGGCCGTGGCTTTTCCGGAATATCTTCTTCGATCTCTCCCCCCAGGGATCGCAGACGCGAATTCGGTGGCCGACATCGATGTAGCAGTCCTCGCAGAGTGTCTTGCCTTCTGTGGCGAATACCTCATCCTCCCCGATCTCTTTGCCGCATCCATGGCATTTTATGCCCTCTAACATATCCATCCACTCCATGCGCATAGTATATCTGCATATCTTGATTTTAAATCCTCCTCCCATCAATGCCGCATTGGGAGCGGGCAACTGCCGCTTGAATCAGAATATTAATTAACACAATATTCTCTATCGAAAGATGTACAGTTTTAAGAATATTAATGAAAAAGCTCTAATAGAAAGAAGCTACTAATGAAAAATTATGAAGACATACGTACTATTATTACTTATCCCTATTCTGCTGATGGGATATGCATATGCCACCCAGATAACCGTTGGGCCGAAGGATGCTGATTACACGCAAATTCAGTACGCAATTGACAATTCCAGCCGGGGAGATGTAATTGAGGTGCATAGCGGCCTGTATGAGGAGAACGTCCATATCTACAAGACCCTCACATTGCTCGGCATTGACAGCGGCAACGGCACCCCTGTGGTGGATGCCGGAGGATCGGGAAGCGTCATCAGCATAACGGCCAACGACACGACCGTTAAAGGCTTCAACGTAACCGGCTCGGGGGTTGCGGATGCGGCAATGCCGGCATACTGGTGGACGCCAGCAACAATACTGTTCAGGATAACATAATTTATAAGAATAAGTACGGCATTTATATACGGTCTGGCAATGAAAATAACACGTTCCTGTCAAACGATCTGATAAACAATAGTATAACCGTAAGCGATAGCGGCAGAAATAATCGATGGAACGGGACGGTGGAGGCTGAAGGGCTGCAGAGCCTCTTGGAGCTGATAAGCGGCCCGCAGGTTGTGGGAAACTATTACAGCGATTACGATGAGGAGAAAGAGGGCTGTTCTGACGCCAACCAGGATAAGATCTGCGACAAGCCCAGGAAGATAGGAAGCGGTCCGGGCATGGATAACTATCCCTCCCTCGCCCCTGAGAATTGATGCCTGACTGAGCTGTCCCAGGCTGCCGGGATAGCCTTAAATTCGGTCAGGCCAAATCCCGAGCATCATGCCCTTCTTGGCATAGGAAGTGGCCAATTAGCTTTGCATGCCAGAGGACGGATAAGATATGCAGTTTACCATTGAGCCGGTCAGAAAAGAGGATGGCAAAGCGATAGTCGATATCTTTAACCATTACGTGGAGAACAGCTTTGCCGCCTATCCGGAAAGTCAGGTGCCATATGAGTTCTTCGACCTCTTCCTGGACACAGCACAAAGCTATCCTTTCCTGGTTGCCAGGGACGACGAGGGAGATGTGCTGGGCTTTGCACTGCTCCGCCCGCATGAGTCCATGCCTGCCTTCTCCAGGACCGCAGAGATAACCTGTTTTATCGCCCCGCAATTTACCGGAAGGGGAATAGGAAAAGCAATGCAAGAGCGCCTCCTGGCCGAGGCCAGGGAAAAGGGCATCAATAATATCCTGGCCGGCATCTCCTCTCTCAACTCGGCAAGCCTGGCCTTTCACAGGAAGCGGGGCTTTCAGGAGTGCGGCTGCTTCCAGAGGATCGGCCGAAAATGGGGCCAGGACTTCGATGTGGTCTGGATGCAGAAGATGATCTGAATTTTGGAGATAATACTAATAGCAAAAACAACAATTTGCAGGGGAGGCATGCTTTGAAGATCGCGGTGGACATTGACGGGGTACTGGCAGATCAGGTCTTTGCTGTCCTGAAGGTAATTGAAAAAGAGTATGGACAGAAGTACAGCAAGAGCGATGTCAATCGTGCCCACTGGAGCTTCGCGGGAAGGGAGATCTGGTCGGAGATAACCACTCTGCTGGCCGACCCGGAATATGTTATGGGAGTGCCGCTGATCGAAGGCGCGCAAAATGCCATGGAGCAGCTTGCCGGGCATGATGTTTTCGTGGTGACGGCCAGACGGCCCAATGCCGAGGAGGCCACCCGAAGATGGCTCGCCACACACTTTCCCTGCCTGAGAGGGTATTATCGTGCCAGCACCGGCACCAAGCAAAACATACCCTCTGATGTGTTGATAGACGACCTGGACATGAACATCGTGGAATTCGTGAGAAGCAATCCAAAGAGAAGGGGAATTCTGTTCATGCATCCCTGGAGCCTGAACGGCACAGATATCGAGGACTATCCCGATCAGGTGTACTACTGCCAGCAGTGGCAAAGCGCGATAAAGGCCATCGAAGATATCGATTATGCTGGCGATCGATCTTGAGAAGACTTCCGGAACTGCTCGCCCCCGCCGGATCGCCAGAGGCTTTGCAGGCGGCGCTTTCCGCCGGAGCTGATGCCGTTTACCTGAGCGGCAGGAGATTTGGGGCCAGAAAATTCGCTGCAAACTTCGATGAGCCGGCATTGGCACAGGCCATAGACTGCGCCCATCTGGCGGGAGCAAAGGTCTATGTGACCGTCAACACCCTGATCAGAGAAAATGAGCTGGGAGATGTGGCCTCCTACCTGCTCCGGCTCTATGAGATGGGGGCGGATGCAGTTTTGCTGCAGGATCCGGGCGTCGCCCTGCTGGCCCGCCGCATGGTGCCGGAGCTGGAGCGGCATGCCTCCACCCAGATGACCATTCACAACCGGGAGGGAGCCCTCTGGGCGGCCCGGGCGGGATTCAAGAGGGTGGTGCTGGCCAGAGAGGTCGGCCTGGATGAGATAAAGGAGATGGGCCCCGATGCTGTGGCCCAGGGAATCGGCCTGGAGGTGTTCGTGCATGGCGCTTTATGCTACTCCTACTCCGGGCAGTGCCTTCTCTCCTCGGCCATAGGCGGGCGCAGCGGCAACCGGGGAATGTGCGCCCAGCCCTGCCGAAAGCCCTATGTGCTGCTGCGAGGCAAAAAAGATGAGTTTGGCCGTCCGGCAGGGTTGGCGGCGCAGCCGCTCAAGGAGAGATTTCTCATCTCCACCCGCGACCTATGCGCCTACAGGCATCTGGATGAGATCGTCCGATCCCCTGTGCAGTCTCTCAAGATCGAAGGGCGGATGAAGTCCCCGGAGTACGTGGCCATTGTAACCGGCATTTACAGAAAAGCTCTGCAGGCCATTGCCAGAGGCAAGTGGTCGCCTTCCCCGGAGGAGGAAAGAGACCTGGCCCTGGCTTTCAACCGCGATTTCACAGAAGGCCACCTGCTGGGAGCCAGGGATGTCATGGGCAGGGAGGCATCCGACAACCGGGGAGCTTTCATAGGCAGCGTGGCTGCCTTTGATGCCGGGAGAGGCGAGGCGGCGATAAGGCTCGCCGGGCCTCTCTCTCCCGAGAAGGGTGACGGCCTGGTCTTCCAGGCTCCCGGCCAGGAGATGGGCCTGGTGGTGCAAAAAGCGGTTTTTAGAGACGGCCTGCTGCGGCTCAAGACGCCGGAGAGGGTTCGTCCGGGCAGCAGAGTCTACCTGACCGGCAGCGCTGCTCTCGCGAAAAAGGCGCAGGAGATCATCGCCACCCCGAGGGCCTCCATCCCCCTGGACATTGCCATCACCTGGGAGGAGGGGGTGCCTCTGCTGGAGGCCCGCCTGGAGGGCGGCCAGAGCATCCTGATGAAAGCCGCCTTCAAGATGGAGAGAGCCAAAAATCAGCCCACCACCCGGCAGCAGATCGAAGCTCAGATGCGCCGCACGGGCGGGACGCCTTTTGTGGTGGGAAAGATCGCCATGAACTATGGAGAAGACCTCTTCGCGCCTCTGGGAGCCCTAAACCAGCTGCGCCGCGATCTCCTGCAAAAGGTCCAGGAGGCCCTTCTGGAGAAGAGACGGCCCCCAAAAGAGAAGGTAGATAGAGCCCGAAGCATATGCATATCCTCTGCCACACCAGCCTCCTTTGCGCCGGGCCGGCAGAGAAGCGCGCCCACGCTGGCCGTTTATGCCGACAGCCTGGAGACGGTGCGAGGAGCCGTTGGGGCAGGCTGCCGGAGGATATACTTTGAGCCCGTTTTGGGAGAGGAGAGAGAAAAGGCGGAGCGGGCGAGAAAACTGATGGCAGAGGCAAAGTCCATCTGCGAAAAGGCAGAACTCTTCTGGAAGTGGCCAAAGATCACGCGAGCCGGTTTTCTCAAGTTCGCCCGGCCCCTGCTGGCAGAGATAAAGGCAGACGGGATTATGGTGGAGAACGTGGGCGGAGCAGAGGCCGTCCTGGCTGCCCGGCCCGGTATGCGCCTTTACGGGGCTCCTGGCCTGAACGTCTGCAACCATCTGACCGTCGAGGCGCTCGCCCCGCCCTTTGCCCTTCTCACCCTTTCTCCCGAACTGTCCGCCGGGCAGCTGGAAAATGCGGCGGCTGCCGCCCGCCTGCTTCCTGATGCGCCCTGCCTGGAATTGATGGTGCAGGGCAATTTGGAGGTGATGGTGGCCGAGGACTGCATTCCCTGCCTGGCTAAAGGAAAATATGACGCAACGGAATTCTGGGGCCTGCAGGACATGAGGCGCATCTTCCCCCTGCGCCTGGATGACGAGGGAAGGACGCATATCTTCAACTCCGCCGAGACCTGCCTGCTGGACCAGATGCCCCGCCTCTTCCAGATCGGCCTGGACGGCCTGGCCATCGATGCCCGCGGCCGGACGGAAAAGTATGCCAGCCAGATGGCCAATATCTACGCAAAAGCGATAGATTTGACGGCCAAGGCCGGCGAATCCCTGCCGGAAGAGCTGGAGAAGCTGAAGGAAGAGCTCAGGCCCCTGGCTTTGGGCGGCATAACTCACGGCCACTTCATCAAGGGGCTGAAGGATGAGCTGTCGTGAGGCACTTTATCGAAAGAAAAGGGGCAAAATGAATGCTTTGGCTCTGTTATCAGGCTGGATGAAAAGCTGCGTGACCTATTATTATCCTTGATGGGATATGAAATCTATCCAAAATCCTTTCCCGCGATGTACTGACAGTAGCCGTAGCTGATAGGCCCCAGCTTCGTGGTCTCGCAGGGAAACTGCGGGCACTGAAAGCAGAGAGAGACGCCTTTTTGAAAAGCGCAGGTGGCTATCCGGCACATCCTGTTCTCGCGGGGCCGGCAGCCGTTCTCACCATTGGGGCACTGGCCTATAGCCATGCGAGGGCAGGCCTGGCAGGCAATACCGCAAACGCCGATCTTCATTTGGACAGGATCAGAAGACATAATCCACTACCATGCGGCTCTCGCAGACCTTGCCGACAAAGTCCGCGACCTTGACATGCTCAGGGTGCTTCTGGTAGCTGTAAAGGGCCTCTTTGCTTAAGAACTCGGAGACCAGGACCAGATCGTAGGCAACGCTCGCCTCGAGAAAGTTGACGCCCACCTGGAAGAACCTGATCTCATTGATCTGGGAGGGAAGGGCCTCGAGATAAGCCTTCAGCATCTGGATATTGCCTTGCTTGTTATTGCTCTCTGCAAACTTTTTGAACTTGAACATCACAATGTGCTTGATCATTCCATCCGACCTTCTGGCAAATTCCCCTGTTGCCGTCATATTGGAGGTTTATAACGGTTTTCCTGTAAGGATCTTATCTGGCCTGGGTCCATGGGCAAGAATAATGAGCTTCCTGAAGAGCATGATCCTCGATCTCGATGATCGTTCATCTCAGCATCACCCGGCTCAATGTGACCAGGAAGAGGGCCATGAGAAGCCAGCCCAGCAGCGTCTCTATCACCGTCATGAACTCATATCCCTCGATGATGCTGAAATTCTGAGGCGTCTTGCCTAAAAACTGCATGCTGCTGAAGTAGAAGGCATCATTGAGCGACACGACCGTCTTGTCTTGCCGGCCATCTCCGCCGTCCGGCTGCAGGGCATCTCCTGCCCAGAAGATGCCTGTGAAGAGGAGGATGATGGCCAGGCTGAGGAGAATGGTATGCGATGGGCGCACCCCGTAGCCGCAGGAGATCCAGGCCAGACGATCGAAGAGCCCGGGAATGGTTTTATGCGATCGCGCCTGCTTAAACTTTCGGTACTGGTAATAGCAGTCGTCCTGATCCTCGAACTGCTCCAGGTTCCTGAAGTTTCTGACCAAAGTCAGGTACACCGAGCCGTTGAAGGGGATATGATCTTTGATGGAGTTCCAGCGAACCGCTATGCGATTGAAATTGAAGTCCTTGAGGTGAATGCTGGACCCTGGCGAGAAGATGGCATCGGACAGCTTTAATGTGTATACCTTGGCATTGGCGAGGTGGAAATACTTCTCGAACCTCGCCCGGCCGAAGTCGGCATCATTGAACTTGGCCCGCGAGAAATTGGCTTCGATGGCAAAGTGGGCCCGGGAGAAGTTGGCCATCCCCTGAAACTCAGAATCGGAAAAGCCGGCATCCTCCTGAAAGTAGGAGCCCGAGAAGTTGGCCGCCTTGGTAAATGCCGTGCCGTCAAAGTCCACCAGCCCGGAGAAGGCGGAGTGATCGAAGAACACATCCCCTTTGATGACGGAGTACTCAATCTTTATCGTTGATTTTATAATTTTTTGCTTATTTTTATTGAAGGGCAGGTCCAGGCGGTGCAGATCCAGGTCCCCGTAGATGATGACGTTCTCGTACTCTACAGGTTTGCCCTTCTCGATCTTCTCCAGGACCTCCTCAGCCTTGATCATCAATAGGCTTTCGACCATAAACGTAGGGAGAAATCGATAAAAGCAGATATTCTTTGCGGTGTCATCCCGGTGCAACTTCTGGGGCGATGCCTCTTTCGCCACCCATTCATTGCCGGCAGGTCACATCTACCTCGGATCCCAGGCCGGAAAGCATTCTCTCCACCCAGTCCCAGTCATGCTCGTAGATATGCGCTGAGGCGCTGGTGGTGGAGATGCTGCCCGGCAGGGCTCCCACCTGGCCGGAGACGTATTGCAGGACTCTGGCCAGGCCGTAGAGATTGGCTGGGTAGGCTCCGGCAAAGTCGTGGCTGCGAAAGAATACGGACAGATGCAATCGCCCGTCGCGAAGCTTGAAGTCATCCACAATCATGCAGGGCACCTCATCTTTGCAGGCGTCCACCGGCGGAATCCAGGTTACTGCCGTGGCCCGGCGCGTGGCCGGAGAGGCCCGCAGACGCTGCACGGCCTGCTCGATCTGATCCAGGGCGGGCGCGCCCGGCAGAGACCAGGCACGCAGGCGCTCGCCGTAAGTGTATTCAAAGCCGGGATTCTTGCCGCTTAAAAGCTGCTGGGCATACTCCTCCAGACGCTCCTCATTCCAGGAGTATTGGGCGGGAATCATCTCGTGATATGGATCTTCCACCACAATCTGCAAAGATAATAGCTCCCGGATCCTGGTGCCCCTCTCATCCGTGATCTGGCTGCCCTGCCGCCAGATGAGAGAAAGCCCCCTCTGCCAGGCATCGGAGATGGTTTTGGCGCGAATAAATCTTCCCGGTCTTGCCATGATGCTGCCCCAAATGATTATTGATTGATTATTGCCTCAGGATTTGACTTTCGGACCGGCTTCGCCTTGCCCGGAGCCGGTTAGCTCGGCCAGGGCCTCCGGCGGAAAGGCCTTGATGATGTCGATCTTCTTGACGCAGCGTGTGGCTATGCCGTATTTTTTGGCGATGGGCTTCAGCTCCCTCATGCTGTACTGCCGGGCGACCTCCTCAATATCCATGAATGAGCATTCTTTTGCCGGTACTTTAACTTTTTTAGATCGAATCGAGGAATGGACTTACGCCACCAGAGCCGTCAATTGGTGCAGCTCCAGGCCCAGGCCTCCGTAGCTGAATTTTAAGTCCATCAGCCCGTTCTGAACTAATAATATAATTAATATCAATATAATTTCAAATAAAATGAGCAGAGCTAGGAGAATGACGCTCATTCCCGGCGTCCGAAATACCTCAATGACAAAGTCCCAGAGAGTCCTTCCCACGACCATGGCGTCCCCCACCAGAGCGCACCGCAAAGGATTCTCTTTCGGGTTATTAAAGGAGAGGAATGGGCGCGGAGCGAAAGTAATGGGAGGAAAAGATATTCTAAAAGAACAGCATAACGCGAAGAGCATAATGGGCGACTTCGAGTGGGCGCTGGTTCGCGCCCTCAACTCATTCTTCAAAAAGGATGGCATCGCCGCCATAGCCTACCGGCTGAAACAATCGCGCTTCTCCGGCCAGTTCACGGACATCCTGGTGGATTCCAGGATTCCCGAGTACTACCTGGCCATCGAGTGCAAGAGCCTGGACGCCCGCAAGACCAAGTCGCTCTACTTCAAGCAGCACTTCAGCTTCGCTGCCGGAGGGCACCAGATGTCGCGCGAGACTGACTTTTGCGCCCGCTCGGGAAGGCAGGGCATCCTGGCAGTGGAGCTTCGCCGCGGCGCCGGAAAAGCGCGAACGGCGCACCTTGTCCCCTGGGGACAGATCTTCCAGAGCTACCAGGCGGGAGCGGCGGGCCTCTCCCTGCGGGATATCGAGATCAACCCCCCTCTGGAGAGAAAGGGAGGCTCTTATCAGATCTCCCGGCTGGATATTGTGCGCATCTCCGGTTATTACGACCTGGCTGGCGAAGACGATGAACTGGCGGAAGAGGCAAAGGAGAGAGAGTGGAGAGGCATGAATGCCGGTGATGAAGAATAGCCTCGCCCAATATTCGCGTCAAATACAGCTGCAATCAAAACGGATTCCTCTGATTCTACTTGATTTAACTCCAACAAAGTTGACTTGGATTAACCTTTTATGCCAGCATGGTTTTCTTGGCAGCCATGAAGCTTGCAGGCACGGCAACACAAGAGGAGAATATCTATATCGCCATGGGAAAGCTGCACATCCAGCCGGGCCAGCTCTTCCTGGACATCGGCTGCGGCTCTGGGGCCGTCTCGGCGGCTGCTGCCCGCTACACCGACCGCATCTACGGCATCGACCGGAGAGAAGAGGCAGTGCAGATCTGCCGGCACATTCCTTCCCAGGGGCCAATTCTTCTCAGGCGAGGCTGCCGACCTCCTGCCCGGCCTGCCGGAGGTTGACAGGTGCTTTATGGGCGGCACGCGTGGCATAGATCATTTCTTCCCCCTCCTCCTGGAGAAGGCCGCTCCCGGCTGCATCATTGTGGCCGACCTGGCCAGAATCGGCATCGCTGCCCGCCTGGCCGGGCTGATGAAAGAGGCGGGAATATTCCAGGAGCTCATTCAAATTCATATCTGCAGAGGCTACGATCTGGCAGGGGACATCGCCCTGAAACCGGTTAATCCCATCTTCATGGTGATTGGTAAATGTTGATCGGCATCAGCCTTGGCCCGGGCGACCCGGAGCTCATGACAATCAAGGCCATTGCAGCCTTGCAGCACTGCCCAAAGGTCTTTGTGCCGGGAGAGATGGCAGCCGAACTTGTCCGGCCCTACTGTGTGCCCGAGATCCTGGATTTTCCCATGATAAAGGACGAAGAAGAGCTGGAGAGGATCTGGCGGAAAAATGCGGATAGCGTGGCGGCTGCGGCGTCCGTCGGCCCGGCCGCATTTGCCTGCATGGGAGATGTCAACACCTTCTCCACCTTCAGCCATCTGGCAAGAGTGATCCGGCAAAATCATCCCCGAATAGAGATAGAGACCATTCCCGGAGTGGGAGTGGTGCCCGCCCTCGCCTCGCGCTTTGCTTCTCCCCTGGAGAGCTCCTTTGAGGTCTCGGACGGCTCGCCCGTCGACACAGTCATCCGCATCAAGGCCACCCGGCCCCGCCAGCTGGCCGCGGAGCTTTCCAGGCGCGGCTTTGAGCAGTTCGTGCTCGGCTCCATGCTCTGCACGACAGAAGAGAGGATCACCCGGGAGGAGATGCCGGAGAGGAGCGACTACTTTTCTGTTCTCTTGGCCCGGAGGCGGAGATGAAGCTGCACTTCGTGGGGGCGGGGCCGGGAGACCCGGATCTGATCACCGTCAAGGGCATGAGGCTTCTTTCAGAGGCGGACCTGGTGGTTTACGCCGGCTCCCTGGTCAATCCCGCCCTGCTGGAAGGCCTGAAAGCAGAGACGATGGACAGCAACGGCCTATCCCTTGAAGCGACCACCGCCAGGATCATCGCCGCCCTGCGGGCCGGAAAAAAGGTGGTGCGGCTGCACAGCGGCGATCCCTCTCTATACGGGGCTATTCTGGAGCAGATGAAGCCCTTGGAGGAGGCAGGAGTGGAGGTGGTGGTTGTGCCCGGAGTCTCCTCCCTCTTTGCTTCAGCTGCCGCTCTGAAGACCCAGCTCACCCTGAAGGGGGTCTCAGAGTCTCTGATTGTGACCAGGCCCGCCGGCACCACCCTGGAAAAGGACGAGCTGAGAGCGCTGAGCCGGCACAATACCACTATGGCCGTATTCCTGGGCATCGACAGGATCCGCGATATTGCAGATAGCCTGGACCGGCCTTGTGATACCCCCGTGGCCGTGGTCTATCATGCCTCCTGGCCGGATGAGAGGGTTTTGCAGGGAACGCTGGCTGATATCGCCGATAAGGTGGAGGCGGCAGGCATAAGCAAGAGCGCCCTCATCCTGGTGGGCGGCGTGCTGATGAGAGCCGGATTTCGGAGGTCTCACTTATACCGAGATCGTTAGCCATACTGGTCTTTCCCAGAGACAGGGAGAAGGCAGAGAGAATAGCCGGTGCTCTGCAGGAGAGCTATGCTCCCGAGATCGTCCTTTACCAGAAAGAGAAGATGGGCATGATCCTGGAGAGGTATGAGAATGTTGCTGGCGGTCATGGCCGTGGGAATCGTTGTGCGTAGCCTCTGTCACCATCTCAAAGATAAGTGGACGGACCGGCCTGTGGTGGCCGTCGATTCCTCCCTCTCCTGCGCTGTGCCGGTGGTGGGAGGCCATCACGGAGCCAATGAGCTGGCCCGCCTGCTGGCCATGCGCCTCGGCCTTTTTGCGGCCATAACCACCGCCACCGATGCCGAAGGACGGCCCTGCCTGGAAGATATGGCAGCGCGGCTTCGCGCCACCATCGTCAACAGGGAAGCCTCTAAAGCCCTCAACCTGGCCTTTCTCAAAGAAGAAGTTCCCATCCTGAGGCTGAAGGGGCCTCAGATAGTGCTGGTGGATGAAGATGTAGCCGTCCTGAAGGCGAAAGGGCTGGTTTTGGGCATCGGTGCCAGAAAAGGCATAAGCTGCTCTGAGGTGCTGCAGGCCGTTGATGAGGCGCTGAAAGAAGCAGGCAGAAGGCGAGAGGAGATAAGCATACTGGCTACCGCCTGGCTGAAGAGAGAGGAACAGGGCATGATCGAGGCGGCCGGCGTCCTGGGAAAGGAGATGATTTACCTCTCCCCGGAAACGCTCAATTCCCAGGCTCCAGCCAGCCCCTCCCGGGCCCGCGACCTGGGGCTGGCCGGCGTGGCCGAGCCGGCCGTCCTGGCCCTGGCTGGCAGGCTCATTCTTCCCAAGAAGGCCTACGGGAGGGTGACAGTTGCCATCGGAGAATAGAAGGGAAGAAAAGATGGAGAAGGAAGCAGGCGAGCACAAATTATCAATAGTTGGCATCGGCCCCGGCTCGCCGCAGCTACGCACCGCCGCCGCCTCTGCCGCCATACGCCGGGCAGACTTCGTGGTCGGCTACCGGCCCTACCTGGAGCTGATCGCCGATCTTCTGCCGGGAAAGCAGGTTCTGTCCAGCAGCATGGGAAAAGAGGTGGATCGGGTGCGGTCTGCGGTTGATCTCCTGGAGCAGGGATCGGTGGCCCTGGTGAGCAGCGGCGATCCCAATGTCTACGGCATGGCCGGCCTCGGCCTGGAAATGGCCGGGCGGCCCGCCTCAGTCGAGATTGTGCCCGGAGTCACCTCTTTTACCGCCGCCTCCTGCCGGGCGGGCCTGGCCTTTCGCGAGTGCGTGGCTGCCGTCAGCCTCAGCGATCTGCTCACGCCCTGGCCCCAGATCGAGGGCCGGCTGCGCCTGGCCGCAGAGACAGAGGTGCCCCTTGCCCTCTACAATCCCAAAAGCAAGAGGCGGGACTGGCAGCTCATCCGCGCTCTGGACATTTGCGGGCATAGAGACGTCCTGGTGGCAAAAAACATCGGCCGGGAGGGAGAGGAGATCTTTTGGAGCAGCTGTGAAGAGCTGATGGAAGAGGAGAGCCAGAGAGAGAGGATCAATATGACCTCTCTGGTCATCGTCCTGGGCCGGGGCACCTTCCGGGGCGTAGCCAGCCGGGAGGCAGCCGTAAATCTGGTGGGCATCGGCCCGGGCGATAATGCAAATCTGACACAAGAAGCAGAGAGCATCCTGAGAGGATCGGAGAAGATCTTCGGGGCGGATAGATATCTGCAACTGATTGGCGACATCAGCCCTGCCCGAAAGGTCACCCATGCCGGCCCCTGTCCGGAGAGAATGGCCGCCCGCTTGCAGGAGGCAATTCAAGTGGCGAAGGGTGGCGGCAAGGCATCCATCCTCACAGGCGGCGATCCTTCCATCTTCAGCTCCGGCTGGAGGATACTTGATCAGGCCACGCTGCCCGTGCATATCTCTCCCGGAGTCAGCGCTTTTTCCTCGGTGGCTGCGGCAGCCGGCGCGCCCCTGGTAAACGACTTCGCCCTTCTCTCCTCGGCAGGAGACGCGGCGCACGCCCCGCTTCTGGCTGCCGCAGGCTTTGCCGTGGCCGTCTACAATGTAAAAGGGCAGGAGCTTGGCCCGCTGCTGGAAGAGGTTGACCCCATGCGACCGGTCGCTCTGGCCCAGGATGTGGCCCGGCAAGGCGAGAATATTATGATTCTCAGCGCAGAGGACCTCATGCAGGCAAAGCCGGTCGGCTTTCGCTTCACTCTGCTCATCGCCTCGGCCAGCTCCTACATAAAAGAAGGAAGGATAATCACCAGAAGAGGGTATGAGAGCAAATACAGCTACTAGCTATAAGAGCTGATTTCCCATGATGGAAGATTACACGGATATCGGGGCTGTCACGCCCGAGGCCATGGAGATAAGCAGAAAGAGCCGGCGGCTCATCTCAGAGATGATTGGAGACGCCACCCCGGAGGATAAGATCAGGCAGAGATGCGTCATTGCCACCGGCGATCCCAGCGTGGCCGAGATCCTGAGATTTCAGGGCCGGCCGGTGGAGGCAGGCCTGCAGGCCCTGGAGAAGAGCGCCCCCATTTTCGTGGACATAAAAATGGTGCAGGCGGGAGTCTTGAAGACAGGGCACCACAGCCGGATCGAGTGCTTCATCGGCCAGGGCGATGGCCTGGCCAGAGAATTGGGAATAACCCGCACCTCGGCCGGAGTACTGGCCCTGCAAGAGAGGCTCTCCGGCTCCATAGTGGTGATAGGAAATGCGCCTTCCGCTCTGCTCACCTTATGCGAGCTGATCGAGTCCGGCAAAGCCCTGCCGCGGCTGGTCATAGGCGCTGCCGTGGGCTTTGTCAACGCCAAAGAGAGCAAGGAGCGGCTGAGGGAGATGGATGTGCCGTCCATATCCACCGCAGGAACAAGGGGTGGAACTCCCATCGCCGTCGCGGCCATAAATGAGATCATAAATGCCTATGCCAGAAACGCACGCTGATGCCATAGTTGATCCCGTCACAGGCTTTGCCATTCCCGCCTCCTGGATCCGCCTCTGCCCCGATCCCCAGGTCCTGGAGAAGATCAAGAGCGGCAGATGGGTCCTTCTCTCCAGCGGCCTTCTTTGCCGGCGCGGCCTGACCACGGGAACTACCGCAGCCGCTGCCTGCAAGGGAGCCGTCCTCTCCCTCTGCCGGCCGGTGCACTCTCTGGAGGTGGCAACTCCGGCCGGCATACCCGTCTCCCTGCCTGTTGTGGCCAAAGAAGGCTACTGCCTGGCCGTCAAAGATGGCGGAGACCATCAGTTCGATGTCACAGCCGGCCTGGAGATCGCCGCGAAGGCCCGCCCTTGCCAGGAAACGGCTCTTGTAGCCGGAAAAGGAATAGGCAGAATTGCGGCGCGAGGGCTATGCGATGAAGTGGGCAGGCCCGCCCTCAGCCCCTCCGCCCGGGAGCAGATCATGAGAGCGATCTGTGAGGCGCTGCAGGAAACGGGTCTTGAGGGCGCAAAGGTGCAGCTGTCGGTTCCCCGAGGAGAGGAGCTGGCCCATAAGACCCTCAACCCCAGCCTGGGAATATTGGGCGGCATCTCCATCCTGGGCTCGACAGGCTTTGTGGAGCCCTGGAACGACCACTTCACCGGCGACAGAGCCCTTGAGCTGAAAGAGGCCAAAAAAGTGGTAGTCACCACAGGCAGAACCGGTCTCAAGCTTAGCCGCATTCTCTTTCCCGATTATAAAGCAGTGCTCATGGGAAGCCAGCTTGACCGGCTGGCATTTGAAAAAGACCAGAAGAGCATACTCTGCGGACTGCCCGCCCTCATTCTCAAATGGGCCTGGCCCCAGATACTGGAAGGGACCGGCTACGGCACCGTGGCGGAGATGGTGCAGTCCGAGCCCCAGCACAGGAATATAGCAGCAGCTTTGCAGATGGCTAAAAAGAGGCTGCCCGATACCCGCATCGTTCTGCTGGGCAAAGATGGAAGCCTCCTGGCCGATGTGCCCTAGATTTGGATTTCAGGATTTATGAGATCGCCATGCAAGAAATCACGGTGCTGGATCGTGATGTAAAAAAAAAAGAGGGGAACCGATATGAGTGATATGTTGATGCTGGCAGGACCATGATCATCGTCGGAGTGGGCGCCGGCCCGCAGATGCTGACGGCAGAGGCGGCACAGGCGGTAGCCCGGGCCAGGCAAATCTACGGATCAAAGAGGGCCATAGATCTGGTCAGAGAGCACATAGCTGCGGGTTGCAGCGTCAGAGTTATTGAGGACTACAAGAAGCTAGGCGATCTTTCCGAAGATGCCGTAGTTTTAAGCACCGGCGATCCCATGCTCTCCGGCCTGGGATACCTGAAGGGCAGGGTAATTCCCGGAATCTCCAGCCTGCAGCTGGCCTGTGCCCGCCTGAAAATCAGCCAGCTCAAAGTAGTGCCCATCACCGTGCACGGCAGGAGCCTGGATCCGGATGCCATCGCCTTTGAGCTGCGCCGGGGAAAATGCGTCTTTCTGCTCACAGACGGCGGCACAGACCTGGAGAGCCTCTGCCGTTTTCTGCAGTCGCAGGGGCTGCATAGAGAGGTGGCAGCGCTCAGCGACCTCGGCTATCCGGAGGAGAGGATCGAGAGGGGCAGCACGGCCTGCCCGCCCCAGGCCCCCGGCCTCTCCTGCGTTTTCATAGGCGAATTCTAGGGATTGCAGCTCTTGCAGGGAAGATAGCCCTGCCCCTTTGCATCCTCTTCGCTCTGGAAGTAAATGAGGTTCTCCGGCTTTATCTTGAGGGCATAGCGGCAGTCCGGACGGTGGTACTTTTTCGAGGTGGCGCTGCCCACGAACCTGGCATCCTCCTGGAGAGAGGTCGAAGACGCCGGCAAAGTGAGATCTGCCCCGATTAAATCGGTCCCTGTGGAAATATCCTCTGCCTCCTCCTTGTCCTTCAGATCTTCTGGTGCTGCATAGCTCTCTTTCGCAAAGCCACGGGACTCATCCGGCCCGTCTGTGATCTCTGCTTCCAGGGATGATTCATCTGCAATTTTTGGCGGTAGTTCCGGGGCCGCGGCCGGCAGGCTCTCCTGCGGCCAGTATATCAGCTCGACTGGCGGCGAAGATACCGGCTCTTCCAGATGGCACCTTCTCGTCTCTTTCGCCAGAACACCGCCGGGTCCCTTTGCCTCTAAAGTGCAGTTATACTCGCCTGGCACAATATTCACATTCCTGGCGATCTCAAAGCTGTAATCGCGATTCGGCTCAAGCTGCATCAGCAGGTATTTTGTGCAAAATTGCTTTTCTTCTCCCTCTAAAGTGGCATTGAGCATAAGATAAGCAAGCGTGCTATTGCCGGGAAGCACTATATTTCCCCGCACGCCAAAGAGGTCGCATCTCAATTCAGCATCGAAATCCATCTGCAAGCGTGGCGCGACCGCTTGACCTTCCCGCCCCTCCGAAGGCAGCATGGGAAACTCTGGTGCTTTCTCCAGACAGCCGGTCATGCAGAACAATGCCAGGATAAGAGGAAATAAAATCGGAGCTATACCACACATACTAAAAAATTTTATACTCAATTGATCAACCCCTTTATTTCCAGTGGAGATCTGGAAATGCCTGCCGATGGGCCGATATGAAAAAGGATGATCCATCACTCCTGCATAGATCGAAACACTCGCAGCAAGCCTTCCAGGCAATCCAGCTGCTTTTTTAGCTTATCCAGATCGTTCTCCTCTTCCAGGGCAGCTGTGATCTCTCGCAGCCTATGCAGAAGAGCGGCATGAAGACTGCCTTTTGCCTGCGTCAAGTCTTCATCATTCTGTTCATCTTTTCTGGCCGGCTTTGCCTTTGCCTCTGCATGAAGTCTGCCTATCTTCTCGCTCTCCGGGAGATGTGCGCGATCTGAATTTGCCGTTTCATCCTCTCCGGCTCCAGGTGAGGCCAATTGCTGCCCTCCAGGCGCAGAAGAAGGTTCATCGGCAAAAGAGCAGACAGGGCAGACCACCTCACCCCGGCAGCGAAATAGAGGCGCGCCACAGTCATGATGGGTGGCGAGCATAGTGCAGCCTTTCTCCAGAAGCCTGGTTATCTTGCTGAGAACTTCATCCTCTTCCATGTACTATCACCAGCATGCCACATACGTTTAAATACAACGACCATATCATCACTGAACAACTGATTAAGACGGATATCGTCATTAACCTTTTTATCAGAGACATGGTGGTGATTCTACGACAGCTGAAAATGTCCTTAAGCAATGCGTTGAGGTACTAGAACGTATTATGAGCGATGATGCCGTACCGAGAAACATTAGGCGCTCTGCAGAGAACGTCAAATCCATTCTCATGGACGAGAAAGTAAGTGAAGCAATAAAGGCCGCATCTGCCATCTCGATACTGGATGAGATAAGCAACGATCCCAATATTCCGCTTCATACCAGAACTTTGATCTGGAACGTAGCCAGCCAGCTTGAGACCATACCCGTAGCCTGAGATCCTATACGGAATCGTGCGGTCTCCTGGCCTAAAAAAAGAGGAAATGAGTTGGAATCCAAGCATATGCATTATGCCTAAAAACATCCCGGCAATCTATCGGGATCTAGGAGCGATCGCGACCAAGAATGCAAGGATCAAGAGAGACCGTATGATTTCCACTGGAACTGCGCTCTCTCTGCCTGCCAACCCGCTGTTGGCTCTTCATAGTCACAGAGAAAATTCCATAAGACATGGGAATCAGTATGCTGCACGAAATAGCAGGGAATTTATTTTTCGTATCGCTATGCTTGCATAACATAATACACGTAATGCTCGTATTACACAGTACTTCAGTAAATAACGGTTATTTTACAGCAACTGCCAGGCTATCGGGAAACCAAAGATTAAGCCTCTTCGCGAAGGAACTGAGCTAATTCTCCGTAGCGGTCTTGGCCAGCAAAGCAGTATTTAGCAGCATTTTCCCTATTTGTAATAAAATTCAAGCCATGCTATCATTATCAACGGTGATAATAATAATTACTGCAACAACAACAAAAGTTAAATACAAGTAAATTGTATGTATTAAAGGGCTAATTTTATTTCATTATCTATCATGAGAAATCGGTTCTATTTTATTTCTTTTCCACAGGAAATCATGGGGT
Organism: Methanotrichaceae archaeon; assembly: GCA_963844955.1. Classification (GTDB taxonomy): domain Archaea; phylum Halobacteriota; class Methanosarcinia; order Methanotrichales; family Methanotrichaceae; genus Methanothrix. Next base: position 67,026 of record CAWJQJ010000011.1, on the reverse strand, counting down.
AGGGGGCCGAAGCTCCACTGGAAACAAAGGGGAGTTTACCATAACTCTTAATATCCACCAGAACCATGGAAATTTGTTCGAGGGGAATTATCTTGGTCTCTATTTCAAAAGGGTTATTTGCTGACTTATTGGCGCAGGGGGGCATATTTCAGTCCAGGGATGTCCTGCGTCCCACCTATACGCCCACCGAGCTGCCTCACCGAAGTGAGCAGATCAACGGTCTAGCATCAGTTCTGGTTCCTGCTTTAAGAGGAGAAACCCCCTCAAATGTTCTCATCTATGGGAAAACCGGTACCGGAAAAACTGCGGTTGCCAAGTACGTAGGAAAAGAGCTGGAGGAAGCAAGTTTTGGGGATATGAAATGCGCTGTGATCTACATCAACTGCGAAGTGGTAGACACCCAGTATAGAATTCTGGCTCATTTGGCGAGGCATTTCGATAAGGAGATCCCCATGACCGGCTGGCCTACAGATCAGGTCTATGCGGAGTTTAGAAATGCCCTGGATGAAGAGAAACAGGTAGTAGTGATAATGCTCGATGAAGTGGATAAGCTGGTGAGAAAGGGAGACGACATTCTCTACAACCTCTCACGCATTAACTCCGATCTGCTCCGCTCCAGGGTCAGCATCATCGGCATATCCAACGACCTCAAATTCACAGAGTTTTTAGATCCAAGGGTAAAAAGCTCCCTTGGCGAGGATGAGATCATCTTTCCGCCATATGATGCCGAGCAGATCAGAGAGATCCTGGAACAAAGAGCGAGGCTGTCTTTTAGCCCGGGCGTCCTTCAGGAGAGCGTCATACCCTTATGTGCCGCCTTTGCAGCACAGGAGCATGGGGATGCAAGAAAAGCCCTGGATCTCCTGCGCATATCCGGAGAATTGGCAGAAAGAGCCCGCTCAGTTTTTGTGAGTGAAGATCATGTGCGCTCTGCCCGGGAGAAGATTGAACAGGATAGAGTGGAAGAGGTCATCAAGACTCTGCCCACTCAGTCCAAGCTTGTGCTCTATGGCATTGTCCTTCTCGAAGAGCAGGGCACCAGAAACATCACTACCAGTGCCGTCTACAATATGTATAAACAGCTCTGCCCTCTGGTCGAGACCGACTATCTGACCCATCGCCGCATAACAGACCTGATTGCCGAGCTGGATATGCTGGGCATTCTGCATACGATTGTGATCAGCAAAGGCCGGTACGGCCGGACCAAGGAGATCACGCTTAGCGTTTACTCCAGCAAGCTCAAGGCCACGCTGCAGCAGGATTACCGGCTGAAGGAATTGGGCAGCGTCAATGTGCCCCAGCAAGCTAGATTGGGTCTCTGACTTTTCCACTGCATAACCTAAATTGAGAGGAGGAAGGTTATGGAAGAGGGGGCGCAGTACAGAGAACGGATTCTGATCCTCGGTGCCGCCGGGCGAGATTTTCATAATTTTAATGTCTTCTTCCGGGACAGGGCTCAATATGAGGTCATAGGGTTTACTGCCACCCAGATTCCTCACATCGCCTTCCGGCTCTATCCGGCAGAGCTTAGCGGCCGGCTTTATCCAGATGGACTGCCCATCTGGCCGGAAGAGGACCTTGAAAGGTTGATTTTAGAAAAGAGCATAGATAGATGCATTCTGGCTTACAGCGATCTCAGCCATCAGGCCGTGATGCAGCTGGCCGGTCGGATACTGGCCGTGGGAGCCGACTTTGCCTTTCTGGGCGACCGGCATACTATGCTCGTGTCCAGGAAGCCTGTGATCGCCGTTTGCGCAGTGAGAACGGGCGCCGGCAAGAGCCAGGCAGTCCGATACATTGTGGATAAGCTGCAGAAGGCAGGCAGAAAAGCAGTTGTGGTAAGGCATCCCATGCCCTACGGAAACCTGGCAGAGGAGGCTGTGCAAAGGTTTTCTTCCCTGCAAGATCTGGATCGAGCCGATCTGACCATTGAGGAGAGGGAAGAGTACGAGTCCCATGTCAAAAGCGGGACCCTGGTCTATGCGGGAGTGGACTATGCCGCCATCCTCAGGCAGGCGGAAAGAGATGCTGATGTTATCATCTGGGATGGGGGCAACAACGACACTCCCTTCTTCAAGCCCGATCTCTGGATCGCAGTGGCCGATGCTCTCCGTCCGGGCCATGAACTCTCCTACTATCCGGGAGAGACGAACTTTCGCGCTGCAGATCTCATTCTCATCAATAAGGCCAACTCTGCGGACCCGCCGGCGATCCGATCGATTGCGGCCAATGCGGCGAGGTTGAATCCCAGGGCATCTGTGGTGATAGCCGGCTCGGAGGTTACGGCCGAGAACCCGGACCTCATCAGGTCCAGGAGAGCGCTGGTCATCGAGGATGGCCCGACCATTACTCACGGAGGCATGGCCTGGGGCGCGGGAATGGTGGCCTGTCAAAAGTACAAGGCGGCAGAGGTCATTGATCCCAGGCCCTATGCGGTCGGATCCATAAAAGATGTCTTCTCCAAATACCCGCACATCGGCCTGGTTCTGCCGGCTATGGGTTATTACCCCAGCCAGGTGCGGGAGCTGGAGGTGACCATAAACAATGCCGATTGCGACTGCGTGGTCATAGGAACGCCGGTCGACCTGCGCCGGCTGATGAAGATCAACAAGCCCTCTACCATGGTCTCCTATGAGCTTGTGGATATGAGCCGCCCGTTTTTGCAGGATGAGATCTCCCGGTTTATCTCGGAGGTGTAACCCTGCCCGGGCCGGTGGTTCTTGCCTTTGGCGGGAATGCTCTTCTTTCCAATCCAGCTCATCCGGCGTCTTCGGAGGCTGCCGCTCAGTCTCTGGCCCAGGCAGTGAGACTGCTTCTGCCTGGCGGAGAGGGAATGGTGCTGGTGCACGGCAACGGTCCTCAGGTGGGCATGATACTGCTCAGGATTGAGGCCACACGGGGGCGCATACCTGCTGAGAGCCTGGATGTCCTGGTGGCTGAGACACAGGGAAGCATAGGCTATCTTCTTTGCCGGGCTTTGAGGAACAGCATCACGGAGAGGGAGATTGCAGCCGTTCTCACCCAGGTGCTGGTAAACCCTGAGGATCCCGGCTTTGTGCATCCCTCCAAGCCGGTGGGCCCTTTTTACTCCCGTGATGAAGCAGGAGAATTGAGAGGCCAGCAGGGGTGGCAGATGGTAGAGGCGCCGGGGAGAGGCTGGCGCAGAGTCGTGCCCTCGCCCCGGCCTTTAGCCGTAATCGAGCTGCACACCATCGCAGATGCGATAGGCCACGGCCATCTGGTGATTGCCGGGGGCGGCGGCGGCATACCCGTGCGAAGGACGGAGGAGAATTTATTGCAGGGGGTGGAGGCGGTGGTCGATAAGGATCTGACCGCTGCCTTGCTGGCCACAGCCCTGCAGGCGCATAGCTTCGTGATCCTGACCGATGTGCCGCATGTCTCAGCCGATTTTGCCACCGGGTCCGAGAGGCGCATTGCCGGTATGGGCGTTTCCGAGGCCAGGAGGCGCCTGGAGGCAGGAGAGTTTCCGGCAGGTTCCATGGGGCCGAAGGTAGAGGCGGCAGCAGCCTATGCTGAGGTCACGGGCCATTCGGCGCTGATAACGGATATGGAGAGGCTGGAGGAAGCTCTGGCGGGCCGGGCCGGCACCTGGATTGATGTTTGATTCGGAAACCAAGTAATAATATAAAGTCAGTAGAAAGTCGTGCAATTTGGAGCCAGAATTGATGAACTGATCCAAGATGCACCATATTATTCCGAAAGATTTTTCTACTTTTAGTGTATAATGAATATCAATTTGATATTCGAGTTCCATGAGGGTAGCTGGCCGACAATGAGTTGATAGGCATGAAATCGGCTGAATAACCAGCTCTTCTTTGCCAGCAATCCGATCTTCAAATGATTGGTCAAAATTCAATGAAGGTAAGCCTTCAATAAGAGGGATTAGAATTGAGGTTATCTATCATATTTACTTTGGCGCTGATGCTATCTGGATTCAGTGCACTTGCGTTTGGCGGCCCGGGAACTACAGTTTTGGATATTGTTGGAGCTAACGTAGACAATATAAAAATCGTTGAATTCTTTCCGGGAAAGCTGGAGCTGGAGATCATCGGGGGTACTGCAAGCAATATAACGATCGCTCCGTATGCAGGAAAAAGCTGTGATTCTTTGAACTGCAATGACGGTAACCCCTGCACCATCGATTCGTGCGGCCCGAAAGGATGTGTCCATATTCCCGTAAACTGCGATGACAGTAACCCCTGCACCATCGATTCATGCGGCCCGAAAGGATGTGTCCATATTCCCGTAAACTGCAATGACGGTAACCCCTGCACCATCGACCTATGTGATGCAAACGGATGCGTCCACATCCCCGTGAACTGCGACGACAGTAATCCCTGCACCATCGACTTATGCGATGAAAACGGATGCGTCCACATCCCCGTGAACTGCGATGACAGTAATCCCTGCACCATCGATTCGTGCGGCCCGAACGGATGTGTCCATATTCCCGTAAACTGCAATGACGGTAACCCCTGCACCATCGATTCGTGCGGCCCGAACGGATGTGCCCATATTCCCGTGAACTGCGATGACAGTAACCCCTGCACCACAGACTTATGCGGCGCAAACGGATGCGTCCATATTCCTGTGGACTGCGATAAGGGGGACCTTTGGAACATAGATTACTGTCCATCATGTCCAAATTATCTGAGTCCAGGCGCAAAATATGTTGATCAGCGGAAAACCTATCCCTGGGACCGCATGCATCTGGGAGTCGATGCCTGGTATGGTGCATTCTGGTATAAGAATATCTATATGCCTAAATGGCCCCAGATTTAATTGCAGGTGAGACTCGCAAAGCCTGGATCTGCCGAATTGCCAAAGTGGGAAATATAAATATGGAAACGTTTAGATACTTGGAGAGCCGCCTTGGGCTCGAGGGAGGGAATGATCCGGAGGATATGCCTGATGCTGGCGGTAATTCTCGTGGCATTGGCGAACGGGGCAGTTTCTGACAATGCCTTGCCCTCATCGGAATCCTTTCCACTAACGGTGATATCTGCCCAGGCGGCAATGGCAAAAGCAAGTAATGGTTCTGCCGTCTATGACCGGGTTCTTATTATTGGGGATTTTATTTTAAATAATAATCAAAATAATCCGATAAAGATAACAAATTCAATATTCAGGGATAATGTAAGCTGCAAAGGGATAACATTTTATGGAAATGTGGATTTTGAGAATACCACTTTTCAGCGGAACGCCATCTTTAATGAAACAAGATTCACGACCATGGCAAATTTTAATGCGACCCGTTTTCTGGGAGAAGCAAGCTTCAATATGTCGCGCTTTCCGGATGGCGGAAATTTTGATTTTGCCGATTTCAACAGGTTGGCCGACTTTGATAGTTCCTGGTTTGACAAATTTGCCACTTTTTATGATGCGACATTTAATGGAGACGCTCAGTTTGCTTTCTCGGAATTCAACGGTGCCTATGCCAATTTCGAATCTGCTGCATTGCATTGGGGACGTCTATTTTTACGGCAGTCAGTTTAATTCTTACGGCACATTCGCCGATGCGCGGTTGGAGAAAATGGCCGACTTTCACGCAACAAAGTACTCAAATGGGGCAGGCTTTTACCATACGCAGTTTCTTGGACAGGCAAACTTTATCCGCTCTCACTTCCTCGAGGATACTATCTTCTCTAAAACTCAGTTCAATGATACGGCCAGTTTCTCAAATGCCAAGTTCGATGGGCCGGCGTTCTTCAATGATACGGTATTCAGCAAGGATGCCGATTTTGACAGTGCCCAATTCCAGGCACCTACTGATCTGTCTTATGCCGCATTTAACGGCGATCTGAAATTGAATAGCTCAAAGATTGCCAGAATGGTGTTTGACGGCACAGCCTTCCGCCAGGGCTCCCGTCTGTATCTGGCCAAGGCAGACATCAACCGGATGATAGTGAGCTGGAGTCAGATCAAGGATATCATCAGCTATGACACGGCAGCTTACCTCGCCCTGATCAAGAATTATAAGGACCTCGGCCAGGGCAACGATGCCAGTGAATGCTACTATGAATATCGATATCTAAATCAGGCTCATAAACCGATCGGCTTTTCCAAGTTCTTGGATATGGTGGCCTGGCTCACCTGCGGTTATGGAGTTCGCCCCCATTATGCGCTCTTCTGCGGAATGGTGATAATTCTGCTCTTCGCCATTATTTACTGGGCGGGCAGGGGCGTGGAAGGCTTTCATGATATTCACGGCCACCAGCTCATCATCGCTTCTTTCTTCTACAGCATAATTGCCTTTACTGCAAATTCAAAGGGGCTTCCTCTGCGGGGGCGCTTTAAATACCTGGGAATTATGGAGGGCATAGTGGGATGGCTGCTTATGGCCTTGTTTCTGGTAACATTAGGCAGGGTGATCATTGGATAAGTTGATGCCATGAATTGATCATCGAATCGAATTGAATCGAATTAATGCCAAATAATCAAGATGTGATAGGCAAATTATCTTTTAAAAAAAAGATTGATTAAGTCTTATCTGCCACCCGGCTTGCGGTTCTTTGCATCTGCAAATGGATCCGAATCAGCCTGGGGCAAAGTTTCATTCTCGAGTGTCCCGTTAATGAGAGTTGCATTCTCCAGCGTCTCATTGCCAAGTGTCTCATTGGTTAAAGTCTCATTCTTGAGAGTCTCATTCAACTGGGAGGCATTGATCGAATCATTTGCTGCTGCCTCCTCTTCCCCGAAGGCAAAGCCGAATTGGGCCACGCATGCGAACAGAAGCACCGATGCTATTGCTATAAAGCTTTTCATCTCTACACTCTCCTTTTTTCCTCATGTCATCCGGCTTAAATTTAAATCTTGCGTTGGACTATTGCAGCAAAAGATGTTTATGTCTCCAGGGAAAAACGGCCAGGCAGTTTCTAATTCAAATGGGGCAGGGAAACTGATGAGGCAGAAGTATCTGGCAGGCATGGCATTATTATCTCTTAATGCGATTTTGTTTTGTGCAATGGGCGCCGTGAATAATAGCAGCGTCTCCCTTGGGGCAGCGAATATGAACGACAGCGGCTTTCGTCCTGATGTCGATGGCTTCAGCTTTCAAAACTACGGCGAGCATCCCGATACCGTCGACCTGACTGCCGCAGAGATGCAGCGCATGTTCGGGGGCAAGGTCTGCGCCAGCCTGGCCGGAGGCAAATGCACCCTCACCTATCCTGCCGAGCGCTGGATGAATCAGGCCATATCCGCCATGAAATCCGGACACTGCGAGGGCATCGCCGTCCTATCCAGCCTTATGTACTACAACCAGACCAGCCCCAGCCACTTTGAAGGCAACGCCGCCATTGACCTCTCCCTGCAAAATGCCCTGCTGCAGCGCGAGATAGGCTACTGGTGGACCACCCAGGTCACCAGCCCCGGCGGATCGAAGAAGGTGCTCGAGTCTCCCCAGGCCGTGCTGGACACTTTGGTCAGCGCCTTTGCCGAGGGACAGGAGGCCGGTGAATGGTGGGTGATGGGCATCTATCTGCCCGACGGCAGCGGGGGCCACGCTATTACGCCTTTTGCGGTGGAGGAGAGCGGCAACGGCACGGCTCGCATCTATGTGTATGATAATAATTGGCCCATGGACAGCAGATTCGTCGAGGTGGATCGGGCCAACAACACCTGGCGCTACCTGGCATCGAGTAGCCCGGACGAGCCGGACAGCCTCTATTCCGGCAATGCCAGCACCAGAAATCTGGAGATCGTCTCCCTCTCCTCGCGCCTGGGAATTCAGCAGTGCGATTTCTGCAAAGATGAAGATGCTGCGGCCGGCAACGCCTCCCGAAAGAACATGCAGATCTGGCAGAGCGGCAAGGCCTGCGCCCTGGTCACGGATGAGAGCGGCCGAAGAGTAGGCGTCCTGGAATCGGGCCAGTTGGTAAATGAGATCCCGGGAGCTGAGATCAGAAATCTCAAGTTCGGCTTGCCGGGCCAGGGCAGCTCTTATCCGCCCGTCATCCTGCTTCCCCTGTCACTGATAAAGGACTCTCGCCTGGCCATTGAGATCAACAGCACCGCCAACGGCAGCGGGAAGAATCAGGCAGATACGGCCATCATCGCCCCCGGCTTTGCCCTCTCCTCCTCCGTTCCCGACCTGAGGGCGGGCCAGCGGCAGAGCCTGGACCTCTTCGCGGAGGGGCAGGCCTACAATATATCTCTACGCGCCAGCGGCCCGCTCTCGCCTACCATAACCATCGATAGCGATTACCGCAGGATTACCCTCTCCGGATTGAACCTGGACCCGTCAGGCATGATCAATCTCTCCATGAATCCGGAACTGGGTGACTTGCAGCTGAGCACTCTGGGAATCCTCAAGCCGGGAACGCTGCAGCTTCTCCTGACCACCCTGGACCCGGCGAGCGGAGAGCCGTCCACCTTCAAGAGCCTGGATCTCATGCTGCGGCCCGATGACGGGCTATCCCTGGACCTGGCCCCCTCAGGCGGAGCGTCTCTGCCATCCCTGGCCGTCTCCCGCAAGAACGGGGGAAGGCAGGAGATGTCGCTGCAATCGGTCCACAGGGATGTGCCCAGGGAGCTTATCAGGGAGAAGATAACGATCCCTGACAACGATAATTTGACCTCCTCCCGGCTATCGGGATCGGTTCCGGCTTCCAGCGGCCGCACGAGCATCCCCAGATCGACCGCGATGCCGAGCATGAGGACGCCCACGTTCCCGTAATTTTTTTGACAAGGATGCTATTCGAGCGTGACCTGCCGTCGCAGCAATGAGGATGCCCTCGTTCCGCTTAGGAGGGATAGCTCTACAGAAATAATTGGCTCGTCTGAGTTTGGTTTTCAAACCTTGGAAGTGCCTGAGAGGAGATCCGCTCAGGATTCGAGCCGAAGCTCTGCTGACAGAAGGCATCAAATAGAGGCCACGGAGGGGCAGATATATGCCCGAGTCTACGAGCTTTTATGGGCGACAAAATGAGTGATCCGGATTGTTGAAGAATTTAGAAGGCCTATGGAGGATAACCGACTGGTGCAGCTCGTCCATCAGAAAGCTATCATTGAGGCCGACAAGGAAGAGAATGCTGGCGTGAGGCGAGAGTAATGGCGATAACGCAGGATCTGTATATCTGGCAAATGGAGAAGGCCAAGATCACAAAGAAGGGCAGCCGGTCCTATTTCTTTTCTTCATGCAAGTTATTGACCGAAATCAGTATCTACCAAGCTATCCAGCTAAACATATACGAAAGAGCTAAAGAGGCTTATCTGGCGTGCATACCGCAGTTGGATATCTAGCTCTCTCTTTCTATTTTCTCTAAGATCTCGGCTGCCTTTGAATAGACAATATTATGATGGTCTACATATAAAAATTGGATTCTATCTCCCTTTATCCTGTAAACGATAACATAAGGATCGACGTGAGAGCCACGGGCGTGTTTCAGGTTATGCCTTTTTGGGGTGCCGATAGAAGGATTGTCAAGGATTTGACCTATTTTCTTAATAAAGCGTCCTAACAGTGCCTTATTCTTTCTTGTGAGCTTAGAGAATTGTGCTTCAAACTCAGGAGTTGATTCGAAATCCATGTGGCTTACTCAAGGGTATTCAAGTGGTCCAAGAACTCTTCCTTGGTCTTAAAAGTCTTGACTAAACCATCGTCGGCATGTTTGATGCTCCTTCGAACGCCAGCCTCAAATTCCTTCAGGGCGGTTTCGTTGGCATCCTGGATGATAGCTTTCTCTGTTGCTCCTGCCATGATATATCATCCTCACTGTTTGGCTATAAGGATTGTGTTTGAAAATGCCACACGACCATTTTAGGAATCAATAGCAAGCGGCCATGATAGATTTTATCTTTTGGCTGGAAGATCTGCATGTCTGGCAAATGGAGAAGGTCAAGACCACAAAGAAGAGTAGACGGTAATATAGGTACTGGATGGCTACCTGGAGAGAAGGCGGAAAAACGCGAAATGTCCATCTAGGGAGCTGCGGGAAGATGGATGCTGAGGCGGCCATGCAGAAGGCCAAGAAGATGAAAGCAGAAGCATTAGGGATCGAGATCCGATGAGTTATCTTACAACAATGCCAGAGCAGAGGATTATCTTAACAAAAGTTAGCTCAGTAATTATATGCGCCGATCGGGATTCGAACCCGAGTTTAGGCGTTGGCAACGCCTAGTGATAACCGCTACACTATCGGCGCTATCGTGTTGCACGAAGCATCCCCTACAATCACCTTCTAGTCTAAAAACATTGCGGGTAAACGGCCCTGCCTCCGGCCCCGCTCCCCAGGGCTACATACCCTTTATCTACCTTGAAGGGGTGCTTCTTTATGGTGATATTCGCTTGCATGATGTCGTCATAGTAGGAGCAGGCCCGGCTGGGCTGACCGCTGCCATGTACTGCGCGAGAGGCGCAAAGAAGACGCTGGTCTTGGGCAATATCTACAGCTCGCAGCAGTCCATGGGCGGCCTCTATGAGAATTACCCCGGCTTTCCCGATGGCATTCAGGGCATAGAGCTATCCGAGAGGATGCTGGCCCAGGCCGAGAAGTTCGGGGCGGAGAACCAGACGGAGCAGGTGGAGAAGATTGTGCCTCTGGGAGACTTCTTCCGCCTCAAGACCGAGAACTGGCAGTACGAGGCGAAGGCCGTCATCCTGGCCATGGGAGCCGGCCACCGCTCTATCGGTGTTCCCGGTGAGAAGGAGCTGACGGCGCGCGGTGTCTCCTACTGCGTGCACTGCGACGGCGCTCTCTTCCGGGGCAAGGCCGTGGCAGTGGTTGGCTACGGCAACGGCGCTGCCCGGGCCGTCCTCTACCTGGCCGGCATCGCCGGCAAGGTGCATCTCATCTCCTCGCGAGAGAAGCTGGTGGCCGAGCCGGTTTACCTGGAGCGCATCAAGAAGCTCTCCAACTTCTCCGCCACCTTCGGGGCGGAGGTCACTGAGATCCTGGGCGACAAGTTCGTCTCCAGCGTGGAGTTCAAGGTCGGCAATACCCCCCGCTCTCTGAAGGCCGACGGCGTCTTCGTGGAGATGGGCGTGCAGCCCAACACCGATCTGGCCCTGGCCCTGGGATTGGAGATGACGGCCGGCGGCTACGTTAAGGTCAACCGGCTCAATCAGGAGACCAGCATGCCGGGAGTATTCGCGGCCGGGGACCTGACGGGGGGAAGGCTGCAGGTGGCTACCGCCGTGGGCACGGGCGCGTCAGCCGCCATCAGCGCTCTGCAGTATCTGGGATAGGGCAATGGCAAGAGCTAGAATAGATAGAGAGCTGGATCTCAGGAAGCCGGTCACCGTCTGGCGCTCGCAAGATCTGCAAGACGGCCGGCAGGCAGAGTCCCTGACCATAATCCTTCGTACCGTTGGCTGCCGCTGGAACCGCTGCACCATGTGCGGCTTTGCCGGGGAGGGCGCGCCGGCCACGGCTGATGACCTGATCGCCCAGTTTGAGTACGCCATGCAAAGGTCCTCTCCCGAGGTCTCCGTGGTCAAGATCTATACCAGCGGCAGCTTCCTGGACCCCGACGAGATGCCCCTGGCGGCCCGAGATGAGATCCTGAAACGGCTGGAGGCTTCAGGCATCGGGAAGCTGGTCATCGAGACCCGTCCCGAGTATGTGACGGCAGAGAGGATCGAAGCCTGCCTCTCCCGCCTGCCCACCGAGTTTGCCATCGGCCTGGAGACGGCCAGCGACCTCATCCGGGAGAACGTCATCAGAAAGGGCTTCACCTTCCAGGATTATGTGGCCGCCAGCGAGGCGGTGCACCGGCTGGGTGGCCGGATCAAGGCCTATCTTCTCCTGAAGCCGCCCCTGCTAAGCGAAGGCCAGGCCATGCGTGATGCCATCGCCTCGGCGAAGGCAGCGCGCCTTTATGCCGATATCCTCTCCCTCAACCTGTGCAATGTGCAGCGCAACACGGTGGTGGAGCGCATGTGGGAGCGGGGCGAGTTTCGGCCCCCCTGGCTCTGGTCGGCCCTGGAGGTGCTGATGAGCGTTCCCGGCCCCATCGTCTGCGATACGGTGGGGGCAGGCACCAGGCGCGGCCCGCACAACTGCGGCAAGTGCGATGACGCCGTGGCCGAGGCCATACGAAAGCATGCCCTCTCTCAGGATGTGGGGCCTTTGCACAGCCTGGACTGCGAGTGCAGGCCCGTCTGGAGAGAGCTGATGGAGCTGGAGGAGGGGGCCTTTGGCTCTCCGCTCTTTTAAGCTGTTGGCCGATAGACCGGTTTGCTCTGTCGCACAAAAAGATGATGTTGGAAAGCAAATTACTTGAGCATCTTTAGAAAAGCTATCCCCGCCAGGAAGACTAATGCATCTCCAACTATCATGTACAATGCCTGGCCCCCAGAAACGAAGATGGCAGCTATCCCTGCAACTAATAGTAGGAACGTGGCGAATACTGTAGCGAGGCCTGTGCCTGGTAATTCAGGATGAAACCTGTATTTTCCGTTCCTGCAGCCGGGGCACACTCTAGTAAATTCTTTTTGCTGCTGATAATTCAGAATAGGAAATGAGGATTTTTAAATATTCAATGGTTAATTTACCTTATCTCCTTTTAAACCAAAAAACTGAAAATGATCTGAATTATCCCGATTAAGATCCGTCCAATTCGCAAAATAAAAAACCAAAAGCATTTAATATTGGGAGAGCATCCGACTAGCAAACTCTCTATCAGGAGAGCGGATGTAGGATTAATTGTAGCGAGGTGGTCTAATGGTTACTGTACTGGGTGAGGTTGTAACTCAAGTAGATATGATGTTGGCATTTATAGCCTTACTAGTTTTGATATTCCCCTTTAAAGTTAAGATAGTCGAACAGAATTTGGAAGTATTTCTATTTATAATGGGCGCGGCTGCAGTCACTGTGACGAATAAATGGACAATGGAAGTGATCATGACTGCGGCAGAGGAGCCCATCATAAAGGGCATTGTGCCTGCCGTGTTGGTGGCCGGATTCGTATTTCTCTATGGCCAGAATGCCTTTAAGAGCTTTATGGATGGCCTGGTCAAGAAGATGAACCTGGGCGTTATCATATTTGTCTCCACCTTTGTTCTGGGACTGATATGCTCCGTCATCACCGCCATCATCTCTTCGCTCTTCCTCTGCGAGATCGCCAATACCCTGCCCCTGGATCGAAAGAACAAGATCAACTATGTGATCATCGCCTGTTTTGCTATCGGCCTTGGCGCAGTGCTTACCCCCCTGGGCGAGCCCCTGTCCACCATCGCCATATCAAAGCTGCAAGGCCCACCCCTGTATGAGGGCGGACCGGGCAATGCCGGCTTCTTATATCTGTTCGATCAGCTCGGCGTTCTCATCATCCTGGGTGTACTGCTCTGCTCTATCTTTGCCATGTATTACATCAAGCCGACCAAGGGCAAGGTGGAGCAAATGGGTTCCACCGAGGCGGGCAGCGTCAGAGAGGTTCTCATAAGGACTCTCAAGGTTTATGCCTTCGTGGCAGCTCTCTTCCTCCTGGGCGCGGGAATGGAGGTGCTTATCTTCAAGTACTTCACCAAGATACCGGATTATGTCCTCTTCTGGGTGAACATGATCTCCGCCATTCTGGATAATGCCACATCTGACCGCGGCTGAGATATCCAAGGCCCTCACCCAAAAGCAGATCAATGCTGCTCTCTACGGCCTGCTCATCTCCGGCGGCATGCTCATCCCCGGCAACATTCCCAACATCATCTCTGCCGGAAAGCTGGGCATCACCAGCAGCGAATGGGCCAAGCTCGGCGTGCCTTTTGGGCTGGTCTTGAACGCTCTGTACTTCGTGGTAGTATTCGTTCTGGGAATCAATCCCACCCTTGGGCTTTAATCAAGCTCAAGACTTTTTATTTTTTTGCAGTGAAATAATCTAGTTTTGGTATTATTGATGCAAAATGCTATGAAAAGTGGCATTGGGTTTTTTTGGCGCTATTTTTATGGGTCAGCAATCGCGTCTTAAGGAGCCGCACCTGAATTCTAAGAATTCTAATGATGGGATTCTTCAATCGCCTTGGATTCGACCGATTCAATTTGACTCAAAGGATTTTTTTTTGGCGTTTTCCCATGGCGCCAGAGGAAGTATCCTGCCATGCAGACCACGACTCCACCCATCTCCAGTACCAGGACGGTGAGTTGTGGACGTTCGCTGCTAATAGAAGATCCCAGGCCACCAGCATGGCTGTCAGGCCGATCAATATCATCAATGCGGCAGCCGTTTTTAGAATTAATTTGCTTGTCTTATTCATATCTTGCCTGGACCCTGGCATGGCGTGCCTGCATATGAATATTATCCTTTGCGCCTGATTCCCGGCGTTGCCAGGTACCATCTGCCTTTCTTTCCCTTGAGAAATGCAAGGGCCTGCGGATAGTCATCGAAGTAACTGGCCTCTTTCGTATCCAGGTTCATGACGGTTATCCGCCTTTCCAGGGAGATTCCCCTCTCTTCCAGCATCTGCTCTATCTCTTCGCGCAGTTCGCTCTTCTTTTTTTGAGGGAACGGTTCCTTCGCGGCCATATCTTCTCCCATCCTCTCCTCACAGCCGGGCGGGCCTGGCCCGGCATAGCGCCCACTTGATGTATTCGGCGGCAGGAAATTCATGCACGGAGGTCGCCACAATCAGGCCCTCCCCCAGTTTGGCCATGACCAGTACGGCTCTGCAAAGCTCATCCTTGAGCACCGTCTCAAAGCCCTCTCCCGGCACAAGGTAGCCGTCGCACTCCGGGCTGCTGGTGCATAGCAATGAGGAGCACTCGTGCCCGGAGGAGGGGACGCTGCGGCTTCCCAGATCGCAGACATAGCCAAGCGGCAGGGGCAGCCAGGCGTAGTCATGCTCAGGCACCATGGGGCCGAAGACGGTCAGCACCCCTCCCTTCTTCACAAATTCGGATATATTCGAAGCCGCCCTCTGCAGTGCCGGCAGGGCTTTGGAGTACTGGGCATTGGCAAAGCCGGTAGGGATGATCACCATCTTATACTGGGGGAGAAAGGGGCTGCCCAGAATGGCGGGGGAGAGGAACTGAAAGCTCGCGCCCAGTTCTTCGAAGAGCTTCTCGAAGAGAAAGGTCCTCTCGCCGATGAGAGCGATATCTGTCATATGGCTGTCATCTGTTGCTTCTCTCCGGGAAAACCTTTATGGTTCTCCATTAAGTTTATTACTAAATAACACCGGCATAGTGACTGCGATTATATATGGAACAAGAATTAATGAGAATCGGAGTTTCGCTGCCTGAGAAGCTCCTCTCCCGGTTTGACGAGATAATCCTGCATCGCGGCTACTCCTCGCGCTCGGAGGGCATCAGAGATGCCATCCGAAATTATATCGTCCATTACGAGTGGATGAGCGATGTGCAGGGCGAGAGAGTGGGCGTCATCACCCTGGTGTACTCGCATGGTCAGCGGGGGCTGGTGGATAACCTGACTGAGATTCAGCACGACGCGGGAAGCATTATCCAGTCCAGCCTGCATGTCCATCTGGACCATGAAAACTGCCTGGAGGTCATCGTCCTGCGGGGCGAGGGCCAGGATGTGAGAAAGGCCGCCGAGAAGATGATGTCTCTGAAGGGCGTAAAGCACGTCAAGCTCACCACGACCTCCATGGGCAAAGAGCTGTAAAGGCCGAAAATTGCCATGTCTCCCCTGGAAGGCGCTCCCAATGTTTTCATCTTAGAGGTGGATGGGCAGAAGCGACTGGCGACCAGGTCGAATGATCCCCTGCCCGTCTATGGGGAGCGCATCCTGCAAGGCTGCCGGCTCTGGGACCCCTTCCGCTCCAAGCTTGCCGCCCTCCTGCTCAGGGCTCGCAGCCGGCGGCCCGCATTGGCTCGCGACGGCAAGGTTCTCTATCTGGGCGCAGCCACGGGCACCACAGTCAGCCACATCAGCGATATCGTGAGCGACGGGCTGGTCTATGCCGTGGAGTTCTCGCCGCGCTCCATGCGCGATCTGGTGCGGCTGTGCGAGCGGCGCAAAAACATCATTCCCATTCTTGCTGATGCGGCCCGGCCCGAGGAATACGCCTTTCTGGTCGAGCCTGTGGATCTTATCTATCAGGACATAGCACAGCGAAATCAGGCCGAGATCGCCTCGCGAAACTGCGCTCGCTACCTGTTGCCCGGCGGAGAGCTCATCCTCATGCTCAAGACGCGCTCGGTGGATGTCACAGCTTCCCCCGAGGCGGTCCTTGCCGCGGAGACGAAAAACCTGGAGGGGCTCGATCTCTTGGAGGTCACACACCTCCTGCCCTTTCACCAGGATCACTGGGCCATGCAGGCCAGAAAGCTCTAGCTGATGAGCTTTTTAATCTCGTCGAAGATGATGCTGGGCAGAAGCCTGACGTAGCCTACCAGCGGGATCCTGGCCTTGGCCACTCCGATGACCCATTCCTCCTTTACCGGCGTAAGCAGGCTGATTCCTTCTCCCACATAGGTGCCGTTCTTGGTTCCGAAAATGAGCAGGCCGGTCTTTTTATCCAGATATATGCCGCTTCCCACATCCATGAGATCGCTCCGGTGCATATTCAGGTAGGACGCATCCTCCTCGCGTAGCCCCCCTGCCATCTGGTCTATCACCTCATTGTGGTCCCCCTTGGTGATATAGCCGGAAAAGGGCGCCGCCGGCCCGTCCTGCCACATGGGCTCTCCTGCATTTACATATCGCAGGGCGCGGTGAATGATGGGCGTGGCCTTCTCGTTGCCTGGTGCAAAGCCGAGAAGCATTTTCAGCTGATCGAGAAGGTTCATGCTGGCCTTTCCATAGGGCCGGTAGAGTATGACATCTCCCGACATATTGAAGGCCTTGTAGCCGGTCTTCTCCCCCTCCTCCCAGGTGATGATGTTTGTGCGCGATGCTCCCTGAACTACCACTATGTCACCAATATTGAGGTTCGGGACCATGCTTCCCGATTCCACGGCAACCATGGGCGTCCAGAGCCCCAATAGCAGTTGAGAGAGGAGGGATATGCCGCCCACTACCACAACCACGAAGATTATGTCCTTGACCAGCCCCGGAAGAGGCAAATTGTCAAACCATTCTGCGATCTTCATCAACCAGATTTATCAGTTGGTAGGCTCTTATACTCCTTTCGATGCAGCAGATATCGAGCCGGAGCATTTTCAGCAGCATCGTGGCCGACCGGGACATTGTGCGCAGGTTTGCCGAGCAGGGTTTTCAGCTGGAGCCGGAGGCCCTGGAGATCATCTGCCGCTATTCCGGCAGCAAAGAGGAGCTGCTGCGCCGCATCATCCGCAGCACGGATGGGTCCGTGGCGGTAATTGGAACGGCTCATGTCTCATGCCATCTCGATCCGATCGATGCAAAAAGCGCTTCTCTGGAGAGGGCGGTCACACCTTCCCTGTCGCCTTCTCTGTCGCGCCGTTCCGCTTCACTGCCCCTCCCGGCAAAGCCCGTGCATTCTTCCCTGTCCGGCTCATCAATTTTTTCCGGCCTGGCGGAATCGTCTGCCCAATTGAGATGCGACATAACCGGCCGGTCCACTTGCGTTGGCGATTACGACGATTTCGTCTGCTACTTTCGCGATAGGTACTCAAAGATCAGGGAGATCCTCTCGCGACGGCTCAACTCCCGGCCCATTGAATCTCTCGGCAAGAGCACAACCGGCCGGGAGGTCTCTCTCATCGGCATGGTCATGGATGTAAGAACCACTGCCAAGGGCAATCGCGTAATTGAGCTGGAGGATCCCACCGGCCTGATAATTGCCGTAATTCAAAAGGATGCCGAGGTCTACGAGCAGTCAAGCCTCATTATAACGGATGAGGTGATAGGCGTTACAGGCATCTCCGACGGCAATGGAAGGCTCTTCGTCAAATCTCTGCTCTGGCCGGATATGCCCAATCAGACCGCTCCCCTGGAGAAGGGAAGCGGCTGTGCGCTGCTGCTCTCCGATCTGCATGTGGGAAGCAAATACTTCATGGCCGATGCCTGGCAGAGGTTTTTGCAGTGGATCAATGGGGAGGTGGACGATCCTTCCGGCCTTGCCTCCCAGGTGCAGTATCTGGTGATCGCCGGAGACCTGGTGGATGGAGTCGGCATTTATCCCGGTCAGCAAAACGACCTGGCCATTATGGACATATATGACCAGTATATGGCCGCGGCAGAGCATCTCAATATCATTCGAGCGGGAATTAAGATCATAATTGCACCGGGAAATCACGATATAGTTCGCCAGGCAGAGCCCCAGCCATCTCTTCCTGAGGAGGTGCAGAAGTATTTCCGAAACGACATGCTCTTTGTGGGCAATCCAGCCTGGGTGACCCTGAGCGGGGTATCGATGCTGATCTACCATGGTCGCAGCATAGATGATCTGGTCTTGCGCCTGCCCGGCATCTCTTATGCTGCGCCGGAAAAGGCCATGATCGAGATGCTCAGAAGGAGGCATCTATCTCCCATTTACGGAAGTCGCGTCTCCATAGCCCCTGAGCATGAAGACCACTATGTTATAGCCCGGCCACCGGCTATTTTGCATTGCGGACACGTTCACACCGTGGGAATCGCCAGGTACAAGGGCGTGGCTGTCATCAATAGCGGCACCTGGCAATCTCAGACCGATTTTCAGAAGAAGATGAATATTCAGCCCGTGGCAGGGGTGGTGCCCATTGTCGATCTGGCCACTATGAAGGTCCGCAAGCTGATCTTCTCTTGAGAACTTATATATTTTTTCCAAATTTTTATAGTTCGCCTGAAATAATTTTACTTAATTAATATTTAAATACAAAACATCACGAATTGCTTAATTGGAATAAGTGAGATATTTGGAGGCTAATGTCTTATATGCCATACCCAATTTAGTATCTCTTACCAAAAAATATAAATATTATAACTGCTAACATTAGCTTATATTAAGGAATGTATGGGGTGAGATTATCAAAAAAACAGGCTTTGTATTGGTATTGGCTGTAGCCATGTTATCTGTTTCCGCTATGGCGCAGGGTAATTATGGCTTGGCTGGAAGCGGCGGTGTGGATATTCTTGGAACCGGTATTTTTGAGACTGACGGATCCCTGATAAGGTTCCCTGAAGCTCAAGACACCAATATCGACACTCTGGATGTAGGCAACGATAAAGCATTGGCCTTTGGGAATATCTGGCAAAAGACTCCCGTCGCCACTGCTACCAACAACCTGGAGATCAAGAAGAATCAGGATACTGGGGTGTGCGACCAATTGGCATGCTGTGAGGCAACCGCGGAACTTCCATGCTCTGACTGCTGCATCAAGGTAAATATCGATCAGATCAAGGTAGGCAATAGGGAGGCAATGGCGTTCGGATTCGCTTCTGCTACCAACAATGTTAAGATCGTAGCCAATCAGCAGTGATTCCAGTCTCCTGATCAGAGAGGACTGAAATGAAGATATCGACCAAGCCCACTAGCCTGATGCTGGTGGGTATTCTATTTATTCTCTTCTCGGTGTCGGCATCAGCTGAGCCGCTGTTAAGCGGTCTGGAAAAGATAGATAAATTCAAAACAGATCCCTTTTATTTCGGTCACCATGAAATGAGTTCTGATTGGGGCACGCTTAAGGTCGGCGAAGATACCCTCTATTTTCCATGGTCTTGCCGGCAAACTATACCTATATGGTCTTCTCTTTCCGGTTCTGGCTCGGCCTCTTTGCCAAAAAAAGAAGAAATCTTGCTGGACAGCTCCAATCCAGCCGCAAATGTGAAGGATTTGTCGGCGATAAACACCCTGAAACAGAGAGATTTGCGCTTCGAGGACTCTCAGAATGGGGATCCCAAATATCAGGGACTGGCAAACTCTCTGGGAATTAGTGTAAGTGGCGAAGGAAATGATGATGCTGATGACGCAGATACGGGTCGGCAGGCGGATGACATAGGTGGTCAGGAATTTGGCAATGATAAAATGCATCCTGCTGGAAATTACCTGAACGTGGATGTTCGGGACATATCCGTCAGCGCCATTAATACCATGAAAGGGGGAAGTGCGGTGGCCACCTCCAATATCATTATTAATCCGGTGCAGATTATCGTATGTCCTTCCGAGGTTACGCAAAAACTGATGT
Source organism: Methanotrichaceae archaeon (assembly GCA_963844955.1). Classification (GTDB taxonomy): domain Archaea; phylum Halobacteriota; class Methanosarcinia; order Methanotrichales; family Methanotrichaceae; genus Methanothrix. Next base: position 47,023 of record CAWJQJ010000011.1, on the reverse strand, counting down.
GATGCGGCAGTGTGCCACCCTTCGGCCATTATTTCAGGGTAGCTGCAAAATGCAAATTTTAAATTTTCTCATATCAGTGATGTAAATTGGCTTTTCGCGACATCTTTTGAGGCTCTTCTTATTCCATTAGAGAATATTATAATATATTTTTTATGTTATAGATATATCTCCCAAGGCTGCCTGGCCACGCTGTATTTCAGCATCTGTGATCGCTAATCATATTTCGGGCGATGCATATTGCTTTGAGTAATTTTACCGTCTGAATATTTCAATAAATCTAGTATTTTCAATCAAGAAGCACCAAAAAATATATATATAATTGATACTAAGTTAAGTACAACCTAAAAGGATTTATGGGGTGAGACTATAAAGAGAGTAGCAATATTCTTTGTGCTGGCTATGGCCATGGCCGCTTTCGCGGTTCCAGCTATGGCGCAGAGTGCAATGGCCGGAAGCGGCGGAGTGGACATCCTGGGACAGGGCATATTTGAGACCGGAGGCAGCGCCTTCAAGTTCCCTGGGGCTACGGATACAAACTATGATTCCATTGAAGTCGGCAATGATCGGGCTCAGGCATTGGTTTCGTCCGCAGGAGCATTCCCATGGGTTAACCATGTTGGAGCCACTGCCAGGAACAACCTGGAGATCAAGAAGAACCAGGACTCAGGCTCTTGCACATGCTGTCCGGGCGATTCCGGCAATATGTGCATGGATTGCTGTCTAAAATACAATGTCGAGACTATCAAAGTCGGCGACAGGACAGCTCAAGCTCTGGCTGCTGGGTTCGGCATTGGCCCGGCTCTGACAAACAGCGGAGCTTTGGCTGAGAACAATGTAAAGATTGTGACCAACCAGCAGTAGCTTAAGGTTTCAAAGACCTTAATGACTGGATATGTATAAGATTCGTGGCCTCACCGGCTTGGTGCTGGTGGGGTCTGCTTTTATTTATCTCTTTGTGGTTTTGGGGATCGCCACAGCGGAGCCAAATTTAAATATAAATGAACCTCTCAGCAAAATAAAGGAATTTCAATCCAGCATTCTTGGCCACAGGCAGAATTATGATCTGGGAATGCTCGAATTATCCGGCAAAACCGAATATTTCCCCTGGGCTATGCGAAATGCGCCGGGCTTGGGAGTGCATGGCTCAAGCATTATGCCCTTATCTCCTCCCGAATTGGAAGAAATCGTCCTGAATGGTTCGCGAGCGAGGGCATATGTCCATGATTTTAAGGCAATTAATGGCGTCGCGCAGAGAGACATAATCTATGAGGAGGCACAAAATATGGAGGATGAATCCTCGTGCCTGGTAAATTCCATTGATGTTAGGGTATCTGGAAATGATCAAGATAAAAAGGTATGGCCTGAAGATAGTTTAGGCCATAATGATACAGAAGGATTGGCAGATAATGCATTCAATTCAAGGGATGAGAATAGCTCAATTGATGGACAGCCTGTTGGCTCTAATGATTTGAAGCAGTTGGGCAATAAAATGGATATCGATGTAAGCGGCATAACTGTCAGCGCCATTAACACGGTGCAAGGCGGAAGTGCCGTGGCCACATCGAATATAGTAATAAAGCCCGTCCAGGTAATTGTTTATCCCTCTGAGGTTGAAGAGAAGCTCAAATGATATCTATGGCTAATTATGGATGGTTGAAGAAAATAGGAGGAACATGTCGGATATCGGGAACTTCACAAAATAAATGGTGAGTTTTAAAAAAATATCAGCGTAACTCCCTTCAGAGATTGCTAACTCAAAGATAATAAAGACTTTCTTAATGGTGAATAGTATCTGAATTACTAATATATCATACCAAAAATTATAAGTAATTTCAACGGATAATATGTATTTTGGGGTGATACTATTAAGAAAATAGTTGCATTAGTGGTTTTGGCAATGCTATCCGTTCTTTCACCGGCGGGCGCATTGGACATTCTCGGAGAAGGGATATATGAGACTGAAGATGCGGCGCTGCAATTTCCTGCGGCTGCAGACACCAATTACGACAGATTGGTCGTAGGAAATGACCGGGCTACAGCCTTTGGGCAAATAGATCCCATCGCCACTGCTACCAACAACCTGGAAATAAAGAAGAACCAGGATTCTGGAAAATGTGATTGTTGTCCAGTGACTGGGGAAGGTACTGAATCCTGTCATGATTGCTGCATAAAGGTCAACTATGAGGACATCACCGTTGGGGATAGAACGGCTACCGCTTTCGGTTTCGCTGCAGCGACCAACAATGTCAAGATAGTGACCAACCAGCAGTAAATTCGAGTTCTCAGCACTCGAGAAGGCTTAAAATGAAAAAATTGCCGAAATCCACCAGCGCAAAGCTGGTGGTATCAATTTTTATATGCGTTTTCATGATATCGAGCTTAGCGCTAGCGGAGTCGCGATCAAGTGCAGAGGACCGCCTGAATAAAATCAGAGATTCTAATTCCAATATCGTTCACTTTAAAGAAGATTCGACTCTTGGCAAGCTTCAACTTGCTGACGAAACGATCACATTCCCCTGGGCTTCGCCGAAGACCTCGATTTTTGTCTCCGATCAGGCCAGTTATATTATTCCGTCCTCCCCTCCTTCAAATGAGAAGATCCTCATGGATCGTTCCAACCCCGAGGCGAGATTGAATGTTTTGTCGGCGACGAATACCGTCAAACAGAGAGATCTGATCTATGAAGATTCTCAGAATGGCGATCCTCGAAATTCGGGGTTGACCAATGATCTGGACATAGAGGTTACAGGAATTGAAAAAGAGTCCCGAAATGAACTGGATGATATGTCCGAAGATGACGGCATTGAGCAAATAGTTGACAATGCTCTGGGCTCGTCTCTGGTTGATAATGCAGTCGGCGGCAAGTATGGCAACCTCGGGACCGAGTCGGCCAGAAACAACCTAAACATAGAAGTTAGCGGAATCACCACCAAAGCCATAAATACGGTAGAGGGTGGACGCGCCATAGCAACCTCCAATATAATTATAAAACCGGTTCAGATCATCGTGTGTTCCCCCGAAGTTGAAGAAAAGCTCAAATGATAATTTTTTAGCGGTTGGACCAGGGACGGTATCACAAAGTATAAGGGTATTTTGTTTCATTCCCCTCCCCGATATGACCATCCAGAGACCGAGAGGCACCCGGGATTTTCTTCCCGAGGAGACTGAGAAGAGGGGCCGGGCCAAGAAGGCCATGCAGGATGTTTTGGAGCGCTGGGGATACCGGGAGGTAGCTACTCCCACTTTTGAGCATCTTGAGCTTTTCACCATAAAATCAGGCGCATCCGTGATCGAGGAGATCTATAGCTTCAAGGACAAGGGGGGGCGCGATCTCGCCCTGCGCCCGGAGCTGACGGCTCCCGTGATGCGCATGTACGTCTCCGAGCTGCAAAATTCGCCCAAGCCGCAGCGGCTCTGGTACTTTGGCAACTGTTTCCGCTATGAACGGCCTCAGAAGGGTCGCTTCCGGGAGTTCTGGCAGATGGGCGCCGAGCTGATCGGAGCAGCCAAGCCTGATTCTGAAGCAGAGGCCATTGCTCTCGCGAACGGGATGCTGAGACGCGTGGGGGTGGCCGGGGATATTCATGTCGGCTACCTGGGATTGATCCGGTCCCTGCTCAGCCGGATAGACGTCTTGCACCGCTCTACTGTAATGAGGATGATTGACAAGAAGGAGCGGGGGGCTCTTCGCGATCTCCTGGAGGAGACTTCGCAGGGGCATCTCGGCCTGCTGGAGCTTATCGATCTGAAGGGGAAAACGGCACTGGACAGGGCCGCCGAGATCGTATCTGATCTGAAGCCGACCGGCGCATCGGAAGCCCCGGTCGCGGCTGGGGAAGATGCGGCCTCATCAGCCTCATCCGCCTCAGCCGGGCGCGGCTCAGCGCGCCAGGGGCGGTCAGTGGAGGCGGAGCTGCGGCTTGATCAGTTTCAGGAGACGGTGGATCTTCTGCAGGCCTATGGTGTTGACTTTACCATCGATTTTGAGATTGTGCGCGGCCTCGAGTACTACTCTGGCACGGTCTTTGAGATCTATGCCGAAGGACTGGGCGCGCAGCGGCAGATCTGCGGGGGAGGAACCTACGAGCTGGCCAGCCTCTTCGGGGGCAAGGAGACCTCTTCCACGGGATTTGGCCTGGGCTTTGACCGCATCATGGAGATTGTGCCGGGGGAAGAGTCGCACCGGTTCCCGGTTTGCCTGGCCTATACGCCTGATGTTAAAAAAGAGGCAGCGAAAATTGCCGGAGAGCTTCGCCAGAGTGTGCCGGTGGTAATGGACGTCATGGGCCGGGGACTGGGCGCGCAGCTCAAGGCGGCGGATGGTAGCGGAGCAAAGTATGTGGTGATCGTGGGCCGAGAGGAGCTGGATGCGGGAAAGCTCACCCTGCGCGATATGTCGGGCGGAGCACAGGAGAGCCTGAGCCTGGCGGAGATCTTGGATAAGCTAAAGGAGCATTTCTAGGCTCATGATCGCGCAAGGCTGAAGCCTTCTTCTTTGGGTCTCGTCCTGCTATTTTTTTGTCATGTCAATGTAGCAGATATTAGTATCAGCAAGAAGAATGCCGTGATCACCGCCGCGAGAATGATCAGGTCGGAATATTTGCTTTTCAACAGCCCTTCCATAAATGCAGTCGTATCCTTCCGGTCTTCAAAGTCAGACAAAGCCCCCACCTTCATTATCTTTCGTGAAGCTTAATTAGGCGTTCCGACTTTAAATATTTTTTTGTCTAAGATTTATATATTTTATAAAGTGAGGTCTGCCTGCCTGCAACTTGAATCTCCTAACGCAGAAAAAAATTGTTTAAAGCAGCCCCATATTCTCCAGCTGCATGCGCACGATGCGCACGCCCTCCTCGCACTCCTCCGGGGACTTGCCTCCCGTCACCACCAGTTTGCCGGAGCTGAAGATGAGCACTACCACTTTGGGCACCTTGATCCTGTAGACCAGGCCGGGAAACTGCTCAGGCTCGTACTCGATGTTCTCCAGCCCCAGGCCCAGAGCAATGGCGTTTAAGTTCAGGTCGGTCTTCAGATCTGCTGAGGCCACAATGTTTTGAACGTGGATCTCGGGCTCCAGATCTATCTTCTCGAAGCCGATGGACTTGAGCGTCTTGGCCATATTGGTTATGACCGTACGAACGTCCTCCACGTTCTTGGCTCCGGTGCATACCACCTTGCCGGAAGTGAATATGAGGAAAGCAGCTCTGGGGGCCTTGACCCTGTAGACGAGGCCGGGGAACTTCTCCTTGTTGTACTCGGCGCCCTCCAGTTCGGCCTCGATCTTGTGCAGGTCGAACTCTTCCGCCAGCTTGGTGGATGCCACCACGTTCTCAATATTAATTGTGGACTCCATACTCAAGTATCTCCAGATTATCCCTTATAAACTGGGGGTATATATACCTGAGTATTTAAGATTTATAAACTCCTTATAAATGGCTTATAAAGTCCGTCTAAACAGATCATAGCGGCTCATAAACCGCATGAAGATCAATGACGAACGTTCTCATAATCATAACAGATATAAAAAAAAAGCCGGCATAAGCAGACAGGCCTGCTCAATCCTTGCTCTTCCACTTGAGCTTGTCTGCCTTCCACTTTATGACGCCGCTCTTCTCCAGGACCCTGGCCAGATCATCGGCCACATCTTCTCCATCAACGAAGATAACGCTGCCCTCATCCTCCAGGCGCAGGGAGCATTCTTCGGCAAACTGCCCAAAATCCATCTTGCGAGTGGTGGGTGATGTGGCCAGCTTTTCGATGAGCAGTCCCAGGACCTTGAGGCGCTGGGCTTCCGAGGGATAGGCATCCCAGAAATAGTCATTGATATCGCTGGCAAGAGGGGTGGTGAACTCGTCGACGAATATGTGGACGTATTTTTCCAGGAAAAATTCGATCTCGCATTTCGTATTCTCGGGCCGGGGATCATAATCCTCCGGATCGATGGTCAACTCCAGGAGCGGATCGTCCAGCTTATCTTCCAGGGGCTCGCCTATCTTTATGTCATTTTGACGGATGATCATGCCGGCAAAATTCCTGGCCCTGGCAATGCAGAGAGCGTTTTCTGTCCATTCATCTGAGCCGAATTTCAGATTTTCGGTCTCTTCCGGAGAGAGGCTTTCCGGATTTTCAGAGAGCGCCAGAATCCGGTCCCTCTTTTCCATCATGGGCGGGTCCAGCTCTTTTAGGAAAAGGTCCTCGAAATCGTCAGGCGTGGCTTTTGGCAGCACGCTTTTCATGACCGATACGTATCTTTCGATCTCGTCGGTATCCCCAACCAGCTTCTTGATGCCGCTCAGCCTGTCCTTCAGGGTGCAGGTTGTATCTTCATCCATAACCAGGCAGGATTTAAGCTCCACTTTGAGGCCGGCCTTGTCCAGATAGCTCTTGATCTCTTTGGCAGTATCTTCGTCGTATTCTCCCAGATAGAACATGGAGAGGTGAATGCCGGGGTGAGCATAAAAAGCTTCTTTCGATTTTGCCGGAGGGGGCGGGTCGGATGTTCAGACCACTACTGCCTTGCTTTCCGCCGCGAATGGCGCCAAGCCTGCCGCCAATGTCGCCATGTGGGCCACGACGCTTCAGCCGTAACGATTGGATTGATGCTTCGCGAAGGATGCGAGGCAGAAGATGCACTTTCCAGGAATTGCTCCTCTGAAAATTGCTGAAGATCTGCGATTTCGTGGAAGACAGAGCCTTGCGCCCGGATAAACGAAAAAAGATTATGCTAAAGCCTGAATTAGTTGCCGCGAAACTCAAACGATAGCGCCGCCAGTTTTATGTTAACTCTCCGATCTTTAGCGTCTTTAGAACCTCATCAAATTCTTTCTTGCTAAGTGTTGATGAGACCGTCACTATCGTATTGCTATCCAGCATATAGCTGGCAAATGCATAATTGTTTTTGTAGGTATTGGGTACTTTTATAAACGAGCGAACAATTGCCGTTTCTCCGTTTGCCAGAGTCGCACTATATTTTGATAACGTCTTGACATCAGCTCCGCTGGACAGCTTCTTAATCTCACCCATATTCAACTCGCTCGCTTTTTCCATTTCTCTTTCTTCATCCATAGGTTTGAATTTATCTTCGATAGCCGTTTTGATAACTATTTTGACAGCCGGCTCGCGTGGTGAGTTAAAACTTCCTGACCTGATGGTATGAGTAAGATATCCTGGATTTGAGGTAAGTTCTCCCGCGACAGTAAATTCTTGGGCTGCCCTATTCTGGCTATAGGTAACGGTTCGAGAAAGCTTTTCAGACTCGTCTGGTGAGCTAGCCAATGCACAAATACTCATCATAAAGGTGATTACTAGAATCATGCTGAATAGCTGCTTCATTTCTTTAATGGAAACACCCTCCTTTCCTTAATATGTAATTATCCGCTTCAAGGAAAAAGGTTTTGGTGGGGGACCGTCACGCCACTTACCATACTATCTTCCTCGCGGCCTGGTCAGCTCCACAGTAGGCTCCAGGGAGTAGCTTGCTTCAATGGGGCCACGACTTTTCAGCCGTGGAAATGGCGGCCATTTTTCGCCATCTTTTGATATCGAAAAATCGGCCGTTTTCGAGAGGCTCGGCATACCGTCCTTTTCAAAGTGCCAGCGTCTTCACAGGAGTATTCGCAATTAGGAAGCGTTTCGAGCGCATCCCCGTCCTCCCGGAACCAACAACCTCTCGCAAAGGTCGGATAGGAGAGCAGGCATAAGCCCGTAGGCTGGAGTTTATAAAGTAATTCTCCCACGTCAAGTTTTTGAGCCTTTATGCCCTTGATCGTGCCCTTATCTCTATGTTCCGCATTTGCATCATCAGAGATAAATCTATGCTGAGCAGAGCGAAACTAATCCCAAAATTGATCCAGTTCTTGCTAAAATTGCAAAAAATAAAAGATCATTTGCTCTTGGCATGCAGTGCGATCATGTTTCCTTCCGTGTCCCGCACCACCGCCATGTAGCCAATGTCCTCGGAGATGAGCGTTTTTGGCATCACCAAAGCTCCGCCTGCCGCCTCCGCCCGTCCCGCCTCCACCGCCACATCCCCGGAATAGGCCGTGAAGTAGATTCGCACCCCTTCCCCGGATGGCCTGTGAAATTCGCTTCGCACCAGCGAGCCCGATGATCCCATAGCTCCTTCCACCCAGGGAAACCAGGCCATCTCCAGAGGGCCGAGCTGGTGGCGGACCAGCGAAAAGCCGAAGACCTGCTCGTAAAACTTGACCGCTCGATCCATATCAATGACCGGTATCTCAAACCAGCCCACGACGTTGTGCTTCAGATCCATTGCTAATGCACCTCAAATCAGCTAAGAGTAGTACTTTTATGGCCTTCAAGATATTTAACACCTCTGTGAGAAAGTGTGAACGCACTTGCAGTTGATTAAAATAGAGTTCTTGTGCGTTTTTTTGGCCTTTGGCCCTGCAAAGGAAATGAAGGAAAAAGGCAATTTAAGCGCCGCTCTCCGTTTTCAATTCTCAATCCTTTCCCATGCCGTCCAGCGCCTCTTTCAGCTTGGCGTAGGTCGCGGACAGGGCCTCCGATATCACCCGGTTGTCGGAGAGCACGGGCATGAAATTGGTGTCCCCATTCCAGCGGGGCACGATGTGCAGGTGGATGTGATCGGCAACGCCCGCTCCCCCCACCAGCCCCATGTTGATGCCCAGGTTAAAGCCGTCCGGGCGCATGGTGGTCTTCAGCAGCTCTACGCACAGATCGGCAAGCTGCATCATCTCCTGCTGCTCTTCCGCCGCCCAGGCGGAGAGGCCGGCTATATGCCGGTAGGGAACGACCATCATGTGGCCGTTGTTGTAGGGAAAGGCATTCAGGATGATGAAGTGATATTTGCCGCGGTAAAGAATATAGTTCTCAGGATCCCGGTCCTCTGCCGGCTTGTCACAGAATATGCAGCCGGGAGGCTTTTTGCTGAGAATGTAGTCGATCCTCCAGGGGGCCCATAAATTATCCATTTTATTTCTCCTCCTTCTCCCAGACCAGCTTTCTTCCCTCTACCCTCGGCCCGGCTTCTATAAACATCTTTATCGCCCTGGGGTAGGCTTTGTACTCCGCCCTCTGAATCCTGGCCTTGAGGCTCTCCTTCGTGTCGCCCTGCAAAACCGGCACCGGCATCTGATAGACGATGGGGCCGTGGTCCACATCCTCATCCACGATGTGAACCGTGGTTCCCGTCCATTTCACTCCGTAGGCCAGTGCCTGGGAGAAGGCATCCATGCCCCGAAATGAGGGCAGCAGAGCGGGATGGATATTGAGGACCCTGTCCTTGTAATGGCGAACAAAGAGCGGGGATAAGATCCTCATGTAGCCGGTGAGGACCACCAGCTGCACGCCCGCGCCTCAAGATGGGATATGAGCTTCTGATCGTACTCCTCGCGGCATAGGCCGGCGGGATCGACAAATAATGCGGGAACGCCATACTCCCCGGCAATGCGAAGCGCCCCAGCATCCGGCTGATCGGTGAGGACTATCTTCACCCGGGCGGGAAGCCGGCCGGAGCGCTCTTCCTTGAGAATGTGGCGCAGGTTCTCTCCTCTTCCTGAGGATACGATGCCCAGTGTAGTTGTCAAACGGATGGCTCACTTCCCAAGCGCGATCTCAATTGCTGAGACATTGGTCTCGCCCCGGTCGGTATTGAGGACCTCGGTGGAGATGGAGATGCCCTTAACCGTCACGTCGGGCAGAAAACGGGATCTGGAAACTTCTGCAACATCCACCGCTCTGGAGATCGCCCGGCCCCTGGCCATGATCCTGACATCCTTTGCGCCGCTGTTGAACTGTGTAACCACTGCCAGCACGTAGTTCATCACTGGCTTGTTGCCGACGAACACGACATCATCTTGCGCCATTGGGTTATCACCTTGGAATTAAATAAAAGTTAACGATCCTACATAAAGTTGCTGATGATAATTCGAATTCAAAGATACCTGCCCCGCGCCTTGATCTCCTTGACCCTCTGCAAGACCGCCTCTGCCTGGGGATAGGTCCTGATGTATCCGGCCCGGAAGGCTTCCATCAGTTCCTCCGGCCGGTCGTGCGTGCTCTCCAGGGTCTGGAAGAATACATGCACATCCACCCCCTGCGCTTCCACCGTCTTCTCGTAAAACGATAGCCCGAAGTCGATGAGGCATATCTTGCCCCGGCAAAGGATCATATTGGAGGTGGTCAGATCGCCATGCACAATTCCGCCCCGGTGCAGCTTTCCCACCATCTCTCCCACCAGCTCGGAGAGGTCGTTGTTGATGACGTCTTTGAGCTTCTCGCCCGCCATCCTCTCCATCTTCAGCTCAAAGCGAGATACATCGCAGATGATGGGCGTAAGAACACCGTGCCGGCGGGCCTCGGAGGTGATTCTTGCCTCTCGCAGGGTCCTCTCCTGCCTGATACGCTCATCGAGCGCCGGCTGCCGATAGCTCTTGGCAAGCCTGTGCTTTCGGACGATTCCTTCTTCCAGGGTGATAACGGCTTCAGCGCCTCTGCCTATCTCCATAAATCCTCTTTTCGTTCCCAGGCCAGCAGCAGGCCTATGCAGCCCGTGATCATCATATCTCCGCCGGGCGAAGCCGCCACTGCGCCCTTTATGGCTCCGCTGCAGAGAAATGGCTGCCGGCGAGGGCCCGTGACGAGTATGGCTTTTATCTTGCCGGGAACGCTCTCGATATAAGCTCCATGGCCCCCATCATCGAAGACCTCACTGCTTTTCAATGTTCCGTTGCATAGCTTGCTCGTAAACTCCCTCAGCTTCTCAGGAGACAGCTGAGAGGTATGATGCTCGAAGATGCCAGTGATCCGCCCATCCGCCAGCAGGGCCGCCACAGTATGGCCGTTTCCGAAATTGATGATAAGCGCGGGCTTGTCGTCCGGCAGATCGAGGGCCGCGCCAAAGATTGCCGCCGGGCCGGTGTCCATGAGAAGAGGCTCTAATCCCGCTTCTGCCAGAGCAGCCCGGACAGAGCGCATCCTGGTCATCTCCTGGGGCGGCTCTTGGTAGGCAAAAGACTCCAGCCCGCCGCCGGAGCGAATGGCTGCGGCCAGATTCTCGAATCGAACCAGACGGTTTGATTTGTGCGGGCTGTAGCCATGATCCTGTACGGCAACGGCCATATCTTTGGGCAGGTCGATGTCGAAGTTTTGCAGGGCAGAGGCAAGCGCGGCAATGTCGATATCTCCCGTCTCAATGACCTGGGCCAGGGGAGGGGCCTCCTCTTGAATCGCGACGCCCAGGGCAGACACGCGCTCAAGATTGTCGTTTATGGTTGCAGCCGCCGATGCGCTGGCATAAACAGAAAGTCCCGCGGCCAGATGCCACCTTATCGCCGCAGTAGAGGCTCCTCCGCCCATGGTTGGCCCGCGCAGGAAAACATCTCTTCCCTCCAGTCTGGCCCGGTTTATCCTGTTTCCCACCAGCACGGTTTGACTGGGCATAACCATCTTGATCGAGCCTTCCAGGGGCACATCCTCCCGATAGAGCAGAATGTCCTGGGTGCCCGCCCCCACATCAATTGCCAAGAGCGACATAGACTATTTTTAACTCCATCTCAAGGGAAAAATTTTATCCCCGAAATCTGCAGATGTATGAGCATGATCTTTGATGTAGTGGTCGCAAGCACATCCCGCTTTGAGAGGTTTGGCCCGGCAAAAAGCCCGGCAGAGGCGGAGGATCTATCCGGCAAGGTGATCCTGGAGAAGATTGATGAGGCAGGACACACCGCTCGCTATGCTCTTTTGCCGGACGGCTTTGGGCTGCGGGAAGCTGTGGAAAGAAGCGAAGCTGATGCCATTATCATCTGCGGAGGCACCGGGCTTACTCGTCTGGACCTGACACTGGAAGCAATCGAGCCGCTCTTTGAAAAGACGCTTCCCGGCTTTGGGGAGATCTTCCGCTACAAGAGCCTGGATGAGGTGGGCACCCGGGCCATGCTCACCAGGGCAGCGGCGGGTGTTTATAAAGGGAGGCCTGTCTTCTGTCTGCCGGGCTCGCCGGGCGCAGCGCGGCTGGGCATAGCGCTCATCCTGGCAGAAATCGGGCATATTCTTGGGCATATCCGTGAATAAAAGAAAAAAATAATATTAATCATATTAACATCTATTGGGCCACAGTAGCCTTTTATATCATTAGCACTCTGATAAGGATATAGAGCTATCACGGAGAAGATTGGCCAATGGAGACAGAGATTCCAGTGCGAGATATCATGACCCGGCCGGTGATCACAGCCGATGCCGACCTGGACATTTTGAGCGCTGCCAAAAAGATGGGATCGGCCAATGTGGGCAGTTTGATAATAGTATGCGACGATATGCCCACTGGCATTCTGACGGAAAGGGATCTGGTGAAGAAGGTCATAGCCCAGGGAAGAGATCCCAGGAATTTAAAGGCGGCCGAGATCATGAGTGCTCCCGTCGTCGCCATCGAACCGGATGCCAGCCTGCGCGAAGCTGCCGCCTTGATGCTTCATTCCGGAGTAAAGCGGCTGCCCGTGATACTTAAAGGAAAGCTCGTGGGGATAATTACGGATACGGATCTTGTCTCTGGGTCCTCCCTCGGTTTAAACGAGATTTTGAGCGATTTATTGGAGATGCACCGGGAGAGCATTCATCTGGGTGAGCCCAGGGGGGTGGTGCGCGGAATCTGTGAGGTTTGCGGCCAGCTCTCAGATACCCTGGAGAGCCTTAATGGAGAGTTGCTCTGTTGGAGTTGCAGGGACGGAAACAGGTAGAATATTCTTATTGCTGGACAGCAGGGGAATAATAATGTTAGTAGAAGATATTATGTCCAGAGATCCTCTATACGTCGAGGATTCCACTTTTCTGACCAAAGCGCGTCAGATGATCAGAGACAACCATGTGCGTGGACTGCCGGTACTGGACAGTAAAGGCATGGTGCAGGGAATCGTGACCAACCAGGATATGCTGCGCGTGACCTCGACCAAGTCAAATGTGACGGTTTCGGGCTATGTGGTGCAGGTTCCTGTTGTGACGGGGCAGATGAATGTCCTTGATGCTGCCCGGCTCATGCTCAGGGAACGGAGAACTCTGCTTCCTGTGGTCGAGTCGGAGGAGAAGCCCAGGCTAGTGGGCGTTGTGAGCCTTTTGGACGTGTTTATGAACATCGATCTAAAAAACGTGCCCAAAAAGCAGGTGTCCGAGGTCATGACCACTGAAGTTGTTGCCACCCGGCCCGATGACCATGTAACCAAGATCTGGGATCTGATGGTCGAGAAGGACTTCACAGGCCTTCCGGTGGTCAAGGACGGCAGGCCGATAGGAATGATCACCAGATTTGATCTGCTGAAAGGCACAGCTCGGATCGGCAAGGAGAGTGAGAGAAGGCCGGCGGACTCTATGCAGGTGCCTGTAGAGAAATTTATGAGCACGCCATTGTATAGCGTAACGCCGGAAGATAGCGTTCGTACCGCCATCGAGCTGATGCTCAAGCACGATGTGGGCAGAATGTCCGTTGTGGACGGCGGAAAGCTCGTGGGAATTGTGGATAGAAACGATCTGATCAAAAGCTACCTGGGTGAGTGAAGATGAGCAAAGGGCCAACAACGGGAAAAGAAGTGACAAGGATACCGCAAAAGAACGATCGCATGCCCATAGCCCCCGGCTCGGGGGACCGAGGGCCCCTGCAATTCGACTCCAGACACGCCAAGAGGGCCAGCGATGTGGTGGGTGTGGCCTCGCCCGATGTCGTTACCGTTCCGCCCACCACTACCATCATGGGCGCTATAAAGACCATGACCTTCTATGGCTTCTCCCGGCTCCCTATCGCAGATCCCGGCACAAAGAGGCTGATTGGCTTTGTGACCTCGGTGGATGTGGTGGACTTCCTGGGCGGAGGGCTGCGGCATAATCTCCTGCGAGAGAAGTACGGCGGCAACATCTTCACAGCCATAAATGCCGACATCACAGAGATCATGAGCACGCGCCTCACCTACGCCGGAGACAAAGCCACTCTAAATGACGTTTTAAAGCTCATGTACGAGAAGAACGTGGGCGGCCTTCCCATCTGCGACGAGGATGTCCGCATCAAGGCCATAATTACCGAAGAGGACTTCGTGCGCTTTTGCCGGGGCCTGGATACCGGCCTGGCTGTGGAATCCTTCATGAGCCCCAATGTGGTGACGGCGCCCGCGCAAACCACCATCGAGAAGATGACCAGGATGATCATCCAGAAGGGCTTTCGCCGCATGCCGGTAGTGCAGGATGGAGTCCTCATGGGCATGGTCACCGCCTCGGATATCATGAAATATCTGGGCAGTGGAGATGCCTTTGAAAAGGTGGTTACCGGGGACATCGGTGAGGTTATGAATCAGCCCATCAAGGGCCTGATCAAGAGAAGTCTGCTGGCCACCGAGAAGAAAGCGGACATGGGCCATGCCGCCAGGAAGATGATGGACAATGACATCGGATCTCTGCCCGTCATGGATAAGGGATCCCTGGTGGGGATTCTGACGGAGAGGGACTACGTGAGGGCGTTGGCCGAGAACAGAGGAATTCTACCATGATTATAAAGAAAGTCAAAGATTACATGAGCGCTCCCATATACGTCATTGAGCGAAACGAGCCCATTCAGAGGGCCAGGAATCTGATGTTCAAGTACGGCATCGGCAGATTGCCTGTCATGGATGGCGGCAAGCTGGCGGGCATCGTTACCAAGTACGATATTACCAACAGGCTCAACCAAGCGGCTCCGGAGTGGCGGAGAAGGCCCATCGACAAGGTTCCCATCCAGGTGGTCATGACTGAGAAGCCCATCACCATATTTCCCGATGCCACCATGCCCCAGGCAGCAGAGCTTCTCATAGAAAACGGCATTAGCGGCCTGCCGGTAGAGCGCGATGGCGAGATCGTGGGCATGATCACAACCCGGGACATGATGAAGTACTTCTCAGAGCAGGATCTCAAGGCGACCGTGGGCGACCTGATGAGCAAGAATGTCCTGCGCGTGCATCGCCACCATACCATCGGCCACGTCCTGGAAGAGATGAATGTGCAGGGCCAGAGCCGTGCCCTGGTCTATGAGGACAATTCAAATCTGGTGGGCATAGTGACCCGCTCCGGCCTGACCTTCTCTGAGATCATGGGGCCCAAGGACGAGCTGGAGAACAAGAGCATCAAGATGACCAGAAAAGAGAGTGCTGCTGGCAGAAAGCAGAATCGCTATGTAAAGCAAGTGCCTTTTGTGGCGGAGGATATCATGACCTCGCCCATTGTCACCATCGGGTCCGAGACAAAGGTCGTGCAGGCAAGCCAGATGCTGGTGGAGAAGAACATCATCGGCATGCCGGTCATGGACCAGAATGAAGTGGTTGGCTATTTCTCTGCCGATGAGATCGTCACAGAGATTGCGAGGTGGAAGTAATGCAGGTAAAGGACATCATGAAAGAGCCCGTTTCCATCGACAAATCGGAGAGGCTGGGCCATGCCCTGGATCTAATGGAGAAGAACGATCTGAGAAGGCTACTGGTGACCAACAAGGACCGGCTGGGCGGCATAATCACCATGAGGCAGATTGCTCGCGTTCTCGGAACCAGAAAATCTCTGGGGATGCCCGCCTCCTCTCTGCATGTGGCCTCGGCGACCATGGATTCCCTGATCAAGGTGCTTCCTGATATGGGCGTGGATGATGCCGCCGTCCTCTTGCAGAAGACCGGGGTGCTTGTGGCAATGGATGGCGACAGGATCCTGGGCTGGGTCCGGCCCAGGGAGATCCTGGCCGCCAAAAAAGTGAGCGGCATGGCATCCGACGCCATGAGATTTCCCCTCACTGCCAACCCCAATGACCGTCTGGTTCATGCCCGGCGCATGATTCTGGATAGAGACGTAGGAAGGCTTCCTGTGGTGGAGGGTGGCCGGCTGGTGGGAATTATCACAGAAAGGGATGTGGCCAAATCCCTGCGTGCCTTCCGGGATCTGAACGATACCGCCAGCAAGCAGTACGCTCGCATCTATAACATCCTGGTCTCGGATGTGATGACTCACGATGTGAAATACGCCTATGTCGATACACCACTCGATGAGGTCAAGAATATCATTCTCACCGAGAACAGAGGTGGGCTGCCTGTTCTCAACCGGAGGGAAGAGGTCGTGGGCATGATCACCAGGAGGTCCATCTTGGATTATCTGGTGAGGACCGGATGAATCTGGCAAGGGTTGCACAGAGACTGGGAATAACGGAGAGCAGGCTGCAAGGCCTGCAAGAGACGGTAATAAGAGAATCGGGCTGGCCCGAGCCTCGATTGCTGAGGTTTGAGAAGGAGACCTCGGGGATCGAGGCCGGGACGGTTGTTTTTGAGAACGGCGAGATCGTTTACGGCTATCCCAAGATCCGCCGTCCCCTCATGCTTGCTGCGGCCATAAAGAGGCATTTTTCCGGGCATGTGGTTGTCGAAGAGAAGATGAACGGCCACAATGTGCGCATCGTCTCCATAAACGGAGAGACTCTGGCGCTCACCAGAGGCGGATTTATCTGTCCCTATTCCACGGAAGTGGCGCGCCGGCTGGTTCCTGAGGATGTATTTGAAAAGCATCCTTCCCTGGTCCTGTGCGGAGAGATGGTGGGGCCGGAAAATCCCTATGTGGCCAAGGACATCTATCCCACGGACAGCATTGACCTCTATCTCTTCGACATAGCCGAAAAGAACGGCAAGGGCACCCTGGGCGTGCACCGGACGCATGAGCTGGCAGACAGGTTCGGCCTGAAGGCCACTGCCCTTCTGGGCGAGTTCAATAAAGATGGCGCGGCAGAGAGGATCAAAGGGATTGTGAAAAGGCTCAGCCGGCAGGGAAGGGAGGGCGTGGTCATGAAGGACCCCGAGAACCGGGCCGCCCCCCTCAAGTACACCAGCTCTGCGACCAATTGCAGCGACCTGGCGGTAGCCTTCCAGTATTATAACGACTATGCACTGGACTTCTTTGTCTCCCGGGCGGTGCGGGAGGGCTTTCAGTCCGTGGAATGGAATGAGTCGGAAGAGGAGAGGCAGCGAGCGCGCCCTGCGTATCGGCGAGAGCATCCTTTTGCCGCTGGTCGAGACCATAGAGAGGCGGCAGAGGGGCGAGAGCATCGTGCAGAAGGTGCAGATCAGGGTGAAAAGCCTGCAGACGGCCAGGGATTTTGAGTACCACCTGAGGCGAAGCGGCATTCGCACATTATTCGATCCGCCCGTGCCTGATGAGGACGGCTATCTGATAGGGATCACCAAGCTCGTCATGAGCACAAACGATAAAACTCAGGCGCTCCTGGATGGAGAGATGTGGTAGAAGGCCGGAAGATTATGAGCGAGATTGCAGATATTGAGATGCAGGGCCATCTCATTGACTCGCAGATGCTGACCAGGGTCTTGGATAAGATCATGGATATGGGCGGCGAGTTTGAGATCAAGAACTTTCAGATTGGCCAGAAGAAGAACGACACCAGCTACGTGCAGATCAACGTCACCGGCGAGGATGCGGCGCATCTGGACCGGATCCTTCTGGAGCTGCATTCCCTGGGGGCGCGCCTGGTGGAGATGGAGGACGTCAAGACCGGCATTGCTCCCGGAGATATGGTCGTTCCCAGGGGCTTTTATTCCACCACCAATCATCCCACTTACGTGCGCTATCAGGGCTCCTGGGTGGAGGTGGAGCACAATCACATGGACTGCCTGATCGTGCTGCAAGACGGTGGGGCGGTGTGCACGCCCATCGGCCACATCAAGAAGGGCGACCGGGTGGTCATCGGCACCTCAGGGGTCAAGGTGGTGCCTCCCGAGCGGCCCAGGGAGAAGACGTTCTTCGGCTTCATGTCCAATGAGGTCAGCTCGGAGAGGCCCAGCGGAGAGCTGGTGCGCCAGCTGGCCGGCGAGATCGTGCGCACCAAAAAAGCCGGCGGAAAGATCGCCGTGGTCTGCGGCCCGGCCCTGGTGCACACCGGTGCTGCGCCCTCACTGGCCCGGCTCATCCGGGAGGGCTACGTCGACGTGCTCCTGGCCGGAAATGCTGTGGCTGTCCATGACATCGAGCGGCAGCTCTTCGGCACCAGCCTGGGCATGAACTGCTCGGGAAATGCCATCTCCGGAGGGCACCGAAATCACCTCTACGCCATCAGCGAGATCATGGCCAGCGGCTCCATCAAGAATGCCATAGCGGAAGGCAAGCTGAAGGGCGGAATCATGTACGAGGCTGAGAAGAAGGGCATCGCTTACATTCTGGCCGGCTCCATTCGCGATGACGGGCCTCTGCCTGAGGTCTATTCAGATACCGTGAAGGCCAAGGATGCCATGGATAAGGCTTTGCGCGGCGTGAACATGGCCATAATGCTTGGCACCATGCTTCACTCCATAGCGGTCGGAAACCTGCTGCCTTCCTTCGTCAAGACCATCTGTGTGGACATCAATCCCTCCACGGTGACCAAGCTCATGGACCGGGGATCGGCGCAGGCCATAGGCCTTGTCACCGATATCGGCATATTCCTGCCCCAGCTGGCCGAGGAGATCGAGAGGCAGAAGAATGCTGAGATGAGCGGCGAGAAGAGCGGGGCGGATGACAGGCCGTGTTAGGATCGCAAATCTTAAATTCGGGCGGGCTATAATTTTCCCGCTCAAACAGCTCAGCGGGCCGCCGTGGCTTAGCCCGGTTAAAGCGGCTGATTCGTAATCAGCAGTTCATGGGTTCGAATCCCATCGGCGGCTTTATCTTTATTAAAAAGATTAATTTTGATAATCTCATTTGTCGCATAAAAATAGTCCAGTTTGATTTATTTTTCTGAACAATTTTCCTCTTTAATAAGGCTCTTACGGGCATTTCCTTTACCAGGGATCAAAGGTTCTGGTGGTTGGCTGCGGCCTTGGATACGATGCCGTAGCCCTGGCCTATGAGCCGGACTGGGGAACATTCGCCGTCGGATCTGGGATAGACAGGTCACACGCATAGTAGCCGAGCGCTGGTGTGACAGCACCAAAAGATGGCTGGAATGAAACTGAGCAATACCGCTGGCTCAGATTGCATTCATCATCCCCACCAGCGCCTTCGCCTCCACCCGTCCGTAGCCGCCCTGCTCTGCTGCCTGCTCATCAAAGCGCTCCACCCCGTCCGGCAAAACTCGCGTGCCGGCTATGGTGAAGGGCACCGGATCGCGGCTGTGCGTCTTGATGGAGATGGGCGTGGCATGGTCGGGCATAAGGAGCACGCGCCAGTCCTCGCCGCTTCTCTCCAGCCCTTCCACCACCGGGCCCACGACCAACTCGTCGAAGAGCTCAATGGCCCTCACCTTCAGCTCGATCTCGCCCTCGTGGCCTGCCTCATCCGGTGCCTCGATATGCAGATAGACGAAGTCCAGTCCCTTTAAAGCCTGCAGTGCGGCCTGCACCTTTCCTTCATAATTGGTGTCGATGGTGCCCGTGGCCCCGGCCACATCGATGACCTGCAGCCCTGCGTATCTGCCGATGCCCTTGAGCAGGTCCACCGCCGAGATCATGGCTCCTTTCAGGCCGTACTTCTCGGCAAAGGAGGGCATGACCGGTGCCGGCCCCTGCCCCCATAGCCAGATGGCGTTGGCGGGGCGCTTGCCGGCCGCGATGCGCCGCTTGTTAACCGGATGGTCCTGCAGAGCCGGCTTGGCGGCTTCCATCAGCCTCACCAGCAGCTCGCTGTCCGGGCCGCGGGGCTGGTAGCCAGCCACCGGCTGATCGCTGATGTCGTGGGGCGGGGTGCAGATCGCTTTCGCCCCGGCCTTCAAGACCAGCAGGTTTCGGTAGCTGACGCCGGCGTAAAGCCTCTGCTCCGGCATGAGGGGCGCCAGAGCTTCGATCAGCTCGCGGCCCTCTTCCGAGCTGATGTGCCCGGCGCTGTAGTCCTTCATGATGCCGTCCTCAATGGTCACGAAGATTGCAGCGAAAGGCGATCTCGCCTGCGCCCAGGGATACGTCCATAGCTGCCGCCTCTAAAGGCGCGCGACCGGTATAGTGCTTTCCCGGTTCGTATCCCAGGACGGAGAGATTGGCCACATCGCTTCCCGGAGGAAATCCATCCGGAACGGTGCGAGCCAGGCCGCTTCGGCCAATCTTCGCCAGCCGGTCCATGTGGGGCTTTTTGGCCGCCTGCAAAGGCGTCCTGCCCTGCAAAGCTGCCAGCGGCAGGTCTGCCATGCCGTCGCCTAAGAGAACTGCGAGCTTCATCACGGCTACCTTCGGGAAAATAGTATTAATCGTCTTCGTCTGAATTTCGGTCTGAATGAGAAAAATAGTTATTTCTTTTTCTTTTTCGCCTCTTCCGCCTGGCGAGCATTGATCTCAGCCAGATGCTTGTTCAAGACCTTGGCCAGGGTATTGAGCTTGACTCTGGTACAGGTGGCGCCGCGGGTAATTCCGGTGACGATGTCCACTACCTCTCCCTTGGTCTCCGTCTTCTGGTAGGCCGGCTTGACGGTGCGGGTCTTGATGCCCTCTTTGGCGAAGTCCTCCATATCTATGGGGCACTGCGCCACCACTACCGCGGGGATCTCTACCTGCGCCAGAACCTCTTTGGCCTTGGAGATGACGTGAGAGCGCACATTGCCCAGATGCAGCACGGCGATCTTATGGCGCGCTACCTGTTCCAGCTCCCTCTCGTTCAGCCCGAAGGTGGGGCCGTAGCCTCGCGAAGCCTGGGGAAAGCTGTCCGGAAGTCCGGTTCCTGCCTCTAAAACCAGCACGCTGGTCTGAATTCCTTCCCGGCGCAGCCCATAGGTCATCTCGCAAACGGGTTTGGTGATGTGACGCCGACCCGGAGACATGGCTATGGCGATCACATCCGGCTTTGTCGCCTCGGAGAGCGTGCCCCTCTGGGCCAGCCCGCCACCCTTGGCCAGGCCCATGCTCTCCCGGCAATCCACCACCTGAGTTGCCCTGCCAATCATGCTCTTCTATTTGCGGCGGGATGGGATATAGACTTGACGAGGACTCTGGCGGGAGCGTTTTTAAGCTGAGGGGGAGGAGAAACAGCTATGCTCACCTTCATCGGTCTGGGGCTCTATGACGAGCGGGATATCTCTGTCAAAGGCCTGGAGGCGGTACGGGCTGCGGACAGGGTTTACGCTGAGTTTTATACCTCCCGGCTGATGGGCGCCTCTTTCGAGAAGCTGGAGGCATTCTACGATCGCAAGATATGCTTCCTCTCCCGCCCTGAGGTGGAGGTGGATCCTGTCTGGCTGGAGGATGCCAGGGATATGGACGTGGCCTTCCTGGTGGGTGGCGATGCCATGGTCTCCACCACCCATCTGGACCTGCGCCTTCGAGCCGCCGAAATGGGCATTAAGACGCGAGTGATCCACTCTTCATCCATAGTCACCGCCGTATCGGGCCTGTGCGGCCTGCAAAACTACCGCTTCGGCAGGTCCACTACCATTCCCTTTCCCTATGTCTCGCGAGGCAAGCGCATAGTGCCGCAGACGCCTTACCAGGTCTTGAAGGAGAACCTGGGCCGCAATTTGCATACCATGCTCTTCCTGGATATCCAGAGCGCGCCCATCGAGAGATACATGACCGTAAACGAAGGGGCAAGCCTTCTTCTGGAGATGCAGGATGCATTCAAAGAGAGGTGCCTGGATGAAATCCTGGGCATAGGCATCGCCCGGGCAGGATCCGATGATGCTGCGGTCAAAGCCGATCTTCTCTCCCGTCTGCAAAGCTACGACTTCGGTGGGCCGCTGCACATCCTGATCGTCCCTGCCAGGCTGCACTTCATGGAGGCGCAGGCCCTGAAGGTCCTGGCAGGAGCGCCCCCGGATGCCTTAAAAGGCGCAGACTGACCGACTGACCGATTTGGTGAACGACTTGTTAGGATGGCGGCTGCCGATCAGACACAAGCTATTAATAAGTGTCCGGTATTCTCCGGGCCATATTCGGGGAATGCCTGAATGAATATAATATCTGGGGAATTCATGCCTAAAGTCACAGTGGAAATACCGCAGCACATCGTAGATGATGTCCAGGCTCATGTCGGAGACGGAAAGAAGTTCGTGAGCTTCTCCGATGCCGTGCGATCGGCTCTGCGCAAGATGCTGGATCAATTGGATGAGATCGATAGACGCAGGGGGCGCGCTCAGGAATGAAGCTGGGACTTGTCACGGAGTTTGATGCCGCGCACAGCCTGCCCGGCTACCAGGGCAAGTGCGCCAATCTGCACGGCCATACCTATCAGGTGGAGGTTGTGGTGGAGGGCGATGTGGGCGAGGACGGCTTCGTCATGGATTTCTATCAGCTTAAAAGGATAATTGCCGTGGCTTTGCAGGACCTGGACCACGGCTACTTGAATGATATCCTTCCCAACCCCACAGCGGAGACGATAGCGGTATGGCTCGCGGACCGGCTGCGAATGGAGATGGAAGGGACAGCCGCCACGCTGCTCTCCTTGAAGCTCTGGGAAGGAAAGAACAAATGGGTGATGATCGATTGATCCCTCTCTCTTGCGGGACGGAGAGGACTTCCGCCTGTGAATCGGCAGTTATTCGTTGGCGGCCAGGTCCCAATTTTTAGCTGTCTCCGGATTGTCCTTCAGCTCCTTCATCCGGGCGGCGGCCTGCTCCTCATAGTACTTTTTATATTTTTCTTCTTTATCGCGGCTGGACCATTGCGTCAATTTTCTGTCCAGGGCCTCGAACATGTACTTCTCTGCCGCCTTCACGGTCTCCAGGTCTCCTCGCAGCACCAGGATCTCCCTGTCCATAACCTCTCCCGTCATCTCCATCTTGCCAGGCCTTCTGATCAGGTCCAGCTCGAAATTCTCCACCAGCTCGCGGATTACTGAGACGGGCATGCTGAGGGGTATGGCGAGGTCGTAAAGCCCTTTCAAATCTTCTGCATTTTCTTTATCGGGAGAGTCCATAAGCATCACTATGCCTTCCTTTCTTGCATTTGATTTAAGGCTGTCGAAGTGGCGCAGCATTCCTAAGGGAAACAGTTATTAATGGGATCAGCAAAGCAAGGTCCGGACCGGGCCCGTAGCTTAGCCAGGTTGAGCGCACGGCTGATAACCGTGAGGTCACGCGTTCAAATCGCGTCGGGCCCATTTTTCTTTTTTTTGCCAAAAAAGTTTTTAGCGAGATATATCGCCCTCCAGGATTATGTTCATGACGAATTCGAAGGGCAGGGCTTGACACCATCCTGCTTTCTCAAATATGGACATGAAACATACTCCAATGAGCTTTTTGTACTTCATCTTGCTCAGGAACTCTTTCATCTCCTCGGGCTTGACCCCGATCTTGGGCATAGCCATGCCGCCCAGGATCACAACTACATCTGCCTGCGTGCTGGCTGCGCCCCCCAGCTCCATCCCATACTCTGTAGCCGTGATGCTGCGCGCTTTCTTCATATCGAGGCCGGGCAGGAAGACCAGCTCCTTCTCCCGTACTGGATAGCCCAGAAATAGGGCAAAGGGAGTGCAAAAACCGGGAGACCCAACGAAAACGATCTTCTTGTCATCCTTTACCAGATCCCGAAATCCGTTCAGCATTCCGCCGAGGCCCTTTACATCCTGTATCTTCTCCATAATGATCCATCCCGATCCGCTCCATAGGCAATTGCTCCCTAGGGAGCCTCGCCCAAGAATAGCTTCGCGATAATATATATATTTGGTAGGCCGGAAGTGATCTCGGCAGGTGGAGCATTTTTTGCCATAGGGAAAAAGGTCCGTGTCTGATGGCCTGAATTCATGCATGATTCAAAACGTTTATGAGCATAGAACTGTCTCTTGGCTTTTGATGTCTAAGAGATCACTGGATAAGGGAGACGGTGGCAGAAAAACCACGGCAAACGCCCAGCCGGCAAAGCCGCGAGAAGCCTCGTCCGTCCCCCTGGAAGAGAAGGCCAAGGCGGCTGGCAAGGCCGGCATTTGGCAGAGCAGCGATTTATATATATATATTGGGTTGATATTGGCAGCGCTTCTCTCGTTTTATCTGCGAGCCAGCATTCCCTGGAACCGGGTGTTTTCGGGCAGCAGCGTCATCTTTGCCAGCGAGACCGATGCCTGGTATCACATGATGCTGGCCAAAGGCACTGTGATCAACCTGCAAAGACTCTGGTTTGACCCCATGACCTTCTTCCCTCAAGGAATGCCGCTGCACTTTGGCCCTTTTGTGAGCTGGGCAATTGCCACCTTCTCTTATATCTTCGGCCTGGGCCACCCCAGCAATCATCTGGTTGAGGTAGTGGGCGCCCTTCTGCCGGCGGTCCTGGGCGCACTCCTGGTCTTCCCCGTCTACTTCATCGGAAGAGAGCTTTTCGGCAAGAGCTGCGGCCTGATCTCGGCTTTGATCATAGCCGTGCTTCCCGGCCAGGTCTTCAGCCGCACCACCCTGGGCTTTACAGACCATCACTCAGCAGAGATACTCTTTAGCAGCCTCACTATGATGTTCCTGCTCCTTGCCCTGCGCTCGGGCAAGGGCATGAGCTTTGCCGGCGTGCAGAGCAACTGGTCCGCATTCAAGATGCCTCTCCTCTATTCTGCCCTGGCCGGCGTCTCCCTTGGCCTTTACATCGATGCCTGGTCCTCCGGATTTCTCTTCGAGGGTATAATCCTGCTCTTCATTATGCTGCAGAGCATCTTTGACCACATCCGGGGAAAGAATGTGGAATACCTGGGCATATCCGGGGCCATAACGTTCTTTGTGGCCACGCTGCTGGTGCTCCCCTTTGTTGATTCCTACTACGGCTTCAACCATTATCTCTACAGTCTCTTCCAGCCCACCATACTTTTGCTGGGCGTGGTTGCCGTCATATTTTTCTCAGTCCTGTCCAGATTCGTTAAAGAAAAGGGATTCAGCGAGTACTACTATCCTGGCGCGTTAGTGGGATTGGGGATCATAGGCACAACCATACTTTACTTTGCCCTTCCTCAGTTCACCAGGCCGCTCTTAGCGGGGTTTGCCATATTCCAGCAGAAGACGGGCGGCGCCGCAACGGTCGGTGAGGCCTCGGCATTGTTCTCCAGCGGAGGTCAGTTCTCATTTGGCAGCGTCATTACCTCGTTTCCGGGCATAGGCTACAGTCCCGATCCTGCCGCTCTCTTCCGCCTGCCTGAGGTCATGGCTTTCCTGTTTACTACTTTCATGTTTGCCCTGATAGCGCTTATCTTGCTCATCGCCAGAAATATCAAGTTCCAGAAGCCTGCTGAGATATTGATCCTGACCTGGTCCCTGGTGATCCTCATCATGGCCCTCGCCCAGAATAGATTCACCTATTATTATGCGATAAACGTGGCCGTTCTCACCGGCTTTTTGGTGACCTGGGCGCTGCACAGGCTCGGCATCAAGGATGTAGAGCTGGACGGGGATCTGGCCAAGGAGCCGGCCAGGCTGATTGCCACCAATATCAAGATCATCCTGGCGGCGGCTTTCATATTTGCGTTTATTATCCTGCCCAGCCTGAGCTGGAGCATAGTATACGCTCAAAGTGCCGGCGGCCCGGATTCAGACTGGCTGACCTCTACCGCATGGCTGCAGAACAATACGCCCAAGCCCGGGCATGGATCTCTACGAGAAGTATGAACGGCCCTCCGAGGGCAAGTATGTCTATCCGGATACGGCTTACGGTATTATGTCCTGGTGGGATTACGGACACCTCATTGAGACGGTGGGCCACAGGATTCCCAATGCCAATCCCTTCCAGCAGGGAATAGGCAGCGCAACCAGGAATATACCGGGATCCTCTCCCTACTTCCTGGCCGAGAATGAGAGCCAGGCGGAAAAAGTGCTGGCCGCTTTAGATCCAAACCGATCGCCGTATATGAACACCAAATATGTGATGATTGATCAGCCCATGGCGGTGGGCAAATTCCATGCCATGGCGGCATGGAGCTCCCTTCCCAATTCCAAGTACATGGCCGGTGTTTATCAGCCCCAAGGTGATCAGCTGGTCCCGGTGCAGATCTGGCGAGAGTCCTACTTCAAGTCCATGACGGCTCGCATGTACTTCTTCGACGGGACTGAGACTGCTGGCGATATGGGCGTGGGACTGGCTTATCGGGCCATGGATGCAGGAAATGGCGTCACCGTCCCCGTGCTCACCGAAGCGCCCAAGATCACCAAGAATCGCACCGAGCTGGACGCGTTCGTCAAAGAACGCCGGGATAAGGGAGATAATGCAGAGATCGCGGCCATGAGCCCCGCCAACTCCGCTTTCCCTCTGGAGGCCTTGCAGCATTACCGGCTGGTGCATGAGTCCGAGAATACCATCACCAATAGCCAGAAGTTCGTCAAGATCTTCGAGCATGTGCCGGGCGCGGTTATTAGCGGAAATGCACCGGCGGGAACAAAGGTCGTGGCTGCCGTGCCCATCATCACCAATCAGAACCGGGCCTTCCTCTATCAGCAGTCCAATATCAGCGATGCGAGCGGCCGGTTCACTCTGGTGCTTCCTTACTCCACGGAAGGGCCGATTGCCAGCGGCACTAATTTCGATACCAAGCCGATGAGTGCCTATCAGCTGTCTGTGGGCGACAAGGTCTACGAGCTGAAGGTGCCGGAGGAGTACGTCCTTTCCGGAGAGGTCATCACAATATGAGGCTCCTGGAGGAGATGAACTGGCCGGAGATCGAAGCGGGACTGGCCGAGACCAGGACTGTGATCCTGCCGGTGGGCGCCACTGAGGAGCACGGTCCTCACCTACCCACGATCACGGATACCATCCAGGCTATGGAGGTGGCAAGAGCGGTGGCCGGGAGAAGGCAGGTCTTCTTAGCCCCGCCCCTGCACTATGGAGTCTGCCGCAGCACGCGGAGCTTTCCCGGCACCATTACAGTGGGGCACGATGCCCTGCGTGCCTTTGCCAGGGATCTGCTGATTTCTTTTGCCGACAGCGGCTTTGCCAGGGTGCTGATTCTGACAGGCCACGCCGGAGGCCAGCACATGGCGGCCCTGGAGGAGGCCGGGCAGATGGCCGTGGAAGAGCGCGATTTCCGGGTGAGCCTGGTATCCCTGTTCGACTTCATTGATGCGGCGGCGGTGCAGACTGCACATGACGGGCACGCCGGGGAGATGGAGACCTCGCTCATGATGGTCATTCGCCCCGATCTGGTGAAGGGCAGGCCGGCCGAGCATTTCCCGAAGAGGCCCAGGTTCCTGATCATGAAGAATGTTCGCCACCTCATGGGAAACGGCATCATGGGCAATCCCCAGCCGGCCTCGATTGAGAAAGGAAAGCTGTTCTTCGAGATGGCGGTGCAGGGCGTTCTGGGAGCTTTGGACGAGCTGGAGAGCGAAGAGTGGACAAAAGGTTTATAAATTATCAATCTAACCGGAAAAAACATGCCTGAAAAGACGGCTATTTGCTCATTTGTCAATCACAAAATCAGGCTCTTAAAGCCGGAGAGGTTAGCTTCTGGCATCTTCGGCCACCTGGTCTTTTCTTTCTTTTGAATGGGAGGGCGAAAAGCAAGAGCGAACGGCTCCGTGTTTCGCCCCGGCTTTGTGATTATGGTGCGGGATGATAATATGTTATCAGAAAACGATGTCAAAGTTCTGAAAGCGATCTCAGAGGGAGAGTGCGATCCTCAAGGAATCGCTGGGAAGCTGAAGATGAAGGTGGAGGCGGTGCGAGCCTCTGCTGATCTTCTAGGCGAAGAGGGCCTGGTCTGTGTGAATAAATCGGTGGAGGAGATATTCTCGCTGACCGAGGAGGGCACAAAATATGCCCGGGAGGGGCTTCCCGAGAGGGCTCTTCTTTCCGCTATGGGCGAAGGCATGGCCATGTCCGAGCTGAAAGATCCTGCCCACAAGATCGGTCTGGGGTGGATACGCAAGAAGGGCTGGGCAACCATCGAGAAGGGAATGATCAAGCCATCGGGCTCTGCCCCGAAGGGCTCGGATGAGCTGGCTCTGCAGGCACTGCTGGCGGGGCCGAAGAGCAGCGGTGAGCTGGATAAGAAGGGTCTGGCGGACCTGAAGAGCAGGGGGCTGGTTTCTGCCAGCAAGAGCAAAGAGTGGCGCTATGAGATCACAAAGGAGGGATCCGGTTATTTCTGGGCGTCTCATAAAATGGTTGCAAGTACTGAAAAAGAGATGCAGATGCCGCCCCTTACATCCGATATGATTAAAACAGGCCAGTGGATTGAGAAGGATGGGGGCTTATATTTGGAGTATCAGGGTTCGACCTATCGGCCCCGTTCTTACAACGTCACCCTTGCCGCAGACAGGATCTTTCCCGGCAAGAAGCACCCTTACCAACGGCTTATCGATTTCATGAGGGAGATCATGCTGGAGATGGGATTTGTGGAGATCAAGGGCCAGATTGTGCAGTCCAGCTTCTGGAACTTCGATGCTCTCTTCCAGCCCCAGGACCATCCCGCCCGGGAGATGCAGGATACCTTCTACCTGGACAGTCTGGCTGATATTCCCGACTACACAAAGGTGAAGGAGATGCATGAGTGCGGAGGAGGCGCGGGCTCTACCGGCTGGGGTGGATGCTGGAGGCCGGAGGTGGCATGCCAGGAGGTCTTGAGAACGCACACCACCGGCGTCACCATCAAGTATCTGGCCGAGCACAGGGACCCGCCGGTCAAGGCCTTCGGCATAGACCGGGTCTACCGGCGCGAAGCCATAGACGCCACCCATACCCCGGAGTTCGAGCAGCTGGAGGGCATCGTAATGGACAGGGATGTGACCTTCTCCCACTTGCTGGGCATTTTGAAGGAGTTTTATGCCAAGATGGGATTCGAAGAGGTTCGCTTCCGGCCGGGCTACTTCCCCTACACCGAGCCCTCCGTGGAGCCGGAGGTCTTCATAGACGGCCTGGGATGGGTGGAGCTGGGCGGGGCGGGAGTCTTCCGGAAGGAGGTCACCGCGCCCTTCGGCATCGAGCATCCCGTGCTGGCCTGGGGCCTGGGAGTTTCGAGGGTGGCCATGCTGAAATTGGGGCTAAAAGACCTGCGGCTGCTCTATCAGTCGGACATAGAGTGGCTTCGCGAGACGCCTGTATCCATCAAGCTGTGAGGGGTTGTTCATGCCGGTTGTAAGAATTTATTATGAGGATATGGAGAGGCTGATTGGAGCCTCTCGCCAGACCATCATGAGCCGGCTGGCCATGATGGGCGCGGACATTGGGAAGCGGGCGGAAGAGGAGCACGTGGATGTGGAGTTCTTCCCGGATCGGCCCGATCTCTATAGCGCAGAGGGCGTGGCCAGAGCCATGCAGGGATTTCTGGGAATCAAGACGGGACTGGTCGAGTATGCGGCCATGCAGGGGCCGGTGGTCTTGCAGGTGGAGAGTTCGGTAAAAGCGGTGCGCCCCATCATCGGCTGCGCCGTGGTGCGCGGCCTGCATTTTACCAGCGAGGCCATTGAGTCGCTCATGGGCCTGCAAGAGGATCTGCACTGGGGCCTGGGCCGAAACCGGCGCAAGGTGGCCATCGGCGTGCATGACATTTCCCGGGTCACCCCGCCCTTCCGCTACTTTGGCGAGGACCCGGCCAGGAAGTTCGTGCCCCTCGACTTTGCCGAGGAGATGAGCATGCAGGAGATACTGCATAGGCATCCCAAGGGCAAGGGCTACGGGCATATCCTGGAGGGCTGCGACCGCTATCCCCTCATCGTGGACGCGCACAATCAGGTGCTCTCCTTCCCGCCCATCATCAACGGCGAGCTGACAAGTGTCACCGAGGAGACCCAGGATCTGTTCATAGACGTCACAGGAATGGACGGCATGGTGCACAAAGCCCTGAACATAGTGGTAACATCGCTGGCGGAGCGGGGCGGCAGGATCGAGAGCGTACTCGTCAAGAGAAGCGAGGGTGATTTCATATCCCCCAATTTGCAGCCTTCTGCCTGGACGGTGAGCGCCGCAGAGGCAAACCGGCTCATCGGCTTTGATCTGACCGCGCAGGAGCTGGCCGATTGTCTGGAGCGGATGCGCTTTGGGGCCAGGGCCGAGGGCGAAGAGGTGAGGGTGTTGGTTCCCGCCTATCGGGCGGATATCATGCACGCCTGGGATATCTTCGAGGACGCGGCCAAGGCCTATGGCTTTGACCGGCTGGAGGCGCGGCTGCCTCAGACGGTGACCGTGGGCCGGCCCCATCCTTCCGAGCAGAGGAAGGCCGAGATTCGCGAGGTCATGGCCGGGCTGGGATATCTGGAGACCATGCCGTTTACCCTCACCAATGAGAAGGTGCATTTCCAGTGGATGAGGCGCTCGCCGCAGGGCGCTGGGGCGGTCTATGTGATGCACCCCATCAGCGAGCTGCATACCATTCTGCGCACATCGCTTCTCTCCAGCCTTCTGGAGATCTTCGCCTTAAATCAGCACCATCCCCTGCCGCAGAGGATATTCGCTGCGGGAGACGTGGTGGTGGAGAGGAAGACGCGCATGCATCTGGCTGCAGCCAGCATTCACAGCGGGGCCAATTTCTCTGAGATCCGCTCGATCGCAGATGCCGTCTTGCGGGAGCTGGCCATAGAGGCGGAGATCGCGCCCTCTTCAGACGGGGCGCTCTTGCCGGGGAGGGGCGCAGATCTGCTGGCGGAAGGGCGCAGGATAGGCTGCTTTGGAGAGCTGCACCCAATGGTCTTGAAGAGCTTCGGCCTGGAGCAGCCGGCGGTGGCCCTGGAGCTGGAGTGGGGAGAGCTCTGAGAAGGGCTTTTCCGCCATTTTTTTTGCTGCATCCAGGGAAACGGCACTGGAAAAATGGATCAGATTTATCTGTTAATAGCCGCGATAATAATACCCTGCTATGATGGATTGTGGCTGATATGAAGGTTCGAGATCTGATGAGCTATCCCATTGCCACGGTGCGCCCGGAGGCCACGGTGCTGGAGGCCGTAAGACGTATGGCGGCAGAGAAGAAGGGCAGCGTGCTGGTGGCAAAGGGCGGCCTTCTCAAGGAGTGCCTGGGCATCGTTACCACCAGCCAGGTCTTTCTCAAGGTCTTTGCCGAGGGCCGGGACCCGGCTGCGGTAGCCGTCTCGGAGATCATGACGGCAGCGCCTCTTGTCACCATCGATCTTGATTCCTCCACAGCCGAGGCGGCAAGGCTGATGCGAGAGCACAACATCAGGAGGCTTCCGGTGATGAAGGACGGAGCACTAGTGGGGATAATCACCAGCAAGGACCTGCTGGCGTGTGTGAAATGATGAACGAAGCAGGGTCGAGCTTTCATTTTTTCCGCAGATAGGCAATGGCAGACGATGCTGCAAAACGTGAAATAACAAATTCTTAGAGTTATAGCGAGGCCCCGGCAAACGCCAGATTGATGCTTATCCTCTGTAGCAGTGGGTTCGCAGACCCAAGGAAAAGATTATTACTACCTAGATTCTTAACTATAACTAACTGTCTGCAATCAGGGGGCATTCCAACGACCAATCACAAAAGATTGTGGATTGCAATTGGCATTCTCTTGGTCCTCGTGCTGGTAAATTCATATTATCTCTACAACCTGAATGGACAAATTACCATCTTAAGAGACGAAATCAGGGAGATATCCAGACCGGTAGCGTCCTCAGTTTCAGACCAAAATGAGCTGAAACGGTCCAGCTTCAGCATTGCTGAGAAGAGCATACCCATAGTGGCTGTTGCGGGCGACGAATTGGGCGTAATGGGTGAACTGAACCTGAGACTGATTCCGGGCAGCAACGATATTCTGATAAACACCAATCCGTTCTTGGAGCCTGATGTGCAATATGCGATAAAGACAGCAGTGACGTATGCGGAATCGCGCTATCCCAGCTACAAATACGATAAGGATTTTGTGTTTAATTTCTCCTCGACCAAAGCACAGCTTATCGGCGGAGAGAGCGCGGGAGCGGCAGCGGCAATTCTTGCCATAGCTGCCCTGGAGAACAAAGGACTCAAAGACGACGCAGTGATAACCGGGACCATAGAAGAGGATGGAACTATCGGCAAGATAGGGGGCGTATTGGAAAAGACCAGAGCAGTATATGATGCCGGGTACAAAAATTTCCTTATCCCCCAAGGCCAATCCAATATAACATATTACGAGAGACAGGTGCAACGTCGATCAACTGATCTAGGTTTCGATATTTTGAGATCCAAGTATATTCCCAGGACTCTAGATCTGTCCAAGGCAGCCAAAGATGAATGGGGGCTGAATATTGTAGAGGTATCTAATGTGGACGACGCTCTGCCCTATTTCATTGAGGATTGAAATATCAAGAGCCATTTTGGAGCTTGTTTGGCGAGCCATAAACGACCCACAATTTGGAATTTGTGCCGAAATCCCTGATATGCGGAAGATTTCGGTGCATCGTTGGTCAGATTGCATCCTTCGCAGCGGAACGGTGGGTGAAGCAGGTTTGTCATCCTGAATCCCAAAAACCATATATACCCGGCCAACAATCCAACTTAGCCTAAAAAGCATCAAGAATCATGCTTTGATTCTGAAGGCAAGTCGAGGTTGCCTAGCCTGGTAAGGCGCAGGTTTGCTAAACCTGTTCTCCCCCGGAGATCGTGGGTTCGAATCCCACCCTCGGCGTTTTTCTTGCGGGTATATCCTTATCCGGGTAAGCAACAGTGCCGCAAGGATTCGATTTAAGGGTCAGTGCAGTTCGGTTTCTCTTGCAGCAGCATTGAATATTACTTCTTTTGGCTGGATAGATCGTTTCACATTGTGACTTTGCATCCTGGCATTTTGACCCTACTATTTGCAGTCTCCATCCTGAGCCATGAAATAATTATTCATGTTTTCGGACCCATCCCAAAATGAACTCCATCGATAGTGGTATTATAGCTGTTTGCTGATGCCCACATAAATTCATAGTTCTCGATATCAAGAGGTACCTCATCAAATAGCAGCGAACCTGAACGAATGTTCCCATCCTGCAAATAATATCCGCCAACTCGGCTAAGCGGACTTGCTCCCTGTGGCTGTAACGCATTGGTTAGATACGTCCTGCGAATAGATTTTAGGCTGTACCAAGCCACGGAATTCTGATAAATGGTACTGTTGTTGATTTTTACAGAAAAATCACGAGGATCTATCTTTAAATTGTTATAACCATGGTCTTCTATTGCCACATCAACGATCAGCAATGTTTTTCCAGGTTCAGCTGTTATTTTATCGATTTGATCATAAGCTGATGCGGTTGTCGTGATTTTTATAAAAGGATTTTCCAATACCACTGTCGTTTCCGGTTCTTTGGCCTTCCCCAATTCTTTAGCCCTTTCCTTTTCTAGAGCGGCACTATATGCGGCATTCTTAGCAGCAACCGCTTCTTTAT
The DNA here is from genome assembly GCA_963844955.1 of Methanotrichaceae archaeon. Lineage (GTDB taxonomy): Archaea > Halobacteriota > Methanosarcinia > Methanotrichales > Methanotrichaceae > Methanothrix. Next base: position 13,845 of record CAWJQJ010000011.1, on the reverse strand, counting down.
CGAAAGTGTACTTCACATCTCCGCCTTCAGCTGTCATTATTCCAGCGAGGATCGCAAAGATAAACAGCATTACGGCCATTATCCGGATTTTCATCGATATTCTCTCCTTGCCATTTCATGATTGAAGGATCTAGCGAAAAACATTTGGGTTAAGGATTTTGTTCAAAATAGTCGGGACCTTATCTTGGATGATATGGCCCTGCTCGTTTGGCGTTTTCCGAAAAAGCATTATCTGGCCACGATAAATAGGTACAGTTCGACCGAGGGTGAGAAGGTGGCTTGCAGAAGCCCTATAGTGCAGCGAAATGAAATTATCCCGTTGAAAAATATACTGAGGAACCTGCTTAGATTATAAAAAGTATGAGGCAGAGGACCAAAGAGCTAACACCATTCGGTGTTCTGGAAATCTGCCTTCACAACAGGCGAGAATGGTAAGCCTGAGAGACAGGAGGCAGAAGCCATCCCATTTGTTACTTACGGATAACCTTGATCGTATAGTCCCCCGTCCCGCCCGTTCGGCTGTAATGCCGTATCTGGACATAGTAGGAGCCGGGAATCAGCTCGGCCGAGATCCTGGCATTGGTACCGACGCCGGAATCGTCGTCTTCGGCGATCAGGGCTGTCTCGTTGTCAGGACCGAAGAGCTTCATCACAACATCGGTCCTTCCCAAGGTGTCGATCACGTAGCGGCCCTCGGATTCAGCCGCAAAGGTGTACAGGTCCTCCTCCCCGCCCTTTCCGATCGATCCTTTTGTCCGGGGTTTTGCGTTGACTGTGAGTTTCACTGCGTCCGGGATGATAGGCCCGGTCTTCGGGTACATTTGTGCACCGGCAACGAACTCCTTGTCCATCCTCGAAAGCACATCGTTCTGCTTAGTGCCGATCCCGTTGAGGGTCCAGGAAGCAGGGAAGAAATAGAGCATGATCGAATCGGGATCGAACTCGGTGCCCATGATCTGGTCCGCGCGATACTTATTGAGAACGTTATGCCGTGTCGTCGCTTCGTCCCAGCTGTTGGGCGGTTTGGCAAGCTCGCTGATGACGACCTCCTCGTTCCACTCGATCCCGCCCTTCGGGTTCTGATGCTCGTGGGCAAGGCCGATGGCATGGCCGAACTCATGGGCTGCCGTGCCCCCGTCCAGGAATCCAAGGTTCATAGTAGGCTCGTTAACCGGGATCCCCCGGCAGTCCGTCCCGATATAGGACCATGCCCCGTCATTCTCATCGAATTTGATCCGGATCTCAGCATTGGGGGCATTGTCGAACACGAAATGGATGTTGGCCACTTCCATCCACCAGCGGGCCTGTTCCTGAGCTGTTGCCTGCTCCCTTGCTGTCCCGTCCATGAACCGGACATGGAGCGTCGAACCGTTCATCCACGGCTTGTTTCTGATAGCTATCGCTTCAAGTCTGCCGTCTGGCATCCGCATTACGCGCTGCGCTTCCATGATCTTGGAGGGCAGGACGCGGTCTATACAGAATTTCGGTCTCTCATATTTTGCCATTGTCGTCTCTCCTTTTTTTCGGAATTTCCCCGGGTCCTAATGAAATTTTTAAAATTTGGAGAATATGTGTATATGTATATCCTCTGTGTTACTTTATAAAATTTTCGCAGGCCACGGGAACCTGCCACCTCGATCCGGCCAGATCGGTCCGTTAGTCATTTCTGACTGGGATCCGTCAATTGGTCGATAGGAATAAGATGCATTATTAAGGACGCTACACCGCAATTCCGAGGCTGAGAAAGGCTTATGCGAAAGCACGAGAATTAGGATACAGCAAAAGGATGGCGTTGATTGGTAAAAGGATGCCGGGGGCGGGATTCGAGCCCGCGACTTCGAGATGCCTCAGGCGCGTTCAACGCAATTACCCTATGAGTCTCGCGCCCTAACCAGCTAGGCCACCCCGGCACGGCATAGTCCCTCGATTGAATTGTTAAATAAGGTTTGTGCTTCCCGGGGCTCAAGGCCGGCCCGGCCGGGCTTCGGGCCACGGGGGAAAGAGCCATCTTTTAGTAGCTCCACAGATCTGGAAGACGACCATGCCCTCTGATATCACAGGCTCGGTAAGCGATACCCTTGCGGGAAAGACGGTGGTAGTAGGAGTTACCGGCAGCATCGCTGCCGTGCGGGTGATCGACCTCATTCGCGACCTGATCCGGCGCGGTGCGCAGGTGCACTGCGTAATGAGCGCAGCGGCGCAGCAGATTCTGCACCCTTACGCCCTGGAGTACGCCACGGCCCATCCGGTCATAACCGAGATCACCGGCCGGGTGGAGCATGTGAATTTTTGCGGCGTGGGCGGCCTGGCCGACCTGCTGCTCATCGCCCCGGCCACGGCCAACACCATCGGCAAGATGGCCTGCGGCATCGATGATACGCCGGTCACTACGTTCGCCACCACGGCTCTGGGCAGCGGCAAGCCGGTGGCAGTCGTGCCCGCCATGCATGAGGCCATGTACCGCCATCCTGCCGTGTTGAAAAACCTGGAGGCTCTGCAGGATATGGGCGTCACGCTGATCGATCCGAGGATCGAGGAGGGCAAAGCCAAGATCGCAGACAACCCTCGGGTAGTCTTCGAGGTGGAGAGGCTGCTGGGACCGGCGGACCTTGCCGGCAAGAGGATAGTCATCACCAGCGGCTCGAATGCCGAGGCGGTCGATCCCATTCGCATCCTCACCAACCGGGCATCCGGCAAAACGGGCATAGCCCTGGCCCTGGAGGCGCGCCGCCGGGGGGCAGAGGTCTGCCTGGTGCACCGCTTTCCTTCTGATATTCCCGTGCGCCAGGTCTATGCCGAGAGCGCCAGGGAGATGCTCGATGCCGTGCTGGCCGAGGTTGCCCGCGGCTGCGACGCCCTGATCAGCGCGGCAGCCGTGGCCGACTACACCCTGGACCCGCAGGCGGAGAAGATCAAGTCCGGGCAGGAGCTGGTGCTGTATCTTATGCCGACTCAGAAGATAATCAAGACGGTGCGAGAGGCTCATCCAGAGCTCAAGATGGTAGGCTTCAAGGCGGAGACGGGGGTGACGGATGAGCAGCTGCTTGAGCGGGCGCAGCGTTCCCTGCAGGGAGCGGGGCTGGATCTGGTTGTGGCCAATGACGTCTCGCGGGGCGGCATGGGCACGGATGACAACCGGGTGCTGATCATCGACCGCCAGGGGCGTTGCCGGGAGGCTGCCGGCAAGAAGGGTCTGATCGCTCAAAGGATCATCGATGCCCTGGTGGAGGTCTTATGAACAACACCCTGAAATGCGCCCGGGCCTGGGTGCCCTCTCATATCACGGGCTTTTTCGCTGCCCACCGCAAAGCAGAGCCACATCTCTCCGGGTCCATCGGCTGCGGCCTGTGCCTCTCGTTAGGGGCCACCACTACGGTTACTGCTATTGCTGCTACTTCTGCTGCCATTGCTGCCGGAGAGGGCGAGGCACTGGATGGGGGCGATTCGCAAATCCTTCTCAACGGCCGGGCATCAACTGCTCCTGTCAGCAGATTCGTGGTGGAGGAGCTGGCTCCGGTCCCGGTTCGGGTGGAGACGAAGCTGCAGATGCCCTTTGGGGCGGGCTTTGGGGCAAGCGGGGCGGGGGCTTTGGGCTGCGCCTATGCCCTCAACTCCTATCTCGATCTGGGGCTGACTGCCGATCAGGCGGCTGGCGTGGCCCACCAGGCCGAGGTTGTCAATCGCACCGGTCTCGGGGATGTCATCGCCCAGAATGCGGGCGGCCTGGTGGTGCGCCTGCAGGCGGGAGCGCCGGGCACAGGCCGGATCGACAGAATACCAGTTCCCCCTCTGCCCATCCGCTTTGTGGTCCGAGGCCCCATATCCACCAGAGAGGTCCTCTCCGACGAGAAGACGATGAAGGCGGTCAACTTAGCAGGCGAAGCGGCCCTAAAAGAGCTTCTCAAGAGGCCTACCTTCGCCAGGTTCATGCAGCTCTCCCGCCGCTTCACAGTGCAGTCCGGCCTGGCCAGCGACTGGGCCATGCAGGCCATCGAGGCGGTAGAGGCGGCGGGGGGCATGGCCAGCATGATCATGCTCGGAGATGCCGTATTCGCCTGGGGGGGTGGCTGCGCAGAGGCCCTGCATAGCTTCGGCGAGGTTCATACTACCAACATTTCGCAAAGAGGCGCCAATCTTGACTGAAATTCCCAGATCGCATCCCCGCTATGCCTCCCTGCTGGCGCGCGAGCGCGTGGCCTGGGGCGTAGCGCAGGGCTACACCAGCATCCAGGGCCTCATAGCCCAGGGCCGGGGCGAGTGCTTCGACTACCTGCTGGGCGAGAGGACGACGGCCCCGGCAGAGGCGGCCACGAAAGCAGCAGCTGCCCTGCTGCTCCTGGCGGAGCGGCCGGCGCTGAGCGTCAACGGCAACGTGGCGGCTCTGGCAGCGGAGGAGATGGTGGCCCTGGCCGCCGCCCTCAATATTCCTCTGGAGGTCAATTTATTCCACCGCTCTGAGGAGAGGGTGAAGAAGATCGCCGATCTCCTGCGGGAGATGGGGGCAAAAGAGGTGCTGGGAGAGCATCCCGATGCTACGGTGCCGGGCCTGGAGCACGCCCGGGCCCTGGCCAGCAGGGGCGGGATCTATGATGCCGATGTGGTGCTCATTCCTCTGGAGGATGGCGACCGCTGCGAGGCGCTGGTGGCAATGGGAAAGAAGGTGATCGCCATCGATCTCAACCCCCTCTCCCGCACGGCCCGAAAGGCCACGGTGAGCATCGTGGACAACATCATGCGGGCGGTGCCCAACATGGCGGCGCAGGTCCGGCAGCTCGCGGCTCTTTCGCGCGCTGATCTGGAGAGGATGGTGCGGGAATACGATAACGAGAGAGTGCTGAGAGGTGCGGTGCAGGAGATACGGGATCACCTGGAAAGGCAGTTTCGGGAAGACGCTGGGGGATAAGGATTTAATAATAAATGATGATTAAGATCGCATGAGGGATTGAAATGCTGTGGCAAAGAGGAGTAGTTATCTCAGTGCTGCTAGTTAGTAGCCTGCAAAGCCTGGCAATGGGGGCCGATTTTAGTACCCAAGCTGGCGCGGAAAACTTCATTGAGAATTTTGCATTATCGCGTCTTCCTGATCCCACGGGGGATATAGTTAACGTTCTTATGAATTCGCCCGCAATTGTCAAAGAGGGACTAAGAGGTTGGCTTCGCGCAAAAATGGTTGATTCCGCAGACGATGCTGAAAGATTTAATCGTTATAATGCATTCTATACATGTCTCAATGGTGATTGCGATGCCCTACGGGCATTAGAAAAAGGTACAAGTCCAGAAGCACAACAGGGCCAAGAAAGCACAGAACCTTCTAGTGGAAGACTTGCTGCAAATGGAACTAGTTATCAAAAAGGGGCGCTCTTCGTAGGTCCGATATCTCTCAATGCCTCTTGGACGGATCCTCAAGATATTCTCTTTCTGGATCAAGGTCGGCCTTACATCATTGTGGGAGAAGGGACATGCAGCCTTTGGGATAATCCACCTGAACCTGATGGTGTAGATTCATGTTTTGTTTATGCTAAGTGGCGAATTGGGGATATACCGCAGATTTGGGGACAGCTCGAATTAGTCGACCCTTCGACTCACCTAAGTGATCTTATCGAGAAGAATACTGGAATGCCAGTTGAATACAATCCATCCCATATCTATGAGGCTGTGGTTATCGGGGAGGGGAAGACGCTTAGAGCCCGCGTCTACGATGGTGGTGGCTACTCAGACAACCACGGAGAATTGAAAATCAGTGTTTATCAGGCGGTCTAGGATTTGACATAGATTGAGTTAAGAATATTGTGTGTAACCTGCGAGCTAACTCCTCTTTTTTCGATATGCTTTAAACCACAAGACACTATAATAGGCATACTTTCGCCCCAAACCCCCCAATGGTGCGCGATTGATTTTGTAGACTTATTTTCTGCTAGAGGCTGTAAGGCGAGGCGGATCTGCATCAAAAAAAAAGATGAGGCGGTAAAAGCCCCTTTTTCCTTCCGATGCTAATCGGACAGCTCGATGAAGTCCGCGATAATTCTGGCAAGCCGGTCAGGATACTGATACATCAGGCCGTGGCCTGCCCCTTCGAACTGAACCAGCCAGGAGGCGTTTATTCTCTGGGCGAGAATAAATGCATTCTGAGGAGGCGCTATGACATCTTCCGTGCCGGTGACTACAAGGGTTGGCGACTTTATCGAGCCGAGCCGATCGCAGGCACCTGGCCAGGTTGCGATGGCCTGGGCCTGGCGCTGGATATTATCCGGAAGTGATGTCTCTTTGGGCAAAGGGAACCACTTATAGAAGGCTGGCTGCCTGGACAGCCAATCCTTTGGGAAGAGCAGGTTGAACAGCCTCATGCCGCTCTCTTCCGGGGATCCTGAAGTATTGGATAGATCTTTTAGAACCTGGGGGGAAGGCATAACCGCCTCCTTTCCACCGCAATCTGCTGCATATAAAATGATCTTATTCACCCTCTCAGGGTAGCGGATGGCCAGCTCTTGAGCCACGAACGACCCCATGGACCAGCCCAGCACATGGGACTTTTCTATGCCTAAAGCTGCCATAAGGCCTGCGGTATCATTGGCGAACTGAGCGATAGAAAAATTCCCTGGTGGCGTGATAGTATTTCCCATGCCGCGATTGTCGAATATTACTACCCTGTATTGGGAGGAGAGGTTATCCAGGAAAAGAGGGTCCCACATATCCATTGTTGAGCCGTAGCCCATGATCAGCACTATCGGTTCTCCCTGGCCCAGGACTCTGTAAGCGATCTCAATATCGCCCACAGGAACTCTCTCAACTTCCGCTCTGCCATGGTCCTTCTCTTCTCTGCAGTCCGTTCCCATGCAATCATGCGTCGCCACCGACAACATAATCAACAAAATTAGGCTGGAAATCCTTGATGTCCATTTCATGAAGCAGTCTCCTTTTGCGATTATTCCTGCTTGAACTTATTAAATTTTTCCATACTTAAAAGGGAAAGTCCAGCTTCAAATTGAGCCTGTACCTCCTGAGCGTCACACAACTGCGGGGTATAGCTCAGAAGGCGGACTTTATGGTGGATATGGCCGGCTCCTCTTATCCACCTGGCCCGGCCGGGTGTGGAAGACCTCCGCCAGGACCATCTTCATCATAGATGCAGAAAAACCCTGGTTAGCCAGCTCGGCGATCTTCTGCAGGTGTGGATCCCTGGCGCCGGCGCGCGCAGAGCCCACAACGAAACGATTTAGTAATCCCTGAGCGATCAGTTAAAATCATGTTCGGACCTAAATCTCATCTCACCTATCGCAAAAATCATCTTTTCCTGGAAGATGTGGACTGCTTCGCCCTGGCACGGAGCACGGCACGCCTCTTTATGTTACCTCCGAGGGCCGCCTTCGCGAGAACATTCGCGCCTACCACCGCGCCTTTCCCGAGGCCGACAAGTACTTCGCAGTCAAGGCCAACGGCAACCTGACGCTTCTAGGCATCGCTGCCCAGGAGGGCATGGGCGCTGACGTCTTTTCCGCAGGCGAGCTTTCCGTGGTGCGCATGGCCGGCATTCCCAGAGACATGATCCTTTACAACGGCAACTCCAAGAGCGAGCGGGACCATGAGATGGCCCTGCAGGCAGGAGTGAGGATGTCTGTGGACTCTCGCGAGGAGCTGGAGCATCTGGCCCGGACCGCGCAGCGGCTGGGGCGCGAAGCCGAGATCCTCTTCCGGGTCAACCCGGATGTATCTCCCCAGACTCACCCCAAGATCGCCACCGGCCTTCGCTCCTCCAAGTTCGGCATCCCGGCGGAGCAGGTGGCTGAGACCTATCGCAGGGCCGCGGGCCTGGAGGGTGTCCGGCCGGTGGGCCTGCACTGCCATATCGGCTCGCAGATCCTGGACACAGCCCCCTTTGCCGAGGCGGCGGCAAAGATGATGGACATCGCGGCTGCGGTGGTGGCCGCAGGCGGCAGGATTGAGCGGATCGACCTGGGTGGGGGCCTTGGCATCCAGTACCATCCCGACCAGCCCGCTCCAGCGCCCGCCGACCTGGCAGCAGCAGTTCTGCCAGTCTTCCGGGACCGCTGCCGGGCTCTGGGCATAGCTCCCCGACTCATCCTGGAGCCGGGCCGGAGCATCGTGGCCGATACCACGGTCATGCTCACGTCCGTCAACGTGGTCAAGAAGGCGCACGTCAACTTCGTGGCCACAGATGCCGGCTTCAATGTGCTGGCCCGGCCCATGCTCTATGACTCCTACCATCACGTCGTGGTAGCCAATAAGGCGGATGAAGCGGCTTCGCAGACCTATACCATTGTAGGCCCCATCTGCGAGACGGGAGATGTGCTGGCCAAAGACCGGCAGCTTCCCGCGCTGGAGAGGGGCGACGTGCTGGCCTTCCTGGATGCGGGGGCCTACGGCTTTTCCATGGCCTCCCAGTACAACGGCCAGCCCAGGCCGGCTGAGGTTCTCGTCTCCGGGGACGGGGGCCGAGGTCACCCGCCGGGCAGAGGATGCCAGCAGCCTTCTGGCCGGACAGAGGATCTTGCCCAGGCTCATGTGGTAGGGTGAAAAGAATTGGCAGGCGAGAAAGGCGAGAAGGATGACGGGATTCGCGCGGCGCAGGGCGATGGCAAAGGCGATCTGCAAAGCGCAATTCTTGCCGTGCAGAGCATGCTCTATGCCGCTGCAGCAGGGCGAGTTTTCCGGGAAGATGAGCAAGGTCTCGGTTTATGTGCAGTCAGCGGGCCGGGCTCGTGATGCCAAATCATTGAACAACTTCATTCGTTTTGCTCATCTCAACCTGGACGCGGCCCTGGTGCAGGCTCTGGAGGCAGCGGTCTGGCGGCCCAAACTGGCCAGCAAAACCGACGAGCAGAAGAAGGCCGCTGCCCTGCAGAAGACCTTCGACCGCCTGGAAAATCCGGCAGAGGCCTTGCTGGAGCACTTTGCCGGCAGCTCCGATCCCCTGAACAAGTATCTGGTGGCAGGGCCCTGGGGGCATGAGTACTTGAAAAAGAGGGGCATAGATCTGGAGGATTACGATCGAGAGCTTTGCGGGATGCTGGGCATTGGGGAGACGGCGGCGGGCAGGGTTTTGCATAGCTATGCAGGGCTCCGCCGGGGGATTGATCAGGTATTAACTCAAGCGCTACTGATGCTGGAAGGAAGTGGCATTAAATAATGGCGCCAGGCAATTTTCGGAATTTTTCCGGTTCGCAAAAGGTATTATATTCCCTGGACGTATCTGAATAGATGATTGGAGGTGATGTGGCTGCTGGAGATTGAAGATCTGTCGGTGAGCATCGGCAGCAAGCAGGTTCTGAAGAACTTCAACCTTAGGATAAGTCGTGGCGAGACCCATGCCCTCTTTGGGCCCAATGGAACCGGCAAAACCACTCTATTGAACGTCATTGCCGGAATTCCCAGGTATACCATCGATAACGGGCGCATCGTATTCAAGGGACAGGATATCACGCACATGTCTATGGACGAGAGAGCGCGCCTGGGCATAGGCATGGCCTTTCAGCGCCCTCCGGCCATTCGCGGGTTGCGCCTTAAGGACCTCATCAAGATCATCAATCCCCAGGCCGATGCGCAGGCCATTTTGAGGAAGATGGACTTTGAGGCCTTTGCAGATAGGGACGTCAACCGCGGCTTTTCCGGGGGCGAGGTGAAGCGCTCCGAGATGGTTCAGCTCCTGGCTCAGCAGCCGGATTTCGTCATGCTGGATGAGCCCGACTCCGGAGTGGACCTGGAGAACATCAAGCTCATCGGCGAGGCCATAAACTCTCTCACCCAAAAAGACCAGCGCCCCAGCGCCAGGACCAAGTCCGGCGTGATCATCACCCATTTCGGGCACATTCTGGATTACATGAAGGCGGACCGGGCCCATGTCATGCTGGGCGGATCAATAGTCTGCAGCGGCAATCCGGGCGAGATTTTAGAGCAGATCAAAAGAAGCGGTTATGAGGGGTGTGCAGGATGCACGTGTCCGGTATAGAAGACAAGGCCAGAAAGGCCCGCGATAAGAAGGCCGCCTACGGCACGGATGTGGATCTGGAGAGCTATGAATCTGAGGCCAGGCCCCAGGAGGCCGTAGCCAATGCAAAAGATCTTCCAAACGTTGTCAAGAAGGCTGCTTTGGATGTGGGTGTGAAGCTGGATGCCGAGTCCTCGGGAGCTTATGTGCAGATGGACCAGACACCCGTAATAGCCAAGTCTCTCTACGAGGGCGTGGAGATCATGGACATGGCCTCTGCCATCGAGAAATACGACTTTTTGCAGGACTATTGGTGGAAGCTGGTAGCACCGGATGCGGACAAGTATACCGCGGACGTGGCTGCGGCCCCTCCGGCCGGCTATTTCATCCGCGCCAAGAAGGGCATGAAGACCATATTTCCCGTTAAAAGCTGTCTCTACCTGGGCTCGTCCAATCTCAACCAGAGAGTGCATAATGTCATAATCGCCGAGGAGGGCTCGGAGCTGCACGTCATCACCGGCTGTACCACACCGGCCCATGTGCAGCGAGGTCTGCACATCGGTGTCTCCGAGTTTTTCATCCAGAAGGATGCCAAGGTGAGCTTTACCATGGTGCATAGCTGGGGCAAAGAGGTTGAGGTGCGGCCCAGGACGGGGATCACCATTGGGGAAGGAGGCTCCCTCTCCAACAACTACATTCTCCTAAAGCCGGTCAAGACCATCCAGACCTTCCCCACGGCCACCCTGGCCGGGCGGGGGGCGGTGGCCAGCTTTAATTCCGTTATCTACTCCACCATGGGCAATATCGATATAGGCAGCAATGTCAATCTCAATGCGCCTGAAACCTCAGCCGAATCCATCTCCCGCGTGGTCTCTGTGGGCGGAGAGGTCATCGCCAGGGGAAGAATGACGGGCAGAGTTCCGGGTGCCCGTGCTCATCTGGAATGTGTCGGCCTTTTGCTCTCGGACAAGGGCAGAATCTACTCCATACCGGAGTTGGATGGCCAGAGCCGGGATCTTGACATGTCCCATGAGGCGGCAGTGGGCCGCATCTCTGAGGAGGAACTGGAGTATCTCATGTCTCGCGGCCTTACCTCGGAAGAGGCGACGAGCGTCATAGTCAGGGGCTTTTTGGATGTGGAGATCAAGGGCTTGCCGGAAGAACTTAAGCAGGAGATCAAGAACATCACCCAAAGGGAGGATCTGAAGGGAGCCTAATTTGCAGGCTCTTTTTAATTTTTATTGTAGAGTACCGAAATTATTTCGCCTACCATCTAAGCTTGGACGCATAGTTCAGGATATGAAATTGAACACGACGAAGGTTCGTTATATCCTTCGTCAAAACCGCAAGGGAGCAGCCACAGAAGAGATTGCTCGGGATATAAAGGTCTCACCAAGGAAAGTCCAGCAGATCATCAAGAGTACAAGGAGATCGGGCAAGAACCTGTCTTGGGCGAAGAAGTTGGTCGCCCCCGCGAACCATGCAGCGAGAAAGTGGCGGAGGTCATCAGAGCAGCCTACTCTCGCTACCGCTATGGTGCACGCATGCCGGAAATGGTGATCCGGAAACAATTTAAGATCTGCATATCACATAATCGCATACACATGTACCTGAAGGCGGAAGGTCTTGCCCAGTAGAATCTGAAAAAACAGAAGCGCCGGAAATGGTTTCGTTATGAAAAGCAAAGATTCTTTGCCGAAAGCTCATATCCAGTGATGATCATGGTAGGGGACGTGCTGGAGGCTGTAAGGCAGGAGCTTATTCAGAGCATGGATGACAGGACGCGGGAGAGCGCCCAGCGCTTTTTCAAGGAGCCCGTCATGTTTCACGGGGTGAAGAGCGCCCAGGTCAAAAAAATTGCCGCAAAATATTTTCGTGAGATCAAGGGCCGGGACAAAAGGGAGATCTTCTCTTTGTGCGAGAATCTTCTGCAGACAAAATACGGAGAAGAGGCATTTATCGCCTTCGAGTGGTCCTACGGCCTGCGCCGGGCTTATGAGCCGGAGGACTTTGCCGTCTTTGAGAGATGGGTGGCGCAGTATGTGGACAACTGGGCCAAGTGCGACACCCTTTGCAATCACACCCTGGGAAGCTTCCTGGAGATGTATCCCCAGTTCATCGAGAACCTGATGGGCTGGGCTCGCGCCAGGAACCGCTGGCTGCGGCGCGCCTCGGCGGTGACGCTCATCCTGCCCGCCAGGAAGGGCCTGTTTATGAAGGAGGTCTTCGAGATCTCGGATATCCTGCTCATGGACGGAGACGATATGGTGCAGAAGGGCTACGGCTGGCTTCTCAAGGAAGCCAGCAAAGCACATCAGCAGCAGGTCTTCGACTACGTTATGAAGTGGAAAGCAAAGATGCCGCGCACGGCGCTGCGCTATGCAATCGAGAAGATGCCGGTGGAGATGAGAAGACAGGCGATGTCTAGGTAAAGGACTGCGATAGGGATGCCCCAATAAAAACCAGGCTCTGAATTTTAAGCTGGATGTCTTGAAATTGAAAATCTACTCGAAACCGCAGGAACCTATTTTTTCTCGGCCTTCCCGTCATCAGTCCCGGAATTGCCGGTCAGCTCGCCGATGTACCGTCCGCAGTGGGGGCATCTCATTTTTCTCCTCTTCTGCTCCTCCTTACTTTTGGCCAGCACCTCGGCAAATCCGGAGGCCAGAACGCCCGTGGGAAGGGCGAAGAGGCCGATGCCCAGGATGACCACAACCGAGCCGATGAACCGTCCCCAGTCCGTCACCGGGTAGATATCGCCGTAGCCCACTGTGGTCAGCGTCACAATGCCCCACCACATGGCGGCAGGAATGCTGGCGAAGGCCTCGGGCTGGGCGTCATGCTCCGCCTCGTACATGAGGCTGGAGGAGATGACGAGCAGGATCATGATGGCAAAGAACATGAGCAGCAGCTCTTCTTTCTTCAGGCGCAGCACATCCGCGAATGTCTGCATCGAATCGGAGTAGCGGGCCAGCTTTAAGATCCGGAAGAGGCGGAAGAGACGCATGGCTCTCAAGAATCGCAAATCGAAGGCAAAGGGCAGGTAGAAGGGCAGGATGGCCAGAAGGTCGACCAGGGCCAGGGGCATTATGAGGAACCTCAGCCTGCCCCACAAAGGATCCTCATATCTGGGGTCTTCAGTGCAGGACCAGATGCGCAGCAGGTACTCGATTGTGAAGACTGCCACGGAAAATATCTCAAAGGCTTGAAAGAGGGGGAAGTAGGCGGCATAGACCCAGTCCACCGTCTCCAGCACCACGGCTGCTACGTTTAATAATATCAGGCCCATAATGAAGATATTTAAGAATCTGCGATCTCCATTTCTCTTCTCCAGTATGTCGAAGACGCGTGCTTTCAGATCCTGATTCATTGTCAGCATATTGGTGAGGGTTTTGCGTATAAAATCTTTCCAGTCCCTTTTTTGAAAAGTCGTCAACTCAAGAATGCTTCCGGCCAATAAATGGGAATTCATGGGGCATTTTCGAGGCTCTCTTTCTCCTGGGCTTCCTTCTCTTCCCGGCTTCTCTCCAGCTCTTCCACGAAGCCAGAGGTGAGGATGGATGTAGGCAGCGCAAAGGTGGCCACGCCTAGAATTATGATCAGCCCTCCCACCAGCTTTCCCAGAGGGGTTATGGGATAGAAATTCTCGCCTACTGTGGTCATGGTCAGCACCGCCCACCACATGGTGGAGGGGATGTCCGGAAAATGCTGGGGTTGGGCCTCATGCTCCAGGAAGTAAATCACCGTTGATGATAGGACCATAAAAAAGATGATGGCCATGAAGCTAATGGCCAGCTCTCGCTTCTGGGCTCTGATCACATCCAGTATGGTCTGCAAAGAATCGGAATAGCGGCTGAGCTTGAGCAGACGGAAGGTCCACAGTAAGCGAAGGCTGCGCAGGA
>CAWJQJ010000010.1:0-174928 GCA_963844955.1 Methanotrichaceae archaeon | reverse complement strand
TCTTGATGGCGTCGAAGTAGTCGCGTAGCTGCTCGGCCAGGGAAAGGGCCCGCTCCCGTGAGGTGACATCCAGTGCCAGTATCAGCCTTGTGTCTCTCTTCATTGTCAGGAAGCCTGCAAATTTATGAGATATTCATTCTCTTGACTAAATGCAGTTGTCGATCAGCTCCATGGCTTCTCGCAGGTCGCCGACCACCTCTTGTCCGGTGCGCTCGCCCTTGCGGTCCAGGAAGAACGCATCCAGGCCCGCCTGCAGAGGCGACTCGTAGTCGTAATGGTAGTGGTCGCCGATGTGCAGCACCTCGAAGGGCTTGGCTCCCATGTGGGCGCAGATTGCGCCGTAAAGCAGAGGCGATTTCTTTACCTCCCGGAAGTCGGAGGTGGCGGAGAAGGTCTCCCGGAAGTAGTCGGAAAGGCCGTCCAGCTCGATATCTATGAACTCGCGAGCGGCATTGGATGTGACCACCAGCTCGTAGCTTTCGGAGAGAAGGTCGAGCACCTCCTGCACCTCGGGATAGGTCTCAATCTCGTCCTCGTACATCTGCAAGAGCTCGTCCTTGCCGACCTTCAGCCCGAACCTCTCGATCCAGTAGAGCAGGTCGTACCATTCCAGATGGTCGCTGCCGATCTTCATATACTCGCCGACAACGTAGCTCTTGGCCTCAGGGAAGCCTAGACCGGTCTTTTCTGCGTAGAGCATGGGCATGCCCTCCATCCAGACCTTGTCCACGAACCTGGATTTGACCAGGGTGCCGTCCATGTCCAGGGATATGATGCGTATCATCTAATTCTCCGGTTAGTAGAGCAAATGGCTTGCTTTTGGGTTATTACTCTTTTGGAGAATGCAGTGTCTTTGTCCATGCAAAGGGTGATCGGGCCTGCTTCGCCAGGCCAATCGCAATGCTGCTCATTCGTCCATCGTCGATACCACTATCGTCTTTATCGCGAGGTTTCATATAATAGACCATTTCATCTCCATCTGTGAACGCCTTCGGCCAACTTCACCAGCTCATCCGGGACAGACTGTCAGAGCAGGGCATCAGCCAGCCCACCCTCCCCCAGGAGCAGGCCATCCCCGCCATCCTCTCCGGGGAGAATGTGCTGCTCATCGCGCCCACCGGCACGGGAAAGACGGAGGCGGCAAGCCTTCCCATATTTCATAAGATTCTCTCCGGCGAGCGCAAGGGCACGCAGGCAGTATACGTCACACCTCTGCGGGCTCTAAACCGGGATATGCTGCGCCGCTTTCATGAGTGGGGCGAGAAGCTGCAGATTACCGTCGCCGTGCGGCACGGAGACACCAGCCAGGCCGACCGGAGGAGGCAGGCCTTAAAGCCGCCGGATCTGCTCATCACCACCCCGGAGACGCTGCAGATTATGCTGACCGGAAAGCGCCTGCGCCAGAATCTCTCCACGGTAAGGACGGTAGTGGTTGACGAGGTGCACGAGATGGCCACCTCTAAAAGGGGCTGCCAGCTGGCCGTGCTCCTGGAGAGGCTGGCACAGCTTTCAGGCGACTTTCAGAGGATCGGGCTGTCTGCCACTGTCGGCTCGCCGGAGGCCGTGGCCAGGCTGCTCGTGGGATCCCGGCGAAGCTTCAAAATCATCCAGACGGATGTGGAAAGGGCCAGCGACTTTCGCGTGGTCAGCCCCGCCCCGGGCAGGGGAGACTATGCAATGGCAAGCACCCTGGAGTGCGATCCCCACCTGGCTGCCCAGATCCGCTTCATCCGGGAGACGGTTCATGACAGGAAGTGCCTCATCTTCGTCAACACCCGGCAGGCGGCAGAGGTCCTGGGCTCCCGGTTTCGCCAGCTGCAAGAGCCCATCGGAGTGCACCACGGCAGCCTGTCCGTGGAGGCGAGGGTGGAGGCGGAGGAGGCTTTTAAGGCAGGAGAGCTGCGCGGCCTGATCTGCACCTCCTCCATGGAACTGGGAATAGACATCGGCGATGTGGACCACGTCATCCAGTACAGCTCGCCGCGGGCCGTCTCCCGGCTGCTGCAGCGGGTGGGCAGATCCGGGCACAAGATCGGCCTCATCTCATCCGGGACCATTATCGCCACCTGTGCCGATGATGTGGCCGAAGGCTGCGCCATCTCCCGCCGGGCGGCGGCCGGCGAGCTGGAGGCCATCCGGATTCACGAGAAGCCGGCAGATGTGCTGGCCAACCAGATTGTGGGTCTGGAGATGGACTATGGGGACATCCCCCTGGAATTGGCGCATGAAATTGTCCGCCGCGCCTATCCTTTCCGGGACCTCTCCCTGGATGAGGTGAAGGGCGTTCTCTGTCAGATGGAGGAGAACTGGCTGGTGCGGCTTGGGGAGGGCGATGTCTTGCAGAGGACTCGCAAGGCGCGCCAGTACTACATCGAGAACCTCTCCATGATCCCGGATGAGAAGAGGTACAACGTCTATGACATCGTGGGCCGCAGATCTGTGGGAACTTTGGACGAGGCCTTTGTCATCAGCTTCGCCCAGCCAGGAGCCACCTTCGTCACCAAGGGGGAGATCTGGGAGATCACAGAGATTGGAGATGGCGAGATCAAGGTGGTGCCCATTCACCGCAGCGGCGAGATTCCCAGCTGGACCGGGGAGGAGATTCCCGTGCCCTTTGCCGTGGCCCAGGAGGTGGGAAGCATGCGCCGGCAGATCGCAGAGATCCTGGAAAGCACCGGGAGCGCTGGCAGCGAAGGCGAAGGCAAAGGCCGGGGAGGGCAGGCAAATGATGGGCAGAGCCGCCGCGCCCTGGCCCTGGCCATGCTGCAGGGCAAGTACCCGGTGGACGGCGAGGCGGCAGAGGAGCTGGTCGATCTCATTGAAAAACAGATCGAAAAAAACCTGCCCGTTCCCGATGAATCTCACATCGTGGTGGAGAGCGGGGGAGAGGGAGCCATCATCAATGCCTGCTTCGGCCACAAGACCAACGATACCCTGGGCCGGGTCATCACCTCCATACTCTCCGCCCGCTTCGGCAGCAGCGTGGCATTGCAGATCGATCCCTATCGAATTGAGCTGACGCTGCCGCGGGCCCTCTTGGCCGAGGAGATCAGAAAGCTGATCGTAGAGCTGGATCCCAGCTACATCGAGCCCATCTTGGAGATGACCCTCAAGAACACCACGCTTCTGCGCTGGAAGATGGTGCATGTGGCCAGGAAGTTCGGAGCCTTCTCCCGGGATGTGGACTATCAGAGGGTGAGCATGACAAAACTGCTCGCCGTCTTCGAGGGCACGCCCATGTACCGCGAGGCGCTGCGGGAGATCTACCACGACCGGCTGGACATCGAGCGGGCGAAATGGGTGCTGGAGAGGATCAGGGACGGCTCGATAGAGATTATTACCAGCTCGCTCAGTCCCATCGGAACCTCAGGCAGGGGCGGGGGACGGGACGTGACCTCCCCTGAGCATGCCGATGCCGCGGTCATCGATCTCTTGAAGAACAGGATCATGAGCGACCGGGTGCTGCTATTTTGCGTGAACTGCAAGAAGTGGAAATCCATGCGGGCCGTGGAGAGGGTGCCCGAGCAGCCGGAGTGCCCCATTTGCGGCTCACGCATGATCGCAGCTCTCAAGCCCTGGGAGGAGGAGGAGATCAAGGTGGTCAAAAAGCAGGAGAAGAAGAAGACCGCTGAGGAGAGGAAGAGGACGAAACGGGTTTTCCGGAATGCCAATCTGGTCTTGAGCTACGGCAAGACGGCAGCTATCGCGCTGGCCAGCCGGGGGCTGGGGCCGGAGACGGCGGCGCGCGTGGTTGGCAAGCGCCAGAGGGACGAGCTGGAGTTTTACAGGGACATACTGAAGGCGGAGAGGGAGTATGCCAGGACGAAGAGATTTTGGGGATAAAAGGCAATGCCACCTTCATCAGCCTGAAAATGTGCGGGATGAGGCAGACTGAAGGAGGGGGCCGGGCTCAATGATGCCTTCGCCAGGCTGGTGAGGGGCCGGATGTGCTGGTCTACTCTGACGATATCCACCGGACATCGATGGTTTGGTTTTCTCTGCATGCCTTGGGATTTGACAGCCGGATTGCAGCCGGCAGGACCGGCAGGAGCATGAGAGGAAACAGGTCATGGAAAGGGAAACAGCCAAATAGCTCGACGAACAAACATCAGCGAGAACATGAAGCTGAAAGTCAAGATTACCGGCCCCAAAGTACATGATGTGGGATATCGTGTATTCCTGCTCAGGCATGCCATGAACCTGGCCCTGCCGGGCCTCTCTACCTACAATTGGGAAGAGGACGGCCAGCAAGAAGTCGTGGCCCTGGTGGAGGGTGACGAGGCCAGAATCACTGCGTTCTTGCAGACGGTTGAGAAGAAAAAGCCGGAGCTGGCAGAAGTCTCCAAGGTGACTTTTGAGGATTACGACGGCGATGTAGGGAGAGCCAGCGAAGTTGCCATGTTTTGCTTTTTTGTTCTGCTGGACAAAGCTATCCCGTTGCTCCTGGATATGCGGGATGATCTGAAAGCGGTGCGTAAGAACACAGATATGATCCCGCAGATAAGTGAAGACATCAAAGCGGTGCGGAAAACCACAGGTGCAACGCTGGATGAGATCAAAGGCATGAGAGAAGACATCCAGCCGGGATACGCGATGCAATTTCGGCAAATGCAGGCTGATGTCCAGGCCATAAAGGATCGGCTGGGAATGCCCTGATTCACAAAGCCCAGGTTCATCGGCCACAGCGCCGTTCGCCAGGCGGGCCCGCCTGCACGCGTGGGCTCGTGGGCGAGGGAGGACGGTCGAGCCCTGTGAGCAAGTGAGGCCGGTTCCTGGCAGTGATGATAAAGTAATATTGGATTGCATCGCGATTTGGTAGTGGGTGATAAAACGACTCTTTCCTTCGAATCCTCTTTCCCGAAGAGCCGAATTTTCAAATAATGTGTCACTGGAAAAGTCCATTTATCTGAAAAGAGAATTGGCCCCTCATGATTGAACTGTCCAGCGATCCTTATGTGCTGAAGCCCAGGAACACGCCGCTGACGGAAGCGGACTTTCGGCTTCACCTCAACATAAGCTGGTGTCGCGGCGTCCTCTTCAATGTCGTGGCCTTAAAAAACGCCATCGCCGTGGTGGAGTACGATGCCCTGCTCTGGTCCGATGACTGCATCATGTTTGTGGAGTACAAGGATTCAGTGGCAGCCTACAAGGACCTCTCCTCTCGCAGGGTGCAGCAGATGAACAGCTTCGCCAAGAACATCGCCCGGGGGCTGGGCTACAGGAAATTTGCATTCATAGTGGTGGTAAAGGGGCTGGAGGAGGGGGCAAACAAAGGCGGAGTCGAGGTCCTGCCGCTCTTTGAACTGGGCAGCTACCAGCCCATCTTCGTCTCATCCATCACTGGAGCTGGAATACCTCAATAAGATGATTGCCAAGTACACTCGCGAGGGCAAGGAAGAGTTTGCGCGGGAGCTGGATAAGCTCAAGAAGATCTTTGAGATGGAGCAGGCCTGAGGGAGAGGAGATGCACATGAAAGGATATGCCTGGGCCTGCGGCGCTGCTACCATTCTCAACGCGGTTGCCACCTGGAAGGGAGCCGCCTTTGGAATCGACCTCAAGACCAGGGCAGAGGTGGAGCTGAACAATTCCGGCCTGATCAGGGGAGATGTTCCCGGCGTGGACACCAGCCTCATCGAGCGCTCTGTGCAGATGGTGCAGGAGCACCTGGGCTATGGCTATGGGGCAGTGGTGCGAACCTCCAGCGAGATTCCCGTGGCCGGCGGCCTGAAGAGCAGCAGCACGGCTGCCAACGCCGCTGTTCTGGCAACCCTGGATGCCCTGCAGGAAGAGATGGACCTGATCGAGGCGGCCAAAATCGGCGTGGCAGCCGCCAGGGCCGTGGGCGTGACCATTACCGGCGCCCTGGACGATGCCCTGGCCTCCATGCTGGGCGGCGTCGTTGTCACGGACAACCGCAGCATGCAGCTTCTGAGGCGAGAGGAGCTGTCCTGCCCGGTCATGCTCCTGGTGCCGGAGAAGAAGCTCTTCTCCAGGGATACCGATGTTTCGCGCTCCCGGCTCATTGCGCCTCTGGCCGATGTGGCCTTTGATCTGGCCATGCGCGGCGACTATTATCGGGCCATGACCCTGAACGGCCTGGCCTATTGCGCGGCTTTGCGTCTGCCCGCGGAGCCCATGCTCCTGGCCCTGGAGGCCGGGGCGAAAGGGGTGAGCCTGTCGGGTACAGGCCCGGCTTATGCGGCCATAATCGATGAGGATAAGATGGACGGGCTTGAGTCTGCCTGGAGGCCTCTGGGCGGAAGAGTGATAAGAACGAAAGCCAACAACAGATGCGCATCTAAGGGCCGGGGAATTTGATGGGACTGGAAGAGCATCGCAGCGAAATTGAGAGAATAGACGACGAGATCATACATCTCATTGATCGGCGCATCGGCATCTCTAAAAAGATCTTTGAGGCCAAGAGAGCGGAAGGAAGGCCGATCAGCGATCCCGAGCGCGAGAAGCGGGTCTTGAGCCGGGCCATGGACCTGGCCACGGAGCTGAACCTGGACGCCGGAGCGATCAAGAGCATCTTCGAGACCTTGATTGTGATGAGCGTGAACAAGCAACATGAGCTGCAGGGCAGAAATCAGGGATGAAAATGGAGATGAATAAGCTATGGTCGATATTGCCGTAATTTCGGGTTCAGTGTCCGATCAGGCCATTGTGGACAAGATCGCTCGCAAGCTCGAAGAGAAGGGGGCGTCCTTTGAGCATAAAATCATCTCCGCTCATCGAAATCCCAGAGAGCTGGATGATTTTATCTCCCAGACCGATGCTCGCGTTTTCATTGGCATTGCCGGCCTGTCTGCGGCACTGCCCGGCGTTATCGCCTCCAAAACGGCGCGCCCGGTAATTGGAGTGCCGGTTAGTGCGAAACTGGGCGGCCTGGATGCACTCTTATCAATTGTTCAAATGCCGCCCGGAGTCCCTGTGGCCTGCGTGGGCATCGATAATGGAGAAAATGCGGCGCTATTGGCCCTTAGAATTCTTGGATCGGGAAGATAGCTATTTATACAATGTCAGTGAGATAAACGCTCCAAAGGTGGGATAGGATGTACAAGCGGATATTGATTGCCACAGATGGTTCAGAAAAGTCCAGGGTAGCCGCTGAGGAGGGCATGGAACTTGCTAAGGCACTCGGCGCACAGGTCATAGCGCTCAACGTAGTAAACGAGGTTGTCATAGCAAGCGCCGTTCGACAGCTCGGGTCCGATAGAAAGGAAGTCGAGGCCAAGCTGGAGAAAGCCGGCGGAAAAGCGGTTGAAGATCTCAAGGCCATGGGTGCCAAGATGGGCGTCAACGTAGACGCAATTGTGAGAATTGGTGCTCCCGCAAACACGGTTATCGATACAGCCGGAGCTGAGAAAGCAGACCTGATTGTCATGGGAAGCCATGGCGAGTCCGGTGCCTCAAAGCTGCTGATTGGAAGCGTCGTGCAGAAGGTGCTCTACTGGGCAACGATCCCAGTGCTGGTAGTGAGATGATATGGAAGCCTTTGTTTTTGCAGAATCCCTGATTTACACCTCGTTTGCCATAGTATTCGTGGTAGGCGTAATCCTGGGTTTCATAGTGATCAGCCTCATTGGCTCAAGCTGAATTTTGCTTTCGGGGAGACCTTCCGGAGAAGTCCGGATAGGGCTCTTCGACTTAATTTTTCCCTTCGATATTCCTGGACTTTTGTCCGTTATATTTTTCTGATTTTTATCGATATTTTCTATTTATCAAATAAAAATTTAAAAAAATATTAAAGTTTTAATAGGGAGAACTTACTTTTTAAAATATCTCCCCGCCGTCTCCAGGCACCTGGCCATCAGATCTGCAGCTTTGTCGATGTCGCTGATGGAGAGAACCTCCACCGGCGAATGGATGTAGCGGGTGGCCACGCTGATGACGCCGGTGGGAATGCCGGACTTGGTGAGGTAGATGGCGGTGGCATCTGTGGTCCCGCCGTCCGATGCCTCCAACTGCACGGGAATCTCAAACTCCCTGGCCGTTCCCGCCATCCACTCGATGATCTGGGGCGATGCAATGATGCCCCGGCCTGAGGCATCGGCCACCACTACCACCGGGCCCTTGCCCATCTCAACGGGTGCATCCTTCTTCTCGATGCCTGGGTGGTCTCCCGGAATGGTCACATCTGCCGCGATGGCGACATCGGGGTCCAGGCCATAGGCAGCAACCTTGGCTCCCTTCAAGCCCACCTCCTCCTGCACCGTGGCCACGGCATAAATGGCGGACTTGGATTTGGTCCTCTTCAGGGCCTCGATCATGACGATGAGCCCGGCCCGGTTGTCGAAGGCCTTGCCTGTGACGCGGTCACCCTGCAAAGAGGCAAAGGTCCGGTCAATGGATATGGGAGTGCCGGGCAGGATGCCGAGGCCCTCCGCCTCCTTTTGATCGGAGCAGCCGATGTCGATGAACATATCTTTGGCCTCGACCACCTTCTTTCTGTCCTCTTCCTTCATGACATGAGGGGGCTTGCAGCCGATGACGCCGGTGACTGGACCGGATCGGGTATGTATGATGACTCTCTGGTTGAGCAGGGTCTGATCAAACCAGCCTCCTATGCGAATAAAGCGGAGGAATCCCTTCTCATCCACCTGCTTTACCATGAGACCGATCTCATCGGCATGGGCCTCGATCATGATGGATGGCTGCTCTCCCTTCCTGATGGCTATGAGATTTCCCAGGCAGTCCACTTTGATCTCATCCACATAAGGGGCAATCTCCTCTCTGACTATCTGCTGGATGGATCCTTCCCAGCCGGATATGCCGTGTGCATTGCTCAACTTTTCCAATAAAGGCTTGATATCTTTCATCAGATCATCTCTTAATATAATTAGCAAATTATGTTCTATCTGGCAATCCAGGCGGCGGTCTAGGCCATCCTAACCCTTGCCCCCTCATTTCTGGCCCGGGTAATAAGGACCTCTCCACCCACGTCTCGCATGGCTTCATGGGCAGCGGCCTCGATATCCCTGCTCTGCGTGTCCGCGATGGCGTAAACAGCCGGCCCAAAGGAGGACAGGCCCGCGCAGGCGGCTCCCGCTTCCCGCATCTGCGCCATCAGATTGCGCACCACGGGATGCTGCAGCATTACTTCAATCTTCTTGAAGCCGATCTCCTGAACCCGGTTAACGGCCGCGCCAAATTCATCCAGGCTTCCCTCTACCAGAGAGGGCACCATGCGCACCAGGATCTGGTAGCACAGCTCATGCACCTCAGCCGCGGGTAGGGGACAGTACTCCCGGAAGATGTCCACCTCCCTCGATCCGTGAGCGCCTGCGGCGACTTCGGGCATAGCCAGGATAATCTTCCATTCTTGAGGAAAGTCGTGGCGCGCAATGACCGGTGCAGGCCGGACCCCGCTGCAGGCCGAAGAGGGCGAGAAGCTCGTCTTGTCTCTTCCCGGTCCGAAGCTGTGCCCGCCGTCTATCAGAAAGCCCCCCGTCTCAAAGGCAGCCGTGCCGATGCCGCTGGTTCCGCCCCGAGAGATGATGCGGGCGATCTCGCGCACAGAGAGGGGCTGGTTATAAAGCTCGCACATAGCCTTTCCGGCGGCAATGCCCAGTTGCGTTCCGCCCCCCAATCCCACATGCATCCTGTAGCCGCTGCGAATGCATAGCCGCGCTCCGCCGAGATTCAGGTGCTGCTGCACGGCCCGGGCAGCGGCTAAAGCGCGATCTGCGTTCTCTCCCACCGCCACCAGATCCCGGTCTCTCTCCGCCTCCAGCAATATGTTCGGCTCATCCAGGGAGATGCCCACGCCCCCATCCACTCGCCCGCTGCTGCCTGTCAAATCGGTCAGAGTCAGATGCAATCGAGAGGGCGTCTGGATCACAACCCTCTTTTCATCTCTGAAGCTATTATAAGGAAAGGTCTCGTTGATGGCTATGAGCGGCCGGCCATGGCGAATTATCTTGTAGCTTCTCGTGAGCATAACCTCGCGAGCGAAAACGCCAAAGGCCCGGCAATGCTCCTGGTTGGCAGGCAGAGATGCGGTGCTTGTTATGTCCCGCCGTGATTCGATGTGGTGTTTCTTTAGAATGGCGCCAATGGGAATGTCGGCTTTGGTAAGGTCATCCTTGAAGCTCTCGTCGAGTCTTTTCAAGGGCGTATGCGAGACTGCATAGACCAGAGCTTCCTGATCGTTTGCCTTCTTGAGCAGCACTACCCGATAATTTACCTCCTCTCCCGGGTTTACCTGAAGCTCTCTGGCCACAGCTTCATCGGCCGGCACGACCCTCTGCACCAGCGTCTCGATCTCAACCGGGCTATTCATGACAACTTCCAGCAAGCTCGTCACAGACCCATCTGTTCCCAGAAGCATCTTTTGCACGGGACTGAGTCTGCCCACCATGTTTTCCAGCTTCAAAATCTCTCCGGCAATGGGGAAAGAGGAGGATTGGGCCATAAAAATAAATCCTTCCGCTGGAATAAAGTTTTTCCCCTTCCAGTGCTTTCATGCCTGTGAGAGAGGAACTGAGATCTATGACTTCCAGAATATCGGGATTTTATAAGCTTGCTCCTTCCGAGAGGCTTAAAGCCGCAGCAGAGCAGGCCGCGTTGGGGCAGGAAGAGATAGCCCAGGTTGAGTCGGGCCTTCTTCTTGACCAGGCCGACAAGATGGTGGAGAATGTGGTCGGCATGTTCCAGGTGCCGCTGGGCATCGCCACCAACTTCGTCATCGATGGCCGGGAGGTGCTCATACCCATGGCCACCGAGGAGCCGTCCGTTATCGCTGCCGCCAGCAACGGAGCAAAAATGGCGCGCGAAGCCGGCGGCTTTTCCACTTCCAGCACCGGCCCGGTCATGCGCGCCCAGATCCAGGCCACGGGAATCGAGGATCCCTTCGCGGCCCGGCAGGCCATTCTTCTCCATAAGGATGAGCTGACCAGGATGGCCAACGAGAAGGACCCCATGCTGGTCAAGTACGGAGGCGGGGTCAAGGATATCGAGGTCTATGTCATCGACTCCAGGCTGGGGCCGATGGTTGTGACCCATCTCATAGTGGACTGCAGAGATGCCATGGGAGCCAACGCCGTCAATACCATGGCCGAAGCCCTGGCCCCGCGCATCGAGCAGATCACCGGAGGTCGGGTGTATCTGCGCATCATCTCCAATCTGGCCGATCTTCGTCTGGTTCGGTCCAGGGCGGTCTTCAAGGCAGAGGAGATTGGCGGCCATGAGGTTGTGGATGGAATACTGCTGGCGGCAGAGCTGGCCCAGGTCGATCCCTACCGGGCCGCGACCCACAACAAGGGCATCATGAATGGAGTGACGGCCGTGGTGCTGGCCACAGGAAACGATACCAGAGCTGTGGAAGCCGGCGCGCATGCCTTTGCCTCCATAACCGGTCGCTACCGATCTTTGACCCGCTACGAGAAGAACAGGGATGGAGATCTGGTGGGGAGCATTGAGATGCCTGTGGCTGTGGGACTGGTGGGCGGAGCGACGCGCGTTCATCCCGTGGCCAAGGCGGCCGTGAAAATTCTGGGCGTCAAGAGCGCAGACGAGCTCTCCCGCATCATAGCCTCGGCGGGCCTGTGCCAGAACTTTGCCGCTTTGCGGGCCCTGGCCTCAGAGGGCATCCAGAGGGGGCACATGTCCCTGCACGCCAAGAACGTAGCTGTGCAGGCCGGAGCCAAGTGCGATCTGATTGAGATCATTGCGGCGCGCATGGCAGCCGAGAGAAGAATCAGCGTCGACAGAGCCGTGGAGCTGATGGCAGAGCTTGATTTAAAGGCCGGGGAGAAGGCTTGAGACTAAAATACAGGATTGGAGCTCTCGGTCCAGAGGGAAGTTACTCGGAAAAGGCGGCTCTTCTCTGGTCAAGAGGCCTGCCGGAGGGGGCAGAGCTGGTTTACTGCAATGACTTTGAGGCAGTGCTGGAGGGTGTAGAGGCCGGCCTGCTGGATGCCGGCGTCGTTCCTGTGGAAAACAGCCTGGAAGGGGCTGTGACGGCGGTCATGGATCTTCTCCTGCGCCTCAACGTCGTGATTGTGGGGGAGCTGAACCTCCCCATCAGACACTGTCTGGTGGGACGGGGCGAGGGAGAGGTCAGGATCATCCTCTCTCATCCCCAAGCCCTGGCCCAGTGCCGGAAGTATCTGAGGCAGCACTATCCTCAGGCCGAGGTGAGGACCACCGGCTCCACCAGTCATGCCGCCCGCCTGGCCCAGGAGTTTCCCGAGATGGCGGCGATAGCAGGAGCAGATGCGGCTGAGAAGTACGGTCTGCATATTCTGGCCCGGGAGATTCAGGATGCGAGCGACAATGTCACCCGCTTTATTGCTGCGGCAAGAGAGAAGGTTATGGCCACAGGCCGGGACAAGACATCGCTTATCATCTATCTGGACCGTGATCGGCCCGGCGCCCTTTTCTCCATACTGCAGGAGTTTGCAGAAAGGCAGATCAACCTGACCCGCATCGAGTCCAGACCCAGTCGCAAGGGGCTTGGCGATTACTACTTCTACATCGATCTGGAGGGGCATATGGATGACAGAGACGTCAGAGAGGCTCTGCTGGCCATAACGGAGAAGGCAGCCATGGTGCGGGTTCTGGGATCGTATCCCAGGGCTTAAATCCATCCTTATCAGGCTAATGGGATTTAGATTTAATATAAAAAATTAATGGCCATGCCTTACACATTGAGTTGGTAGGCATAGCCGGCCTTGAAGTACTTGTAATCCGAGAACGTAAGCCCGGTGCTATCGATGGCTATGTTGTGATACTGATCACCCGGCACATTAATGGTCACGATGCCCGCCGGATCTCCCGTCATTCCCTCGGTTGCTCTGTAGCTGCCGTCCACGTATACATTATACCCTCGCAGCCAGGTTGAGCTGATCGTGATTGCGGCAAGATTGTAGATGGGCACTGCCGGCTGCTGATACGGCACAACGTCTATTACTATCACATTGCTGGGCTGCCCGGCAATATTGAAGAACAGCTGATGCTCTCCCACCTCGTCCGCATAAAATCCGATCTGATTGTAAGGATAGAAGTAGAAGCTGTTCGTATCCAGGCTGCCGTCCGGATAAATCTCGTATAGATAGCCGTTTCCTCCCGCAGGCGACATGGCGATCATATTGAGCATGGAGCCCAAAGGAACCACAGCATACTGAGTCCAGCTTGAGGCTCCAGAGATCCAGAGAGAGTTTGCGCCGGTGCTCAGGGCATAGGTCTGATACTGGGCATAGGGCACCGCCTTTTGCGCCGCGCCGAAATAGAGCGTGGTAGGCTGAACCTCATTCAATTCGATCTTGGTAGGCGCAGTGAGCTGCTCTTCCGGAGCCTCGGAGGCAGAATGGTAGTATTGGGAGAACTTTTGCAGAGAAATCTGGCTGGAAGACTGGCCGGATGATTGGCCCAATGACTGGCCGGATGTCAGTGCGGCACTCTGTTCCAGGATGGGATTAGCCTGGAAGAGCAATCCGCTGGCCGCTGATGCATCCTCTCTCCCGGACTGAAGACCGACAGCGTTCGCCTGACCGCTCAGGCTCAGAGGCTTTTCGCTCCAGGCTGCTCCGCTCCCCGCCGATCCGGCCTTTGCCAGTCCCGCTCCGCCTGCTGCCTGGCCGTCGGCCCCGGATTAGCTATGCTGGAGGATACCTGCCGGGCAGCCGTTCCCGTCACTGTAATCGTTCCTTGCATGCCCGTATGAATGCCGCAATGGTAGCCGTAGCTGCCGGGAGCATTGAAGTTGTAGGCATACTTCTCTCCCGGCATGAGAATCCCGGAGTCAAATAGGCCTTGAATATTGCTGACGACGCTATGCTGCACTCCGTCCTGATTATGCCACTCCACGGTTGTCCCGATGGGCACGGTCAGGACGGAAGGCTGAAATGAGCCGTCCTTGATCATCACCATACTTTCCTGGCCGGATGGATCGATATCTTGATTGAAATTCGTACTGCCAAAATTATATCCAACCTGCATGTCGAGCTTTTTTTCGGATGAAGCGCCCGACAGGCCGATCAGAGCGATCAGAATCAGCATTACTAGATGCTTTTTCATAGACTGAAACCCCCATTTCTGAAATATGAGATTCCAGATGATCTCTGAGAATAAATATTTTTTCAAACGAAAGGAAAAAATGGACCGAAGCATTCATGCCCGGCCCGCTCACGATCCCGCCAGCCTCCCAAGCTCGCAGGGTCCGGATAGCTCAGACTTTGTCCGACGCTTCACTCTTCCGGCTCATCCCGGTAGATGGTCTGCTCTCTTCCCGGCCCCACGGAGACTGCGGCAATGCAATTGTCCAGCGGCTCGACGTACAGCAGATCCTCCAGACGCTCCACATAGGCCCGGGCATTGGCCGGCAGATCTCCGTACTCCTTGGCTTCGGTTATATCCTCGGTCCAGCCTGCCATCTCCTCATAGATGGGCTTGCACCTGGCCAGATCCACAGTGCTCTCCGGGGGATAGCCCAGCTTCTCTCCGTCCAGCTCATAGCCCACGCAGATCTTGATGGGATTGATTCCGGTGAGCACATCCAGCTTGGTTAAGGCCAGCTCGGTATAGCCGTTAAGGTAAACTGACTTCAGGCCCAGCACAGCGTCAAACCAGCCGCATCTGCGCGCCCGGCCTGTGGTGGTGCCGTACTCTGCGCCCTTCTCTCGCATCTGCACACCCAGCTCGTCCTTCAGCTCCGTGGGCATGGGGCCCTCGCCTACCCGGGTGATGTAAGCCTTGATCACGCCCACCACATTGTCTACCATTACCGGGCCGATGCCCAGATTGGCGCAGGCGCTTCCCGAGGTGGTAAAGCTGGAGGTCACGAACTTCTGGGTGCCGTGGATGACATCCAGAAATGCTCCCTGAGCTCCTTCCGCCAGAACGCTCTTATCCTCCATGAGGGCGATGTTGATCTCACGCGAGACATCTGTTACCCTTTCCTTCAGGCGCTTTCCTATCTCCAGATACTCGTCGATGAACGGCGCATACCTGACCACAGTCGGGTCGCCGCCCATGTCGGCGATGGCCTTCTCCTTTCCGGGGCCGATCTCCTCAAGCTTGGCCTCCAGGAGAGCCGGGTTTGTGAGGTCCCCCATCTGCACCTCCTCGCGAGCGATCTTATCCACATAGGCAAAGCCGATGCCCCGGTTGGTGGTGCCGATCTTCTCAGATCTGGCCTTCTCCCGCAGCCCGTCCAGCTCGATGTGGTAGGGCATGATGATGGTGGTCTTAGCATCTATGCCTATATCGAGCTTGATGCCCTCTGATTCCAGGGCCTGGATCTCATTCCACAGGACGCGGGGGTTGAGCACCACGCCCGGGCCGATGAGCAGCCTTCTGCCGAAGATGGCACCGCTGGGAACCAGATGCAGCTTGTATTTCTTGCCGCCCACAACCACGGTATGGCCGGCGTTGTCGCCGCCCTGGAAGCGGACCACTACATCGTAATTTTCGGCCAGCAGATCAATTACCTTGCCTTTGCCCTCATCGCCAAACTGTGCACCGGTGAGTATCGTAAACATGAGCCACAGGTTAGCGGCCACGTAGATAACAATTTTGATGCACGTGCTCGGCTATGGCCTCGGTCACATCCACGCCCAGAGCTTCATAGATGCCCTTTCCCGAGGGCGTTCCATTCACCTCGATGACCGAGAGACCCTCAGCCGTCTCCAGCAGATCAACGCCGCAGTAGACGGCCCCCACCGCCTTTGCTGCCGATGCCGCCATTTCCACCAGCTCCCTGGTGATAGGACAGAAGGCCGCCTTGCCGCCGCGGGCCAGGTTGCTGATCCACTGGCCGGGCGGCGCAACGCGATAGATAGCTCCGAGGACTTTTCCATCCACCACAAAGGCACGAATGTCACGGGGGGTATCGAGGGCGATGAACTCCTGCAGGTAGACCAGCCCGGAAGCCTCCATGATGCCTTTCAGCCGCTCCAGGTCGGACTGCACTCCGTCCTCCAGGAGCGCGATGTCCCTGCCTTTGTAGCCGAAGAGGGGCTTGGATACGGCTTTTTTAAATTCCTGCAGGGCTTCTTTTGCCTCCCTGAGGCTGTTGGTGACTACCGTTTTCGGAGTTGCCACCCCGCCATCGTGCAGCGCCCGGGAGGTGGCGAACTTGTTTGCCGCCCGGGCGATGGCCTGGGGAGGATTGATGATGGCAATGCCTCTCTCCTGCAGGGCCTGCAAAGCCTCAAAACGGAAGGCGACATCGCCAGGGCCTCTCCTGCCCAGGTCCCGGATGACAAGGGCGTCCAGGCTGAGGAGATCGACTCTTGCACAGCGAAAGGACTGACCGCTGCCGATGCTGGCGGAAAGATCTGAGAAGTCCAGGAAAAATGAATCCGCGCCCTTTTTGGAGAAGGAGGCCAGCAGGGCCTGGGCCGTCCAGTCCAGGGGGTCGGAGACAACGATTGCAATGCGCATGATGGGAAATTGGCGGGGGGATATATCATGGTTGTCTTGAGATTTGAGCCGATGTAATACTCCAGCCAGGGCGTAAGTCTGGTTCTGCCCGCCCATCATAGTAATCGATCATCTCTTCATGCAAATTGAGAGCCTGATATTAGCTGTCAAGATCCTTTGCATACTGCTCCTCAGGTGAGATGAAGTCATTTAGGCCGCCGCCGTCCCGCTGCAAGATAAAGCCCGGCGTACAGGCGAGCTGTTCTGCCGTTGCCGTCGTTGAAGGGCTGGATGGCGGCAATCTAGTGGAATATCGAGCGACGTTCATGCAGACGCGATCAAAGCCTTGGGAATAGTCTGGCTGCCCCATGGCTTTGAGCCGAATGGACATACGCTCAGCATAGCAATTCTTGCATCCAGGGCTGGCCTTGGTACAGCCGGTTAAGGGATTCCAGGCTGCCTGCGTCCATTCTATGCATCTGCGAAAGTAACTAATGCCCAGAAGATGCGCCAATAATGATACTTCAGCTCATGGCCCGGGCAGCGCTCTGCCAGGCCATGATCTTCTTGGGGCTGATGCCGGTCCTCTCAGCCAGGCTCTCCGCCCTGGCCGATGCCAGATCCGGCACGCTCTTGATTCCTGCCTGAGAGAGCTTCTCCAGGGTCTTGGGGCCGATCCCAGGAACGCCCACCAGTCCGTCTCCTTCTGCTGGTGTCCTGGCTTTTGCCTTGGCCCTTGTCCCTGCTTTTGCGGCTCCGGCCGCCTTCTTCTTCGCCCCGCCGGCTGCTCTCTTCGTCCTGCTCTTTGCTTTCGCCTCGGCAGCCTTGGCGGGATCTGCCAGCTCCTGGGCCTTCCTGGCCTGCCACTCCAGGAAATTGCAATGCGGACAGCCCAGATCCCAGGGCCTCTTGCCTTTGTTGATGATGCGAATGTGGTTCATGCCATGCTTCTCGCACAGCTTGTCCGTCACAACCACGGATCCAAATCTGGGCAGGGGTAGAGTGAACCTGCATTCCGGATATCCGGAGCAGCCGATGAATCGCGATCCGCGGTGACCCCGCCTGATGATGAGCTCAGAGGCGCACTTCTCGCAGGTGCCCACGATCTTGTCCGTTCGCAGCCCGTCCTTGAGCGACTGGCCGATGCCCTCCTGGTTTTGGCTGAGCTCATCGAAGACCGAGGTGAGCATGACCCTGGACTCCTCAATGACCGCATCCTCCTTGATCTTCTTCTCGGAGATGAGGGTCATATCCTTCTCCAAAGCGCTGGTCATCTCCGGCTTGGTGATGGTGGGCGCATATTTTTGCAGCGTATCCACCACAGCATAGGCGGTGTTGGTGGGCCGCATGGGATTGCCCTGCACATAAGCTCGGGCATAGAGCTTGCTGATGATATCGTGCCGGGTGGACTTGGTCCCCAGCCCCAGCTCGTCCATGAGCTTGATGAGCTTGCCCTGGCCGAAGCGTGCCGGAGGCTGCGTCTCCTTGGCCTCGACGCTGCTGCCGAGCACAGCGAGCCGCTCGCCCTCCTTCAGCTCCGGCAGGATATGCTCCTCTGCCTTGCTGTAGGGATAATAGTATCTCCAGCCGGCCTCTACGAGCCGCGCTCCGCTGGCCCGGAAGGGTTCAGGGCCGATGTCCACCTTGAGGCTGGTGGCATCCCAGACGCAATTCTCGGCCAGGGTGGCGAAGAAGCGGCGCACCACCAGCTCATAAATCCTCCACTGATCCTCCTTCAGCTCGCCCTTATCCAGGACGGCCGTAGGATAAATGGGCGGATGGTCGGTGGTGGACCTCTTGCCGCGCGTGGGCTTCATCTTTCCTTTGAGGAGCCGCTCTGCCTCGGCTGAAAAAGCGCCCTTCAAGAAAGAGCCTGGTCAAAGCCACAAGGTCGATGGAAGGCGGATAAACAGTATTGTCGGTCCTGGGATAGGAGATGAAGCCGTTGGTGTAGAGCCACTCGGCTATTCGCATGGCATTGGCTGCAGAAAAGCCGATGCCGCTGGCGGCACCGATGAAGCTGGTGGTGTCAAAGGGAGCAGGCGGCCTGTCAATGCGCGGCTTGGTCTCGATGGACCTGATGATGCCCTCCGGCCCCAGACGGGCTATTATCCGGTCAACCTCATCCTTCTCCCAGATGCGGCCCTGGGCATGCTGCACGCGCAGTTCCTTCTCCAGATCGGCATAGATCTCCCAGTAAGCTTTGGGCACGAAAGACTGAATCTCCCGCTCTCTATCGACGATGAGGGCAAGGGTGGGGGACTGGACCCTCCCCACGGAAAGAAACTCTTTGCCGAGCCTTCCCGAGGTAAGGGAGATGTACCTGGTGAGAGCTGCGCCCCACACCAGGTCTATGATCTGCCTGGCCTCCCCCGAGGCCGCCAGTTCAAAGTCCACCTTTCCCGCGTCCTGGAAGGCCTTGAGTATCTCATCTTTGACGATGGCGCTGTACCTGACGCGATCGGCACGAAGGCCAGGATTTACCTCCTGGGCGATCTTCAAGGCCTCAACTCCGATCAGCTCTCCCTCGCGATCGTAATCCGTAGCAATGGTGATCTGATCTGCCTCTTTTCCCAGGGTCTGCAGAGCCTTGATGATCTTCTCCTGGATGGGACGCACCACAATCTCAGCCCGGATCAGCTCTTTACAGTCCACCTTCTGCCAGTTATTGTATCCCGCAGGATAGTCTACCCCCACAATGTGGCCGGATAGGCCCATGACGACCTTATCGTCAAATTGAAAAGCTTCGACGCCTGCCACTCGCTGGGAGCGGGGCTTGCTGCCAGCCAGGATCTGGGCTATCCTCTTGGCTGCGTCGTGCTTCTCGGCTATTATGAGATGCATTCCTCAAAGCCAAATATGGCAGTTGATTTAAGTTTTTCTGTAAAGGAACTTTTTTTATTTTTTCGCACCCCCAAGAGAGGTATATTTAATACTTGCGTTTTATGATCCAAATAAGAAGAATAATGAATATTCAGGTCGTAAAGATGAAATTGAACATTTAAACTTTGAATTATTTATATCAGAACGCTATTATAGCTTTTATTAACTTTTAGCGCGATATTTCACATTATAAGCATCGAGGTATTACGATAAAATTATATTTATTTTTAATTATTTTATTTCAAGCATGCATTGAGCTTCTGATTGGGATGGAATTTTTTGGTAACTATTTGATATGCAGGATCACCTGAATTCGGTAAGCTGGGAATTAAGCTGTTTGATGCTTTCCATCAGGTCAATGCCTTTTGGCGTTGTTTCATAAATGATGCTCGGTCCCTGGGAGACCTCAATCAAGCCCTTTTTGTTCAATAGATCTATGTAGGTATTGACCATTCTGAAATTGAGGTTGGCTTGATATACTATTTTGGTCTTTATGGCACCATCGGTGCATATATCAAGGACTTTCGCGATTATCTCCTGGCGGCTTCTCTTCATAACTCAATCTCCGTCAATTTTGCTTCTCTCAAGCAATATTGACTGAATCATGGAATATAAAAATTTATGGGTCCATAGAAGGAAAATATTCTTCTGCCACTAGCAATTAACTTCTCACATGTTTTAGGTTTTTGCTTAGTTCCGCAAAAACATTAAGCTAAAACCGGGCTTGCCAGATAAAATTATAAATTCATCATTTATTTCTACTCCAATCTCGCGACAGAATTAGATTATCAGTTGAATAACCAAACGGATATAAAATTTGCTTATTTTTGGAGCATTTTCCCGCCTATTTTAAATATGCAAAAGCGCAATAGAAAGCTGAGGTGAAAGCGAGATGTGCACTGTTGGAGGCGGGCCGGATATAGGCAATATTGAATCCCTGGCCGCTAAAGATTACGAATGCTTGGACTGCAAAAACCAATTTAAGGGATTGGGCAGAAGGCCCATGTGCCCTTCCTGCAAATCCAGGAACGTCAAAGCAGTCTAAATGGCAGTCGATTAGAGTCTGGCTATAGTCTCTCAGGGATATGCTAATACCCTTCAAAGAAGACGAGATAGCTTGCGTCTTGGGCGAGATGGGCGCCATAGCCTTGGCCAAGACCAAAGGAAATTTTTTTTATCTGGAGACAGAGTCTGAGGAGATCGTGCTCTTCACCGAGCCGGAGGATTTGATGGTGGCTTCCTCCACCGGCATCGGCGAAAAGGTCTTGCGCGGCCTGCAATGCACAGTCTATCAGCTTCGAGAACTGCATGCACCTCTAATAGTGCTCCCGAAAGGCCATCCAGCATCGCCCCGTCTCAGGACTGTGGTCTCCATCGGCCCTCGCACTCGCTTGAGCTGCAAGATTCAGCCGGGAACGCATCCTGAGCAGGATGTGCTTTGCGGATCAGAGGAGTTTCATGGAATGGAGGTGCTGGCCGTGCCCGGGGGAGCAGAGATTAAGGGCATAGCTTCAAGAGCAATCGAGATAATCGTGCGGAAGCTGTAAGATGCCAGGAGCATAAAATTTAGGTGACTACTATGGCGGAGATCAAAGAGGACAGCCTGGTCAGGTACAAGGGCACAGGCACCATAGGCACGGTCAAGGTGCTGAAGGTAGAGGAAGATGGAGTGAAATGGGCTTTTTTGGACAGTACAGGCCTTTATTACCGGGTGGATACCCTGGAACTCATCGAAAAGCCTCCGGAGAGAAGAGATCTGGAGGGCATGACCCTGGAGCAGATTCAGGAGAGGTTCAAGCAGACGCAAGAGATGATGGATGCTGCCAAGATGCAGGATGAGAATCTGGAGACAGGCGGATAAGACGGGTCCGACGAACTGAGGTTGGCCGGCGGGATCGGCGTGGTGTTGCACGGCCAGCAGATGCTGCAATGCCGCCAGGCAGCATAGTCATCCGCGTCCAGACGGGACAGGATGATATCGTGGGCCGGCGGTGAAGGCCGAGATCTTTGCAGGAGAGAATAAAGTCGTAACTGCAAGCGATCTGGCGCAGAGGGTGAAGGAACTGGCCTGCGATCAGATTGTGGCGATTGAACGATTCTGAATTATGGACTTTTGCTCCTCGAAGAATATGGCCGCCGTGGCAGTGTCTCCAAGGCCGACGGTGAACCTGGGCGATCTCGCCAGCAGAGAAGGCATCAGGGATTTTATTACACCCTTTGCACACAGGAATGATCCCCTTCCCCATGCGCTGGCACCATCCCGGCGAAACTCCTTTTGGGCCGAAAGCCCTAGAGGATTTATCTCCAGAGGAGCCGGACCTGCAATCGAACCTGTGGCGGCTAGAGCTGCAGCCGCACCCGTCCCGCGCATCAAAGCCCTCAGCTCTTCCTCGGGACTCACCAATCCCTCCCTCATGATGCTCAAAATATAGTCCCTGGTGTGAATCGCCACTCTGAAAAGCCCCAAGCGCTCTCTCAGCCGCTCTGCCGCCGCCATAGTCTCCTGCCAGCCAGCCGGAGATCCTTCCACTCCTGCCAGCTCGTCCTCGTTCAAGCCCAGGCTGTCAGCGGGCAGGCGAGGCAAGAGATAGTTCATGATCTCGGGGCTCTGGAAGCTGCCCATCTCGGCATGAACAAAAATATCCTTATTGCTTTGCTTCCATGATTCAATCTGGGCAATTTTCTTCTGGAATATCTCCTTATAATCGGCATAAGGAGCTAAATGAAATCCTGAGAGCAGAGCGCCGTCAAAATCCCAGATATTCTCCAGGCAATATGCGTCGAAATATGCGCTGGAATAAAGCCTCGTATTCACCGGATCGAAGGTGGCTATAAAACGGTTATCTCTCGAGGCAGTTATCATATTTCCGGGTGCATGGACCTTGTCTCCTTCTTTGAATTGAAAGATAAAATGCATCAACTCTTGTTCTCCGGATGCAAGTTTAGGCTCCTTAAGAATCCCAGACACAGGCACCTTTACCTGCGGATGAACCATCCCGGCAAGCCTTGGGCCCAGAGCCGGCGCATTGAGAACTATGCGGGCACCAAGGACGGCCAGGACATTGGCCATGATGCCGGCATTGCCGCCCAGGCGAAGCTGCCAGGAAAAGGACTGCTCGATCTGCCGGGCCACCTTTTGGCTCTCGATCAAGATCTCTGCTCCCGATCCCTGCTGCATGCAGAATAATAGAGAGGAAATGAGGTCCTCGCGACTGCTAATAGACCCTTTGAGCTCGCTCTTTATTCCCTGGGCCGGGATGAGGCCTGAGATCTCCTCACCTTGCACATTGTAGACGGCATCGATATTGACGGCATAGGCGCAAATTATATTCATAACAGTCTCGCCTGCGAATTATTAAATTTAGCTTTATTTATCCTTCTCAAATATGCTGGATGCTTCTAGATCTATTTTCCCCTCGTTTTTCGCGCCTTCCCCCCAGGCCGCAAAATTTATATTCGACTTATGTCGTAATACGTTGAATGCCGTAAGACAACGGTGACGAGGTAGAGGAGTGGGGGCTTTTTCCTCCCTTGTCGACAGTTCGATGGAAAGATGCCGGCCCGCCTCCGTGGCGGCATTATTCCGTCAATTGCTAATAAAAAGATGTTCCTGATGGTTTGGTTTTTTATCTTTCTTATGCCGTGTCAAGCCATATCATGGCACACATTTCTTATACTTCCTATACCATCCCTTGATCATGATTGCGTCAGTCGAGCGCTCTTCTCTCTCCGGCGAGGTCTTCGCCCCGCCCTCCAAGAGCTACACCCACCGCGCGATTCTGATAACTTCCTTAGGCCCGGGCGGCAGGGTCAAGAGGCCGCTGCTCTCTGCGGACACACGGGCCACAGTCTCAGCCAGCCAGGCCTTTGGAGCAGGGATCTCCCTGGATGACGAGGTGAGGATCGAAGGCGTCTCCGACCATCCACAGACCCCGGAGGATGTCATCAACGTTTTAAATTCGGGCACAACTCTGCGCTTCTGCGCGGCGGTGGCCGCTTTAACCGATGGAGCGGTGCTCACCGGCGACGCCTCCATTCGCACCCGGCCCAACGGGCCTCTCTTAAGCTCGCTATCAGAACTTGGCGCCCAGGCCTTCTCCATTCGCAATAACGGCAAGGCTCCTCTGGTGGTCCGGGGAAAGATGCGCGGCGGCACAGCCCACCTGAACGGCGGAGTAAGCTCTCAGTTTCTCTCTGCCCTGCTCATCGCCGCACCTCTGGCTGAGGGGGATACGAAGATAGTAATTGAGGGCGAGCTGAAGTCACGACCCTACGCTGAGATCACCTTAGACATGCTGGCCGAGGCCGGCGTGCATGTAGAGGCGCAGGCACCGGAGTTCATCGTTGCCGGTGGGCAGAGCTTTCGCCTGAAGAGCTACACCATTCCCGGAGACTTCTCCTCCGCCTCCTATCCGCTGGCCGCAGCTGCAGTCACCGGCTCCGAGGTCACCGTCAAAGGGGTTTTGCCCTCCCGGCAGGGAGACTCGGCAATCATCGATATCCTGAGGCGCATGGGCGCGAAGGTATCCTGGGACAGGGAAAAAGGGGACCTCTGGATCCGGGGAGGCGAGCTGCAGGGAGTGGAGGTTGACGCCAGCCGCACTCCGGACCTGGTGCCCACCATCGCCGTGCTGGGCGCAGTGGCCAAAGGCAAGACGACCATTGTAAACGCCGAGCATGTGCGCCACAAGGAGACAGACCGGTTGCACGCTATGGCTGTGGAGCTGGCCAGGATGGGCGCCGACATCCGGGAGAGGCCGGACGGACTGGAGATCAGCGGAGGCAGGCTGCACGGCGCACAGGTGCACGGCTGGCACGACCACAGGATTGTCATGGCGCTCACCGTGGCGGGATTCGCGGCCGTCGGGACACGGATCGATACGGCAGAGGCAGTGGATGTGTCTTATCCGGGATTCTT
The DNA here is from genome assembly GCA_963844955.1 of Methanotrichaceae archaeon. GTDB lineage: Archaea > Halobacteriota > Methanosarcinia > Methanotrichales > Methanotrichaceae > Methanothrix. Next base: position 150,758 of record CAWJQJ010000010.1, on the reverse strand, counting down.
CCGGGAGATGGCAAAGCTGGGGGCGAGGGTGGAAGTGGAGTGAGATGCTATTGGGCCAGCCATCATTTTTTTTGAGCGAATGTCCCGCTACTCAATCTCATCAAACTCATAATCCGCCCACTCTCTCACTCCCAGCAGCACCTCAAACTCCGGCGGCGTGAGCATGGGTATTTTATATTTGGCCGCATCGTCCAGCGCTACCCTGGGGCAGGCCGTGCAAACCGCAGCTTCAGCTCCCAGGTTGAGCAGCCGGTCGGGCTCGATGTTATCCAGATAGACAAGAAACATCTCCCTTCCTCTTGCCCGGCCCAATTCCTTGAGCCTCTCTGCCAGCTCTATCCTCTTCTGGCCGGGTTTCTTGGAGACCAGGATGGCGAAGCGCTTTGCATCTTTGGCCCTGCAAATGGCCCCAAAGCGCCTTCTCAGCATTGGATCGGTATCAATCTCAGAAACTTCCCCCGTGACCGGATCTGCTGTCACTACCCTCTTCCTCGTAGCCAGAGCAATGCCCAGGGGATGAAACTTGCCCGTGCCGATGAAGAGATACTCCTGCACATGCAGGGCTCTGGCTGAGGCGTAGCTGCAGCCCAGCACCTGCCCGGGATGCTTTGCCCGCCCGCCGCCGGGCCCGAGGAGGCCTGTTATGCCATGCTCTCTCAGGGCTGCCAGGGCCTGGCCGAGCCTGTGCACATGCTGCACTGTAGTGGTGACGCCCACATTCTTCTCCTTGAGCAAGAGAGCCGCCTTTCTCACCACCTCCCAGAGGTCCTCTTTCATTCTGGCTTCCAGAAAAATGACATTGCCCGGAGCTTCCCCAAGCTCCGCGTGGCCCAGATGCAGCATCAGATCCACCTCCCGGCATAAAAGCACGTCCACATCGCAGGCCCCAAAGCAGGGATCTCCGGAGATGATGACCTCACAGCCCGTCTGCCCCTCAATTAGCCCAACAATGGCGGGCGCGGCCCTCTTCAGCCCTTCCGGAGCCTGCAGGCCCACCCGCCGAGCTCCGCTCTTTCGGATCATCTCCACCGCCCGGTCCAGGTCGAGATCGTATCCGGAGAAGCAGGAGTTGGAGCTGGAGTTAGAGCCGGAGTCAGAACCAGCGGTCGAGTGTGCTCTGGCCACTTCTGTAGACCTCCTCCAGCCTTCCCGCCGTCTTCTCCACCCGCCCTCGATCAAAGTCCCGCTCATCCACCAGGAAAGACACTATCTCATCCAGGCGGGGCTTTTTCATCTTGATTTCATAATCATCTGTGACAGCGGGATGCAGGAAGAATTCCCTGATCTCTGCGAAGCTATCGATCTTCTCCTCCTGCTCGGCCAGGATGGCTTCCAAATCCCCCTTCTCCCGGATCAGCTTCAAGGCCGTCTTGGGGCCGATCCGGGAGAGGCCGACATTGTAGTCGGTGCCGCACATGATGCCGATCTCCACTAGCTGCTTTCGGCTGATGCCCAGGCGCTCCAGCCCCTCCGGCAGGCTGATGGTCTCCGGCTCCACATCCACATAAATATTCTTCCTGGGAAGCTTGCGTTTGCCGGTGATGGCCAGGTTCCTCACCACCAGGGGAGCGCCGAAAAGGAGCGAATCATAGTCCTGGCTGCCCACCAGATCGACGTCGCCCCGGGCGGCCATGTGAGCTGCCTGCGCCTCGCCCTCGGAAGGAGCCTGGATGACGGGAATCCCCATGCTTAAAATGAGCCTTCTTCCGTCCTGCAGTATCTCGGAGTTGATGCGAGAGGCAGCCTGTGCATACTTGAATCCGTCCTGGCCGGAGGAGCGGGCCTCTTCCCAGGCGGCTGCCGCCTTTTCTCTCAACTCTGACCTGCCCTCAAGAGTTCCTGCCTTAAAGGAAGGCGGCTCTCCGTCGAAGACAAAGGCCACCTTCACTCCGGCCTCAATGAGATTGGCAGTGCGGTATAACAGGCCGGAGAGATGCGAGGTCACCCTCCCCTGGCTGTCCATGAGAGGCGTGCCGTCCTTTTGCCGGATTATGCTCAGGAACTGGTAGAGGGTGTTGAAGGCATCAATCGCCACCCATCTGCCGGAGAGATCCTTTATCTCGATCTTCTTTCTCTGGAGCAAATCCCCCAAATCAACGCCCATGAGCTATCCTTTGTCCCTTCTCTATGATAAATCCTCCACCTGTAATATTGCTTTAAATACGAGTTTTGCCGAGATATACAATTGGAGTGTTACTCATGATCGAGATCACCGGCGCAGCAGCCGATGTAATTAATAAAAGCCTGGTAGAGGGCAAAGTAGTTCGCATGTTCCTGGCAGCTATTGATGCCTCCGGCGCAACCTATGGCCTGGCCCTGGACGATCCGAAGGACGACGACAAAGTCTTCGAGAGCCGGGGCGCGAAGATTCACATGGACCCGAAGGACGTTGAGCTTCTCAGCGAGACAATCATTGATTATGTGGATGATGGTATCGAGAAAGGCTTCATAATTCGCGGCCCGGAGGACGAAGTCTCCAGTTGCGGCTCCTGTGCAAATGCCGATAGCTGCGAACATGATCACAGCAGCTGCGACCACGAGCACGGTGACTGCGGACACGATCACAGCGGCTGCGGTTGCAGTTAGAGACATCTCAATTTCATTAAAATTTTTTCATCTAATCATCCTGCTAATTCGACTTTCCTTGTTTATAAACGCTTAATCGCAAGCCTTAAATATGATACGTGTTAGCATGCTACATGTTAGCATTTACGAGATGGTAAGACTTGAGCGAGATTGGCAAAAGAGTTCGAATTGAAAGGATAATGGACAGAGATAGCGGGAACACAGTAATAATTCCACTGGACCACGGCATCTCCGTCGGCCCCATCAAAGGATTGGTCGACCTGCCGGAGATGATAAACAAGGTGGCCAAGGGTGGAGCCAATGCCGTTCTCCAGCAGAAGGGCATGGTTAGGCATGGGCATCGCGGCTACGGCCGGGATGTAGGCCTGATTGTGCATATGAGCGCATCTACCTCTCTTGGCCCTGATCCCAACAACAAGGTGCAAGTCTGCCTGGTGGAGGAGTGCCTGAAGATGGGCGCGGACGCGGTTTCCGTACATATAAATATCGGCTCTGAGACGGAGTCCGACCAGCTTACCATACTGGGCTGTGTAAGCGAGCGCTGTGACTTCTGGGGGATGCCGCTAGTGGCCATGATGTACCCTCGCGGCAAAGCTATAGTCAACCCCAATGATGTGGAGGTCGTGGCCCATGCCGCCCGGGCTGGCGCAGAGTTGGGAGCCGACATCATCAAGACCAACTACACCGGCGATATCGACTCCTTCCGGCGTGTGGTGGAAGGCTGCCCGGTGCCTGTGGTCATCGCCGGCGGGCCCAAGACGGAGACGGACATGGAATTTTTGCAGATGATCGATGGAGCCTTGCAGGCAGGGGCGCGGGGCGTGGCCATCGGCAGGAACGTCTTCCAGCACCAGGATCCTGTGAAGATGACCATGGCCATAGCCGCCATCGTCAACAAAGGCAAGACTGCAGAAGAGGCGATCAAGATTCTGAGTTGATTAACAGATTTGGAGGTCGCAACCACAGTCACTCTGTGGCTATGGCCTCATCCTTTTTATCTTCATCAGCCAGGGGCTCACCTATCCGGCCTGGTCAAAGAAAAATGCTCCAAAGGAAAAGCAGGATAAATAGAAGTTCAATGCATGCCACCGGGGGGGCGGTAAGGAGTTGTCGTCGCTTTTTTCATGGCTTCCATCCCTTCCTTCATGGTCATCAGTGGCGTCGTCTTGACCGTCTTAACGGCGTCGCCCGAGGAGATGGCCATGGAAATAGCTGCGACGCTGGCGTTGTCAGGCATTTGGCATATCATTACCAGATCATAATCCCCGAATGAAAACCACATACCGTCCAAGCGTCCCCCCAGACTGGCAAAGACTGGACGAAGCACGTCCATGCGATTCTGGGGATTGTTGACCAGGGTTGCTAAACCCTTGGAGGTATAGGAGACCTGCAAGAGATAATGCGGCATGTTAATGCAATACTCTCCTTTAGCTTATGATTTTTGCTATTGTGATGGCAATGGACTTTGCTGGATTTAAATGGCTACCTGATCTCCTGCGATTATGGACCCGTTATCCGAAAAAGACCAGATGCAATAAGTCCCATTTACATCGCCGTATTCGTCAAAGGTGATATCTCCGGAAACGCCCTGGTAGTTGATCTCCTTCCCCTCGCGAATCAGGTTTAAGGCCGCTGCAATATCAGAGACCTCGATTCCCGGAGGATTGGCAACAGATCTCAAGTGGTTGCGAATATCCGTGCCTTTAGTGCTCTTTGCCTCCTCCAATGCCATGGCCACTAATGCCATGGCATCATAGCTATTGGAGCAGTATATCCCGGGCTGCAGTCCATATTCACTCACGAATTTGTCTTTGAAAACCCTATGGGCGACTCTTCCTGTGCCCTGGTCCGGGGCAATTCCCTCCAATCCTGCGATTATGTAGTTGCCTCGGGAATCACTTCCAACCATATGCGCGAGCTTATCGGTCATGATTCCTTCCGACATGAGCCAATGGACATCTTTGAGCAAGCCCTTTTCATAAGCCGCCTTCAATATGCGGCTGCCGGTCTCAGGATAGGAGACAAGCAACACGCAATCCGGGTGGGCGGAAGACAATTCTTCGACCTCCGACTCGAAGATAGTTTGGGTCGGATCGTATCGTATCGATTGCAGCACATCTCCTCCAAGGGCCTGGAAGGCATTGATGAATACCTCCTCGTAACCATCGCCGTAGGGATTATTTATCACCAGAGTTGCTGCAGTCTCATATCCCCTCTGTCTGGCGAACTTGGCCATGGCGATTGCCTGCAAGGCATCAGAGGGAGCAGTCCGGAAGTAAAGATCGCGGTCATCGTAGGCCGTAAATTCGACGCCTGTATTGGTGGAGGAGATCTGGAGAACTCCGTTCCTGGTGATTAAATCAATGATCGACATGCTTTGACCGCTACCTGTAGCACCTATGATCACGGGAGCCTTGTCCAGCTTCAGCAGCTTTTCGGCAGAATCGACGGCAGCGATGTTTAATGTCTGATCATCCTCTATCACCAGCTCGACCGGATGACCAAGAAGTCCACCATTAGCGTTTACCTCCTTGGCCGCCAGCTCAATGGAATCAATGACCAGCTGGGCAACTGGACTGAGATCACCGGTTAGAGACTGAATTACGCCCACCTTCACCCCATCCGCAGCGGATATTGGGCGCTCCTCATCAAGATTCGCTCGCTGGGCTGAGTCATCCGAGGTGCCATTCATATTCGATTCCTTCTGAATGCATCCGGAGAGTAATGCCAGGAGCAGAAGGAGAACAAGCAGAAATAAATCAGATTTCATCTGAATAATCCGATTCCTTTCAGGGCATTTATCGCTATCATTTCTCAAGCTCGCCACCTCTCAGAACCTTATAATGATGTTCAGCAGTGTGACCAGGAATAGGGCCATGATCAGCCAGCCTGTTATATCCTCAAGGACATATAGAATCCGAAAACGCCTTGATTTAATGTAATCCAGAGGCGGCGGGAGGGTAAAAAAGAGCGCAGCGCTGAAGATAAGGGCGTCTATGATTGTAGTGCTCCGAGTCTTCTGAGAGGGATTCGAAGCATGTTGAGGTGGAAGTTCTCTGAAGATGTCAGTGGCCGCATCCATAATTGTTGCTTTTTGCATATTGGGGGGAGACTGCCGGGCGAAGGGATAAGGTTGCTCTTTAAAGACATCAATAGCCCAGTACAAGATGGCAAAGAGAACGATCATGATCATCATCCAAAGGACTGTAAAACTGGGACATACCCCAAATCCGCAGGTCAGCCAGGCCAAAGCGTCCAGATATTTTTCTTTATCAGACCAGCTTCTTTTATCCATACTGAACAGTCTATATTTATAATAGCAGCTATTGGCATCATCAAACTGCTCTAATTCTTTAAAATTTTTTATTAACTGCAGATAAACAGGGCCATCGGAGATCACATAATCGGCTATGGATGGCCAGTCCACCATCAGGATGGAGAATTTCATTCCTCTGACGTCAAAGTCGGTGCCGTATTTGGTCTCCTGGAAGTCGGAGTCTCCATGCAATATCGAGTCACGAAAATCCGCAGATCCCTGGAATTGCGCACCACGAAAATCGGCATCCCGCCCGAAATCTGCATATCTGAAGTCAGAATATCCATCGAAGAGACAATAATCGAAGTTCGCAGTCTCCCTGAATTGGGTATCTCCGAAAGAGGCATCCCCATGGAAGCGAGCCATGCTGAAATATGCGAGGCCATTGAATTCGGATTTATAAAATTTTGCATCTCTGTAGAATTGATTGCCCAGGAAGGCGGCAATTTTATCGAATTTGGTGCATCGGAAATCAGCGTATCCCTTGAATAGAACATTTTCAAAGCTTGCATCATTCTTGAATTCGGCCAGCCAAAAGTTGACATAATCGCCAAATTCTGCATCTCTAAAAATGGCCTTATTCCTGAATACAGATCCTCTCAGGCTTAATCCTTTTGTGAAATTAGTCCCCTCAAAGCTCGCCCCATCCTGGAAGTCGGCATAGTCGAAATCGATATTCTCTTTCATTATGGAATTTGTGATTTTTATGGAAGATCTTACCGGAAGCTGTACATTTCCTATCTGCTCGCCAGCGACCTGATCGCTCTTATCACTATCATCGAGATCGGATCGGTTTGCAGGCATCAGATGAAGATAGCCCTCAACAACAACATGATCGTAGTTCACAGGGACTCCCTGCTGGATCTGGGCCATGATCTCATCCGCCTTCACAATATCCAAGGCTACAGCATCAGATCCGGAAATCACTGCCGAGGATACGATGATAATGAGCAAATAGAGAGTATTGCAATGCATGAGATACCACGTTCTTCGGCTTCAGCAACTAATGATATCCGCAAGGCTAATTATACCAGTGAACTACTGGGGCGTTTCCGCCGCATGCTGGGTCCCGCCATTGCCGGGAAGCAGCCAGTCGGCCACATTGACGGCAAAGAGCAGGTCGTCATTCTTATTCAGGTATGTATATCCAAGGACCCACCCGGAATCGAATACTGCCCGGCCTTCGCCCTCGTTCCTTCCATCCAACACCGCCACGCCCTGACAGGTTGGGGAATAATTCCACAACACTTCAATGCCGCTATTTTTTGAGCACAGGCAGCCGGTTGCGTCGTCGAAGCTGATGAGCATCATACCATGGAATATGGGGTGATCGGAAAAAACAGGCATTCCACCAGGCTTGCCGATTTCATAGGATGCCCAGTCGATGCCAAACTTCCTGGCAAAGGCCAAAGCGTCCTCATTCCACGAGCCATAGGTGTCATCCGGCGGGTATGTCGTTTCAAAGGAGAGCCATATGCCTCTGCCCATTTCATAATACTGGCGCAGGTCGAAGGCCTCTTTTTCCGTCACATCGACTTTGTCGTCCCAGTCACCCTCCAATATCCATATCTCTTGGTAGGATCGCATATCGTTGATGGATATGATGGGGAGGGTGAGTTTATCCTCTACATCCACAGAATATCCTCTGTCCTCCAATACCTCCTTCAGAGGATTCAAATCTGCGGGATCCTTATACCAATGGCTATTGTCGCTTCTGTCAGAAAGGATATAAATCATAATTGATTTTGGCGAATGCGGTCCCCTATCATCCTGGCAATCTGCTGCATGAATCGCGGCGATAAACATGGCCGCAATCAAGCAGCAAATTGGCAAGAGACGTAATTTCTCCATAAGGGGCTCCAAAATATGGGATGTAAATGTAATTGTTAGTAGTGATAATCTAAATACTTTTCTATAGCACCTTTCAACGTCAGACCAAAAAATATATAAATCATAAATGTTAACTATTTAACATTATAATCAGAATGCCTGGTTGCAAAGCCTGCTTGGGATTGGGTGAATATGATACGGATTGGAATTGAGGTCAGCCGGAGAAACCTGCGCTGCGACCTCCTTGAGCATCCGGAAAGGTACTTCTTCATCATGCTGGCGGGCAGCCATGCCTCTCTATGCATTAGAACCTGTGACTCTCAGGGGGAGAGTATGCAGGCGCACATGATAGACGGACTCTATCTGAACAGGGATGGAAACCTCTATTCAGTCTTCGAAGACGGCATCAATGATGCTATTTTGGAGATGCACGAAGGGAAGGGGCATGCATGCCGCGGGAACGAATATCCTCTTTCTTCTCTCCTGGTGCACATCATCTCCAGTATGCCCGATTTGGTGGACTGGATCATCTCCTCTATCCTCTCTGATGGAAAAAATCTGGTCATCTATTCTACAGATGTCTAGGCGTCTTTTCATAAAAATCTCCTTGTATTAGTAGCCGCAATGAGAAGCGAAGTGGAAAGCAAGGAGGCACCAAAATGATCATAAAGGGTCTGGCAGATTGCAGATACTTTAAAGCTGCGGATAACACATATCTATGCGAGCTTCTTCATCCCGTCCGGGAAGGGCTGAACCTTTCCTACAGCATCGCCCATGCCATTTTAGAGCCCGGCTCTTCATCACTTCCTCACCGGCTCAAAACCTCCTCGGAGCTTTACTTCATCCTGGAAGGCGAGGGTTTGATGCACATCGACTCCGAGCAAGCACAGGTTCGAGCCGGCCAGGTCATCGCAAAGCGATCGAAAAACCAAAAAAATTAAATTCAAAGGAAGGCAAGTTACAGCTGAATGAATTCCATAACGTTTAGGGAGCTTGCCATGCTCATCTTATGCATAGTTATATGCCAGATGGCCGGAGTCATCGGCTCAGTCTTTACCGCCAGTTCAGTTACGACCTGGTATACGACCCTCAACAAGCCCTGGTTTTCGCCGCCGGGATTAGTCATCTCTGCCGTATGGATTATGCTCTTTGTCCTCATGGGCCTCTCTCTATTTTTAGTCTTGCGGCAGGGCATAAGCGGCGCGGATAGCAAAATTGCCCTGGTCGTATTTGCTGCCCAGCTTCTGGTCAACACTCTCTGGTCCTACGCGTTCTTTGGTTTGCAGTCGCCTCTGGCGGGCGTGGTGGTAATTGTGGTCCTCTGGCTTCTCATACTGCAAACTATCATCCGGTTCTGGCCCATCCGTAAAGATGCAGCCCTGCTCCTTGTGCCGTATATCATCTGGGTGAGCTTCGCTGGATTTCTCAATTACTCTATCTGGAGGCTAAATTCCTGAAACCACTTCCTTGAGCCATGAGGTCAGCTCAGCTGAGGAACTTTCGGGGAGGTCGGAATATGCAGTCACTGCCAGCAGCATCCGCCATGGCGATTTAGAGAGCACCAATTCCGCCACAACTCATATGCAGATCGACGAAACCGTAACAAGCGGACGGGTCCATATTGGTGTGCTTTCAGGTAGCGATGACTCGACAGGCAGGAGCGGAAATGGTATGATGAATGCCTGGAAAATCCGCGATCGAGATCGAAGAGGAGTACATCGACACATATCAAATAGCCAAGAATTATACTATTAACAACAGCGACGGAACATCAGCGAAGGTCGGAAGAACGTCGCGGACGGCTGGCTTAACTGTTGCGGTGAAGGCTATGATGTTATCTCCCTGAGCCGGCATTCATCAGCGCAGATGATGTCTTCAATTGCATAAGGTGCAAATCGATGCGAGGAAAATGAGGATGTTCCCTGCGGGGAACTCTATTTATATAATTTGGATAATTTTAGATACGGATAATGTTAAGGTTTACCCCGCCACCCACAGAGAATAGCAAGGAGCCAAAAAGAAAGTTAGGTGAGCACGGCAGCGATCCGTATTTCCCGAGGGCTCGCGCACCTGAGTACAGTACAGAACGTGGGCAGGCTTATCTTCTGAGTTCGGAATGGGTTCAGGAGTGACCCTGCCGCTCTGGCCGCCATGCTCGATTCCAAGCACCGGAATCGAACCGGTTTGATTATGCCACCCTGGACCTTGATCCAGGGACTTGGCTTTGTGCCTTAAGCTTTGCGACCAGATTTCGCCCGAGTTTAGCGGAGCGCTGCGGAGTTGTTAGTAGCTGCGAGCTGAACACCTCGTTGCCTTGGTGCTTACACACCAGCTCTATCAAACTCGTCTTTTACGAGTACTCTAAGCGGTCTCTTTTCAGGAGCGGTTTCGGGCTTAGATGCTTTCAGCCCTTATCCGCGAACACGTAGCTGCTCGGCATGCCTTGCCAGACAGCCGATAGACCAGAGGTGTCGTTGGCTTGTTCCTCTCGTACTAAAGCCAACCTCCCCTCAGACCGCAATACACCCCTAACAGATAGTAACCGACCTGTCTCACGACGGTCTAAACCCAGCTCACGATCTCCTTTAATAGGCGAACAACCTCACCCTTGGCCGCTGCTGCACGGCCAGGATGGAAAGAACCGACATCGAGGTAGCAAGCCACCGGGTCGATATGTGCTCTTGCCGGTGACGACTCTGTTATCCCCGGGGTAGCTTTTCTGTCATCTAACGCTCTCACCAAGAGAGCTGAGAGGTTCGCTAAGCCCGACTTTCGTCTTATCACCTCTTGCTATGCGAGGTAACATCAGGCTGACTTATGCCTTTACACTCTTCGTTGGGTTTCCGACCCAACTGAGTCAACCTTAGGGCGCCCTTGATATCTTTTCAAGGGCGTGGCGCCCCACCCAAACTGCCCACCTACCGAGGTCCTCTTCTCAGAGTTAGGGCGGTAGCTCCGAAAGGGTAGTATTCCAAGGGCGACTCCACTCGAACTGGCGCCCGAGTTTCGACGTCTCCTACCTATGCTCTACAATCAGAACCACAACCCAACGGCAGGCTGCAGTAAAGCTCCACGGGGTCTTCACTTCCCATTAGGGGTCTCCAGACTCTGCACTGGAACGTAAGGTTCACCGGGTACCAGCTAGGGACAGTGGGACTCTCATTGATCCATTCATGCAAGCCGCCAATTAAGCGGCAAGGTACTACGCTACCTTAAGAGGGTCATAGTTACCCCCGCCGTTGACAGGCCCTTCTTCCCGTTGAACCGGGTTTTCAGGTACCTGCACTGGGCAGGATTCAGTGATTGTACTAGTCCTTACGGATTCGCAATCACCTATGTTGTTATTAGACAGTTAGAGTCCCCTCGTTACTGCGACCTGCTTCTTGCAAAGCAGGCACCACTTATCCCGAAGTTACGTGGCTATTTTGCCGAATTCCCTTAGCTAGCATATGCCGACACGCCTTAGCCTTCTCAGCTTGGGGCACCAGTGTTGGTTCTCGGTACGGACTTTCAACTCCCTTTTCACGGACTCCTGGAATTTGCCAACTTACGTCATCACGCTTTCGCCTGTTTCTCGCCATTACGGCTCTCCGCAGGCTTCTACGCTTGAACGCCCTGGCGCGAACGCTTGACATATCCGGAAGCGTCAGTTTTAACGTTGAAAGGTACAGGAATATTAACCTGTTTCCCATTTGGCGTACTCCGATTAAGGTACGTCTTAGGACCGACTGACCCTCGGCTGACGAACATTGCCGAGGAACCCTGGCCCATACGGCGATCGGGATTCTCACCCGACTTTGCTGCTACTGCTACCAGGATTTTCGTCTCTACGCGGTCCACACCTGCTCAAGCAGATGCTTCTACCCACGCAGAGCGCCTCCCTACTAGATCACCTTGCGGTGCTCCGTGGTATCGGTAATCGGCTTAGCCCCGTCCATTTTCGGGGCCCTGGATCTCGACTGGTGAGCTGTTACGCACTCTTTAAAGGATAGCTGCTTCTAAGCTAACCTCCCAGTTGTTTATGACCCAGGACACCCTTAAGTGTTGACACTTGGCCGATATTTAGGGACCTTAACCACGGTCAGGGTTGTCTCCCTCACGGACTAGAAGCTTACCCCCCAGCCCGGACTGCCGGTCTTCTACGACGACGGCGGTTTTGGAGTTTGACAAGAGAACAGACCCTTTCGGGTCCGGCTTCCCCAATCAGTGCTCTACTCCGCCGACTATCTCAGACCAGGTCATACTGCGATATGTTTCGGGAGGAACCAGCTATTTCCGACCTCGATTGGACTTTCACCCCTAGACGCAGGTCACGAGAGCGATTTGCATATCAACATCTCTAACGATCCTCCACGCAGCTTTCGCCACGCTTCGACCTACCAGCGCCTAGATCGCCCGGCTTCGGGTCGCATACGGGCGACTGCACGCACTTGTATACGTCGCGCCTCTTCTCATGCGCGCTTGTCGCTTTCGCTACGGCTTCCTCTGTAAAAGAATTAGCCTCGCCGCCAATATGCACTCCCTGGTTCGTTCTTCAAAACGCATGTTAGAACGCCGGCAACTCCTCTCGTACTGCGGCTTCGCAGCCGTTTCCTTCAAGGAGAAGATCCTTGCGCGCCCTAACGCACTATCGCCAGCCAATTTCAGGCTCTTTGCACCTCCCTATTTGGGGTACTTTTCAGCTTTCGTTCACACTACTACTGCGCTATCGGTCTCAAGATGTATTTAGCCTTGGAGGTTGGTGACCCCCAATTTCCCGCGCGATTTCCGACGCACGGTACTCAAGACACGGCCCCGGTCTTGACAAATTACGACTACGTGGCTATCACACTCTATGGCAGGCCTTTCCAGGCCACTTCGACTTCTAAGTCAAGACGTTTGGACCGGCTTATAACACCACATCTCCCTTGCGGGATTCGGTTTAGGCTGTTCCGCTTTCACTCGCCGTTAATAACGGAATCTCGTTTGATTTCTCTTCCTGTCCCTACTAAGATGTTTCAATCCGGGACGTTCCCGATCCTGACGGATCAGTCCGAAGACTAGGATTTCCCATTAGGACATCCTCGGTTCAATGGCTCCATGCGCCTCGCCGAGGCTTATCGCAGCTTGGCACGTCCTTCGTCAGCACTTGAGCCGAGCCATCCCCTGGCTGGCATAAGCAGCTTATGCCCCACTAAACTCAGTGAGCGTCTGGTCGCAAAGCTTGTGCACGGTGTCTTTGGACCGTCTGTCACCGACGGACCTCCACCCTTCCACATCGAGTCGGCCTCAATGTGTGCATTCTTTCAATGGACTTGCTGGGATTCGGACCCAGGGCCTCCGCCTTGCAAAGGCGGCGCTCTACCAGCTGAGCTACAAGCCCGGGTCTGATGCCCAGCTAATGATAATAATAGCTGGCTAGTTCTCTTTTTTGGTCTCGGTCGACATTTTCAGCTTCCAACTGGCTACGGAAACGGATTCGCTTTGACAGCGAATCCAAATCTTTAGGAGGTGATCCAGCCGCAGATTCCCCTACGGCTACCTTGTTACGACTTAACCCCCCTTGCAAAGCCCAAATTCGAACGCCTCCGAAGGAAGCGCTCTCATTCAGACCCTACTCGGGTGGTTTGACGGGCGGTGTGTGCAAGGAGCAGGGACGTATTCACCGCGTTCTGTTGAAACGCGATTACTACGGATTCCAGCTTCATGAGGGCGAGTTGCAGCCCTCAATCCGAACTAAGATTGGCTTTAGGAGATTTCCATCCCCTTTCGGGGTAGATACCCATTGTACCAACCATTGTAGCTCGCGTGTAGCCCGGGATATTCGGGGCATACTGACCTACCGTTGCCCATTCCTTCCTCCGCTTTAGCAGCGGCGGTCCCCACAGTGTACCCGTCACTCCGGAGAGTACGCTGGCAACTGTGGGCGTGGGTCTCGCTCGTTGCCTGACTTAACAGGATGCTTCACAGTACGAACTGACGACGGCCATGCACCACCTCTCAGCTAATCCGGCAAAGTCTTCAGCCTGGCCTTCATATTGCTGTCGGTCCCGGTAAGATTTCCGGCGTTGAATCCAATTAAACCGCAAGCTCCACCCGTTGTGGTGCTCCCCCGCCAATTCCTTTAAGTTTCAGCCTTGCGGCCGTACTTCCCAGGTGGCTCGCTTCACGGCTTCCCTACGGCACCGACAACGGTCGCACCGTGGCCGACACCTAGCGAGTATCGTTTACGGCTAGGACTACCCGGGTATCTAATCCGGTTCGTGCCCCTAGCTTTCGTCCCTTGCCGTCAGGTCCGTTCTGGTGAGACGCCTTCGCCACTGGTGGTCCTTCAAGGATTACAAGATTTCACCCCTACCCCTGAAGTACCTCTCACCTCTCCCGGCCTCGAGCCAGACAGTATCTCCTGAAAGCCCAACAGTTGAGCTGCTGGATTTCCCAAGAGACTTATCCGGCCGGCTACAGACCCTTTAGACCCAATAATAACGGTTACCACTCGAGCCGCCGGTGTTACCGCGGCGGCTGGCACCGGTCTTGCCCGGCCCTTGCTATGCAATGCTTTTTAGGCATCACGACAGCCAGATTTGTAACCTGGCACTCGAGGTCCCCTTATCGCCGTTGCCGGCATTGTAAAGTTTTCGCGCCTGCTGCACCCCGTAGGGCCTGGATTCGTGTCTCAGAATCCATCTCCGGGCTCTTGCTCTCACAACCCGTACCCGTCGTAGGCTAGTAGGTACGCTACACCCACTACTACCTGATAGGCCGCAGACCCATCCTCAGGCGCCGGAGCTTTAGAGCTCGATGCATTCCAGCAGCCGAGATCTATCGGGTATTATACCCAGTTTCCCGGGTTTATCCCCGACCTGAGGGTAGGTTGTCCACGTGTTACTGAGCAGTACGCCATGTATTGCTACATTCGACTCGCATGGCTTAGTCGAACCTCGATAGCAGTAACCTCTGGCAGGATCAACCAGAATTCTTTTGTGTCTAGGAAGTATTTTTGTTTTAATTCCGAACCAGTCGGAATTGGCTGAGTCGCCAAGACCAATGTCAGACACGAAAAAACTCGCGTCTCCATTCCTTCTCATATATCGCAACTTGGAACTCGGCCCTTCATCAAATCGGGGTCGTAGCCTTTGTGTTGCGACGCCTCATCGGCCCATTAAGGTAGTCAGCCGAGGTATTTAAGCTTTTCCCCCCTTCCATCCCATTTCGGGAAGAAGCGAGAAACCCTGGCTTTCTGGAGCCGAAGACCTGCTCAGGCCCTATAATCAATATCTACAGGACCCGTTGCCCCACCCTTCCAGGCGGGCCGAACCCATCCAATAACTCAGACGTATATAACCTTTTTGCTCAAGCGGTCCATGCTCAGCCCGCGACAAGATGAAAGAGATGATAGAGAAATCTCATATCGCTTAGTTTTAATATCATCATAACCCAAGATCTGGAATTAATAATCCAGGATTAATATGTCTGCTGGAGGTCTTTTATGGGCTATACATTAACTGAGAAAATCCTGAGGGAGCACCTCGCGGATGGTTCCTACGAGCCGGGCAAAGAGATTGGCATAAAGATAGACCAGACCCTTACCCAGGATGCAACTGGCACCATGGCCTATCTCCAGTTCGAGTCCATGGGACTCTCCGAGATCGCCACCGAGCTTTCCGTCAGCTATGTTGATCACAACACCATCCAGGTGGGGTTTGAAAATGCCGACGATCACGCCTACCTGGAGTCCATCGCGAAGAGGTACGGCATCTACTTCTCCCGTCCTGGAAATGGCATTTGCCACCAGGTGCACCTGGAGAGATTCGCGCGCCCCGGAAAAACCCTGCTGGGATCAGACAGCCATACACCCACCGCAGGAGGGGTCGGCTGTCTGGCCATGGGAGCAGGAGGGCTTGATGTCGCCGTGGCCATGGGAGGCGGCGCCTACTTCCTGGCCGCCCCGCGCGTGGTCGATGTCCACCTCACCGGAGAGCTGCAACCATGGGCTACAGCCAAAGATGTGGTCCTGAAGGTCCTCTCCATCCTCAGCACCAAAGGAAATGTCGGCTGCGTCTGCGAATACGGCGGGGAAGGCATTGCCCAGCTGACCGTTCCGGAGAGGGCAACCATCACCAACATGGGCGCGGAGACCGGCGTCACGACATCCATCTTCCCCAGCGACGGGCAGACCCGGCGATTCTTGCAGGCGCAGGGAAGAGGCGAGCAGTGGATACCCCTGGCAGCAGACAGAGATGCAGCCTACGACAAAACCCTTGAGATAGACCTCTCTCAAATCGAGCCCCTCGCCTCTGCGCCTCACAGCCCGGGAAACATAGCCAGGATCAGTGATCTCAATCTGCCTGTGGATCAGGTCATGATCGGCTCATGCACCAACTCCTCTTATGTCGACCTCATGACCGTAGCAGCAATGGTGAAGGGCAGACACCTTCCCTCAGGCGTATCTCTGGGCATTGCTCCCGGCTCGCGACAGGTGCTGGCCGCCCTGGCCAGGAACGGTGCCTTGAGCGATCTGATAGCCTTTGGAGCCAGGATCCTGGAGTCTTCCTGCGGCTTTTGCATCGGCAACAGCATGTCACCCTGCACGGATTCGGTTTCCGTGCGCACCAGCAACCGCAATTTCCTGGGTCGATCCGGCACGCCCAGCGCCGGCGTCTATCTGGCCAGCCCGGTTGTCGCAGCCGCGGCAGCTCTAACCGGCAGGCTGACGGACCCGAGGGACCTGGGGATGAACTATCCCGAGAATAGACATGCCGGAGCATTTTGATATCGACGACAGCATGATCATACCACCCCTTCCCGCAGCCGAGCGCGCGAAAATAAAGATCTGCCGCGGCCCCAATATTGGAGAGCCTCCCGTCAACAGGCCCTTGCCCGAAGATATCTCGGGACCCGTCACCATAAGAGTAGGAGATCTGGTGACAACAGACCACATCATGCCGGCAGGCTCGCGCCTCAAGTACCGGTCCAATGTCCCCAAGTACTCGGAATTCGTCTTTGAGCCGCTGGACAGAGACTTCTGCAGCCGGGCATCGGCCCTGCGCGATCAAGGCAAGCATAACCTGATTGTCGCCGGCCAGAGCTACGGCCAGGGCTCTTCCCGGGAGCACGCCGCTCTCTGCCCCATGTACCTGGGAGTAAAGGCAGTGATCGCCAAATCCATTGAGAGGATACATGCCGCCAATCTGGTGAACTTCGGCATAGTGCCCTTCAGCTTTGCAAAGGAAGCCGACTGGGAAAGCCTGCCGGAAAAGACCGAGGTTGCCATACCGGGCATTCGCAAGGCTCTGCAGGCGGGCAAGGATGAGGTATCTGCCTACGCTGGAGAAAGGCAGATCGGCCTGAAGATGAACCTCTCCCTGCGGCAGAGAGATATCCTGCTGGCAGGAGGGCTGCTCCCCTTCACAGTGCAGGCCGGCAAAGAAAAAAGAAAAGAAAAATAGATCTGCCCCCTGCGTGGCAGGCAGAGCTTCTTTATCTCATTTTTTTTGGCGGCTGATTTAGACGCTAAATAGGGTTAAGATATTTTGCGATAATATCTTTCCCGGTGCATCCTTGCTGGGCTTGCTTGCGTTATTGGATACGGACAGGCTGCCACTTTCCTGGGGGTATGACCAGATCTGGTAGTAGCCGAAATTGTTATTCACATTTCTGGTCAGAAACTGGCTATTTCTCTCTTTGGCGTTGAGCATAGGAGCCTTGGCATTTCCTGAGAAGCTGGTGGCGGAAAACTGCATGGGCGTGTCGAACTTCATCGGGAAGGTGTTCATCCAGATATCCATGTCAGTGGTCAAAGTCCTGGTGCTCGCATTGCCCTGGCTGGTGATATAGTTGCCCCAGTACTTCTGGACATCAGGCTCAAAGGTAGACGAGCTGGGCGAGTTGAAGAATGCCAGCTGAGTGCTGCTGTAGCCCTCACCCATGCCAATAGTCTGGGCGGAGGAGTAGCCCAAGAGACATATTAAAGCTAATAGTAATACCATCGTTTTCATATTAATACACCCTTTTTTATTCTGTTGATATCCTTTGCTGGAAATCTGTCCCAACCTATTTATTCCTTATTGGTAGGGGAGAGCTTATGCCGGACCGCTTCGAGATACTTCATAAAGATCTGGCCGGAAGGATCGGCCGGCTTTCCACTCCGCATGGCACCATTGAGACGCCTGCGCTGATGCCTGTAGTCAATCCTCATCTCAGGATCATAGAGCCTGCAAAGCTGGCAGAGATGGGCGCGGATATGATCATCACCAACAGCTACATCATTCACCAGGATCCGGAGCTGAAAAGGCAGGCGATAGAGCGCGGGCTGCATGACCTGCTCGGCTTTTCCGGGCCGATCATGACCGACTCGGGCGCTTTCCAGCTCTCCGTTTACGGAGATATTGAGGTTGCTCCCCTGGAGATCCTCAACTTTCAATTCGCCATTAAATCGGACATATGCGTTCCCCTGGACATACCAACTCCGCCCGATGTCTCCAGAGAGAGGGCGGAATCGGAATTGAGAATAACCGAGGAGCGCCTGGCAGAGGCGGCAGCCCTGGAGAGGCCGGCCCTTTTGGCCTGCCCAATTCAGGGCTCGACCTATCCCGATCTCCGGGAGAGGGCGGGCCGGTTCGCAGCCGACCTCCCCTTTGATGTCTATCCTGTGGGCGGTGTGGTGCCCCTCATGGAAGCCTACCGGTTTTCCGATCTGGTAGACGTGGTGGCGGCTGCCAAGAAGGGCCTGGGCTCGGGCCGGCCCGTGCATCTCTTCGGGGCCGGACACCCCATGATCTTTGCCCTGGCGGCGGCCATGGGCTGCGATCTCTTCGACTCGGCTGCCTACGCCCTCTATGCCCGGCAGGACCGGTACCTGACGGTGCACGGAACCGGCAAGCTGGAGGAGATGAGCTACCTTCCCTGCTGCTGCCCGGTCTGCCAGGAGCATACGCTTAAAGAGCTGATGGAAAGCCCAGATAAGACGGTGCTTTTGGCCCGGCACAATCTCTACGTCTCGCTGCAGGAGATGAAGCAGGTCAAGGAGTCCATTCGCGAAGGCTCCCTCTGGGATCTTCTGGAGACGCGCTGTCGGTCGCATCCGCGCATGCTGGACGGCCTGAAGAGGCTGTGCAGCAAGGGAAAATGGCTGGAAGGGCTTGATTCAGCCAGCAAGTCCACCTTCTTCTACCTCAGCCCCCAGTCCGCCTGCCGGCCTGAGGTGATGCGCTATGCCCGGAGGATAGATCGCATCTGTCTGCAGGGCGATGTCCTGATCACCGACGATGCTGGAACGGACACGTCAGGCTTTGATCATGTGCTCCTCTTCAAGCCGCCCTTCGGGCCATATCCGCGAGAGCTGGCCGAGACCTATCCCTTCAATGCTGAGGTGCCTGAAGAGGCGGATAGTGCGGCACTGGAGCAGGCTGAGAAGAACACGAAAGAGCTGATGCGGGCCAATCCAGGGGCGAGGTTTAGCTTCAGGCTGAAAGAGGGAGGGAGAGCTGTTGGAGAACGCCAATGAAATGAGTACTGAAATTCAGAGAACACCCAACACAGAGAGGCGAATAAGCGTGAACGGAATCAGTCATCGCCGTTGAGGCCCCACACCACATCCTGACGTACAGACTGCTCCATCAGATCTCCATGATGAGATTCAAGGTACCGACGCACTGCTTCTACCACAAGGCTGTTGAGATCAGGAAACCAGCCAGCTTTGACCTGGGCCTGCACGTCTTCAGCTAAGCGTTTCGGTAAGGAGATCTCCGCCTTCAACTCAGACATGAAAGATATTATGTCACTTTTTATAGTTGAATCTTCCGATGTCAGTTGATTCTGAGTCCCGATGGTCTTCAAGCAATATAGAATAAAATGCCCGCAAATTGTAGAAAAAAGGCACGGTTCGATTGTATTTTTGATAGTGGATATATTTTCTTCGATGAAGAATAAATTTTTATTATACTAATTAGATAAACTTATATATAATGATAGCTTCGACCCATAAGGTGAAAAGATGCCACAGCTAGGAATAAAATTTTATAAAAAAGGATTAAACCATTATAAGCAAGGTAACTATGATCAAAGCATTGCTTATTTTAAAAAAGCAATTGCAAAGGATAATAATTTTGCCAAGGCCTGGAAGTTTCAAGGTTTGGCATTTTCTGCTAAAGATGAAGAAAAAGAAGCGATCGAATGTTATGATCGAAGTATCGATATAAATCCGAAAAGCTCTTCGCCATGGGTATATAAAGCGAATTCTTTTTTAAAATTAGGAAAATGCAGTAATGCACTTTCATGTTATGAAAAAGCCATAGAAATTGCACCACGAAATGATCTCGCATGGTCATATAAAGGAAAAGCTCTTTCGATATTATGCAATGAAAAAGAGTCCATAGAGTGTTTTGATAAAAGTTTAGAAATTAAGTCCAAGGATTCGTGGACGCTGAATAATAAAGGCAATTCATGTATTAAGTTGGGAAGATATCAGGACGCAATTTCATGCTACGAGAGCGCCATTAACTTAAATTCCAAAAATACATTGCTCAATGCGTGGTCTTGGGCCAATAAAGGGATTGCTCTTTACAAATTGCATAATTACAGAGATGCAGACATTTCCCTCGACAAAGCTCTGGAATTTTTTAGCTTTAACGAATCAATTGGGCGAGAAAACATAAACCAATCAATTGCATGGTATTACAAAGGTCGTGCTCAAAACGGGTTAGGTAATGTCGATTCAGATAATGAATGCTACCATAAAGCTCATTTTTATGAAATAAAGAGAGAATTGGAAAGAACTCAGGAGCCCATATACGATATATTATTAAAACCTGAAAAAATTAAACCACTGTCAATGGATCTCGAACATACTTACATTCAATATTTACTTCTCGATCTTGGTGCAAAATGGGATTTCGATGTATGGATAGCGGCAAATGATCAAGGCAAAGAAGTAAATGGGATTCAACTAAAAGACATGCCCAGGTTTAAGAAAGAGCTTAATCTTAATGATGATCAATTTACAGAAACTGTAAAGTATATAGATGTTGTTTGGCTAAAAGATGATAAGGTCGTTTCTGCTTTTGAAGTTGAAAATACTACTTCGATATTTTCAGGGCTTCTTAGAATGCTAGATGTGATCGTTGAGCAACCGGCATTCTCCGGAACTATTTACATTGTCGCCCCGGATAAACGAAAAGATCAAGTCTTTAAACAGATGATTCGACCAGTTTTCCTAAAATTGCTTCAAAATCCTTCACATGAAATATGCAAATATATTTCATCAAATAAATTGGAGAATTTCATGCAGACTCATAAGGCCGTAATAAAGCATTTGAACATCGAATCGTTAAACACCATTTCAGAATCGTGCAAATTATCCGATTAAGATAAAAACGTTGGCTATTCAATATACAATTACGCACACAAATAAAAGAGGCACATAAGCCATGACCAAGTACTTTGAGGTTCTCCGCCGCGACGGCCCGGCCCGCCTGGGAAAGCTGCTCATAGAGCGGCAGATCAGCACGCCCGCCCTGATCACCAAAGACGATTACATCTCAGCAGGCAGCGTCTACAGCTATGCCTCCCTGGATGAGGCCATGCAGGCTGCTGCGGCGCTCAAGGGCAGCAAGAAGCTGGCCATAGCTCCCTTACGTTCCCGCCGCCCTGCGCTCCGAGCCGGCCCTGGAGCTGCCGCCCCTGGAGTCGGTCGGGCCCCAAGGGCAGTGATGGTCCATCCCTTCAGCGCAAAAGAGCCGGAGAAAGCCGATGTCTATGTGCTGGGCAATGCCGGAGCCCTGAAAAATCCCAGAGATCTGGTGGCAGCCATTGTAAGCGTGCGAGAGAAGATCGCCCCGGACACGGCTCTTTATGCCCCCGCCCTGGCCACGCCCGCCAACCTGGCCCTGCTGGTCTACCTGGGCATCGACCTGCTGGACAGCACCCGCGTCGTGGCCGACGGCCTGCTGGGCCGCTACCACACCCGCGATGGAGTTTGGAAGGCGTCGGAGCTGGTCGAGCTGCCCTGCCGCTGCGAAAACTGCCGGGAGATGGCAACGAGCGGGAGGAAGGCAGAGCTGCTTATTGCCCACAATCTGCAGAAGCTGGAAGAGGAGCTGCTCGCCGTTCGGGAGGCTATTCGCTCCGAGACCATACGCGAATACGTCGAGCGGCAGGTGCGGGTGACTCCCGAGCAGACGGCTGCCCTGCGCCTCCTGGACGCCGAGCACCAGTACCTGGAGAAGAGAACGCCCGTCAGCCGGCACAGCACATTTTATGCCAACTGTGCCGAATCGCTGGGCCGGGTGGAGGTCACCCGCTTTGCCGAGAGGGTGATCAACCGCTACAGGGCCCCGCAGAGCGATGTCTTGCTGCTCCTGCCCTGCTCGGCAAAAAAGCCCTACTCGCTATCCCGCTCCCACAAGCTCTTTGCCGAGGCTGTAGGCGGCAGCCGCCGCTATCTGCATGAGGTGATCCTGACCTCACCCCTGGCCCTGGTGCCGCGTGAGCTGGAGGAGGCTTATCCCGCCGCCAGCTACGACGTTCCCGTTACCGGCCGCTGGGATAGAGAGGAGAGAGCGTGGCTGACAGGCTGCCTGGAGGCCTACCTGAAGAGGAACAGATACGCCAGGATCGTGGCCCATCTGGATGGCGAGCTGGAGCAGGCGGTGAAGGAGAGCGGCCTGGAGGCGACCTACACCGGCGGCGGCACCAGCGGCCCGGCACTGGACCGCCTCTCGGCCGCCGTGGCCGAGGCCTGCCGGGATGCCACGCGCCTGCCCGACCTGCGCCTTCTGCGTTACCGGGCCCATGCCGACTTCTACTTTGGGGAGGGCGCCGGCGATCTTCTCCTGGAGGGAAAGATTGTGGTGAGAGGCCGGGAGATCCAGGATGAGCAGAAGAGGCCGCTGGCGGCAACAACGCCCAGCGGCAGGATTGCCCTCTCCCTGGCCGGCGCCGGTCGATTGGAGAAACTCGGAAAATACATTGTCAAGATCGGCGACTTTCTGCCCAAGGGCTCTTTGCTCGCGCCGGGCGTGGTGGACTCAGACGAGCAGATCCGGCCGGGAGATGAGGTGATAATTGTGGGCGAGAAGGCTTTTGGCGTGGGAAGAGCCAAGATGTCCGGCTGGGAGATGGCGGCCTCCAGAAGGGGCGTGGCCGTGGAGATAAGGCACATCAAAGGAAGGTAGGGACATGAAAGGAATGAGGAAGAGAGGAAAAGAGAAGACCGGTCTGGACATGATCAAACCGACCTCGTTCTATTGCAGCGAAAGCGATAAGGTCAAACTCAACTGGTTCTGCTATGAACTTTCTTTGTCTATATACGATAGTATAAAAAACAAGATTGCATACCGGCTCAAAAAACAGAAGATCAGCAATGAGGATCTTGCGGAATTTTCGATCTATTATGCAAAGGGAATGAAGGATGTAGTCCTTAAGCAACTATCCGGCGAAATCGAACAGGTGTGCATCTCATATGAGCCGTTGGAATCATATTTTCCCAATATCGGCGATGAGCTGATCAATAAAATGACGGATATCATCTCTGATGCCTGGGATGAGATGCTCAGCTTTTGCGAGAGATGTCCCAATCGATGCATCAGCGAGAAGGATGCATTCTGTACCATGTTTGATGACAAGCATCTCTTCCATTGATGAGAGGTGATTTACACGGAGCTAATTGACGAGATGAAGGCCCATTTGCCCATTCCCGCGTATGCAGGCAGGGACCTGTGCAGGCATCTTCTCTCAAAAAGAAAAAACATCACGCCTGAAACGGAATTGAAAATAATAGAAGTAATAGAATCCGGAGAAGAGGGCGGCATAGTTTGCTGCCTGGATGCGATGTTACCTGATGCCTATGTGATATCGTTAACCCTGCTCAGGATAAAGCCGGATCATCCTCTATTCGATAAGGTCAGTAACTATCAAAAGCACAGGACAAGAAGCATTTTCAGATCAAAGGGTCTGAGGCAGAGAAGGCAATAGGAGACGGGGCGCACGCACTGGTGGCGGGCGACGGCAAGCAGATGGCATCTCAGATGATGCGAGAGAAACAACGCCTCACCTCTGCCTAAATCCGTATCCCGCTCTCTTCATAGCCCCCTCGATCTCCTTTGTGTGCTCTAATTGTTTTATTTGTGGGAGGTGAAATGAGATGATGATGACATGGCTCACCAGGCCCCGCCGGGCAAGAAGATCCGGCTCGCAAAGACCCGCCGCGATCCAGGACCCTACGAGAAACTGTCCAGTTCTACATGATCGATTTTCAGACCCCCCTGGGAAAAGCGATAGACATCTCCATCATCCTTCTCAACCTCCTGCTGGTGGCAGTCTTTGTGGTCGATACCTACAATATTTCCAGCAGCTTGAGGGACCTGCTCTGGAAGCTTGAGATTCTTATCGTCGCCATTTTCATCTTCGAGTATGTGCTCAGGCTATACGGCGCGCCCAACAGACGGGCTTATGTCAGGGACATCTACAGCATGATCGACCTGGTGGCCATAATGCCTACTATGATTCTCATGGCCCTTCCTGCCAGCGTCTTCATTTATGATATCAGGGTCATCCAGACCATTCGTGTCCTGGCCGTCTTCCGGATATTTCGGTTCCTCAGGTTCATCGCCCAATACCACCTTTTCTTCGGCATCATAAGCCAGGGGATGGTGAACGTAGCCCGGCTCGTGGTAAGCATAATCATCATTTTCTTTGTATACTCAGGACTGTTCTATTTTGTGGAAAGCCCCTTGAACCAGGATGTGCAGAATTTTGGAGATGCATTCTACTTCACCGTGGTTGCCGTCTCCACAGTGGGCTTCGGAGATATCGTGCCGGTGACCCAGGCAGGCAGGCTGGTCACAGTAGCCATGATAATATCCGGCATCATCATCATTCCCTTTCAGGCAGCCAGGATCTTCCGGGCCTGGCTGACCACGGGACGCGAAAGAAAAGTGCTGGTCTGCCCCGGTTGCGGGCTGGACAGACATGACAGAGATGCAAAGCACTGCAAGAAGTGCGGCGAGAAGCTGCCGGAAAGCGAGTAATCCGGGCAAGTGATGCTGATAGCAATTCCAGTTGAATCAAAGGATATGATGAAGATTATCATCAGAATAGAAAAACAGCTACAAAGAGTATTCCATCTGCTTGACGACAACGGTATTGGATATCCTGCTGAATAAACGCTGCCTGGTCTTGCGGAAGAAGAACCAGCCGGCGAGGCAGTCCAGAGGAAGCAGAAATGCCTTTCCAAAGCTTTCTAAAGCCGCGTCTCTGAACCGAATATGCTCACCAAAAGGGCCTGCTACAGTTATATTCAAGAGCATCTTCCCCAATGACTGACCTCTGTAGCCCTCCAGTGCAGTCCAATAGATGAACAACAAAGAAGCCAGCAACAATGCTCCATTAAGGCCAACGGCATCTATTTTCAGGATGGTCAGGACACTGTACCAGAGGATGCTCATAAGGAGAACATCGATGAGCCAGGCCCAAAAACGATCACCCCAACTTGAAAGTGCCATCCCGTCCATCGCGGCTCCCTCCAAAACAACCTGAGCAAATCAATATTCACTTATGCATCGTTACATTTATAAGCATAAGCTCAAACGAAAATTTTCGACTGTTTTTCAGCTGGTGAGAATTATCATATCTTTACCTGGGTACAGGCCTTTTTCAGGCTAAGTGAGTTCGCCGGAAGAAGGCTGGGAGTGAGATCGGATGCATGTCCCCAAATACTTAAAGGTCCTTTTGTCTGTACCTCTCCAGCACCTCTGCCAGCTCCTCTTTCTGCACGGGCTTGGCAAGGTAATCGTCCATTCCGGCAGAGAGGCACTTCTCACGATCGCCATGCAGGGCGTAAGCAGTAATGGCTATAATCTTGGGGCCGTTATCGGGCCAGCGTTCTCTTATCATCCTGGTGGCTTCAATGCCACCTAAGACCGGCATCTTAACATCCATGAGGACCAGATCATAGGGCTGGCGCTCCAATGCCTGGATGGCTTCAGCGCCGTTAGCCACGGCATCTGCCCTGTAGCCTAACTTCTTTAGCATCTCCAGAGTTACCCTCTGATTGGATACGTTGTCCTCGGCCAGAAGGATGCGCATGGGTCTGTAATTGGCCTTTAAACCGAGGGCTCTTGGCCTCCTCTCTGGATTGCTGAGCTTCAAGAGTATCCAAAAGAACTTTGTGGAGTTGTGCAGGCTTGATGGGCTTATTCAAAACGGCCTCGAAGAGTTCAGGCTTTGCTTTCTGGCCGGCTGATGAGAGCATGATCAGCGGCAGATCCTTTCGGTATTTGCGTATCTCCCTGGCCAGGGCGATTCCGTCCATATCGGGCATCATCATGTCAAGGATAGCAGCATCGAAGGGTGCTCCGCCTCTGATCATGGCCAGTGCTTCCTGGCCTGATGGTTTAGGCAGAGGTATTATGCCCCAGGAGTTGAGCTGTTTTCCGAGAATAACGCGGTTGGTCTTGTTATCATCGACGACCAGGATATGCTTGCCCTCAAGCCTCGGCTGAATGCCTGTCGGGACGGCCTTGGGCTTGCCTGGGACGGCTTTGGCCTTAATCGTGAAGGAGAAGGTCGAGCCCCGGCCCGGAGCAGATTCAACCCAGATCCTGCCGCCCATCATCTCCACGAGCTTCTTGGAGATGGCAAGCCCCAGACCTGCGCCCTCGGACCTGCTGCTGAAGGATTCATCTACCCGGGAGAAGGGCCGGAAGAGAATGTTCACTTTATCTTCAGGAATGCCTATGCCCGTATCCCTGATCTCGAAGAGGATCTCGTCCTGGCCTTTTGGTAAAACCGAGAGGACGACCTCGCCCTTATCCGTATATTTGACGGCGTTGCCAAGAAGGTTTGCCAGAACCTGCCGAAGCCTGGCCGGATCTCCGGTGACGGCTTCGGGCATATCTTTATCGACAACGTAGGCCAGGTCCAGGTTCTTCTTCGACGCTTCTGAGGCAACCAGGTCTAAAGCCTCCTCGATGCAGCTTCGCAGATCGAAGGGCTGTTCCTCGATCACCACGTTCTCCCTCTCCATGCGAGAGAAGTCCAGGAGATCGCTGATCAATGCCAGCAGGGCCTGGCCGCTGTTTCTGATGCTCTCTAAATAGTCCTTCTGCTCAGGCGTCAAGGGCTCATCCAGGAGCAGGCCGGTAAAGCCGATTACTGCGTTCATAGGTGTGCGAAGCTCGTGGGACATGTTGGCCAGGAAGAGGGACTTGGCCTTCGCAGCTTCTTCGGCCGCATCCTTGGCTCTCAAAAGCTCTTTTTCTGTCTTCTCGTGCTCATCGATCTCTATTCTGAGTTCCTCGTTGCTGACCTCCAGATTCTCTTTTGCGTCCTGGAGCTGTGCGGTCCTTTCCTGGACCCTCTGCTCAAGCTCGTCCCTGGCCCTGAGAAGCTCCGCCTGAACCTTCTTTATGCCAGTGATGTCGGCGCCCGTAGTGATGAAATATTCGCCCAGAGGAACACTGGTGAACCTGAAGTGCCTGTCCAAATTGGGAAAGTAATCTTCGAAGGAATAGGGAATGCCTTCGGTCATGATCTTCTGCACAACTGGCATGTAGTGTTCCGTCGCGCCCGGGCCGAAGATCTCATCCGTGGTCCTGCCCTTGATTTCATCGAGCGCCTTGCCCCAGGTCTTGAGGGTGGGCGGGTTGACGTCCACCAGACTCCATGTCTTTATCCGGCCCTCCTCATCGCGGATGAGCTTCCAGAAATGCACCTCTTCGGTTATATTCATGAAGAGGTTGCGGTACTTTGCTTCGCTCTCCTCCAGTGCTTCCGAAGCTCGCTTGCCCTCGGTGATGTCCCGGGTTATACCCAGGATACCGATGATCTCGCCATTGCTATTACGGTAGGGCATCTTGGTGGAGAGGAAGGTCCGGTAACCATCAGGCGTCTTCCCAACCTCTTCGACAACTTCCATCCGGCCAGAGTCCATGATCCTGCGATCGTTTGCCATGATGGCCTCTCCAATCGCCGGATCGTTGTATAGCTCACAATCGTTCTTCCCGATCGCTTCTTCCAGGGTTTTGCCCACGACCCGGAGCGTGGCAGGATTGGCCATAATGATGCGGCCCATGCGATCTTTGACAAAAATGGGATCAGGAATGCCTTCAGTGACCGCACTCAAGAGTGCCTGACTCTCCCGGAGCGCCTCTTCGGCGATCTTCATTGGCGTCAGATCGACGGTGGCTGTTCCCACGCCGATAACCCTTCCAGCCCCGTCATGAATGGGCTCGAAGCAGACATCGAGGAACATTCGGCCGCCCGGTCGATCCAGCCACATTTGCTCGCGTAATTCAACGTTCTCATCGAGAACACGCCGTTTGATCAGAGTGAGGTGCTCCGCCTCTTCAGCCGTGAAGATGTCGGAGTCGAACTTGCCGATGATCTCCTCTGGCCGTGCCGTCCGCTGGTTGTATGCCCAAACGTAACGGAGATTGTGGTCCTGTGCCGACACCGACACGGGCGCATTTCGCAGCGCCAAGCGGAAGCGCTGCTCGCTCTCTCGCAGAGCCTCTTCCGCCTGCTTGCGCTCGGTGATATCCTGGCCCTGGGCAATGGTGGCAATGACCGTTTTGCCGTCTTTATCGTAGATGTTGGCCGAGTTCCATAAGACGGTCCGAACCGAACCATCAGGACGCAGAATGGGAATTTCCAGAGCTTCCCATCGTTCTCCTGACAGAGTGCGGGCGATGTGCTCCAGAGACTGCTCTTTGCTCTCCTCCGGGAAGAGCATGTCCAGGTGCTCTCCAAGAACTTCAGCTACTTTTAGTCCAGTTAAGCGCTCAAAGGCTTGGTTGAACCTGGTGATTCTAAGTGAAGTATCCCACACGATAATGGGAGCATTGGCGTGATCGATCAGGTTCTCCAAGTAATTCCGGGTTTCCTGTAAAGCTTCCTCGGCCTGCTTGCGCTCGGTAACATTGTGGTAAGTGCATATCAATAGGTCGACTTTGCCATCGGGTTTGAGTATAGGCTCGGCACTGATTTGCATCCAAACGAGTTCCCCGCCAGAAGGCAATCTCACGCCCACAAGCTTGCTGCTGACAGGCTTGCCGGTCATTGCAGCTTTCCGGACGGGATGGTCATCAACATGCAACAATGTGCCGTCTTCTCCGAATACCTGCCAATCGCTCCAGTTTTGATCGTTGACATTCTTAATATTAGATGGATCTTCGAATAGGCCAAACATCTGCAGAAACGCCGGATTATATATCGTGAACTTGCCATGTTCATCGACCAGCGCCACTCCGGAACTCAAGTTATCGATGAGCACTTTAAACTGATTCTCACTTTTTCGCAGCTCCTCTTCGGCACTCTTGCGTTCGGTGATGTCCAGGTGATGCCATAACCGACCAAAGGATTTTCCATCTACATATATTGGGACGAAATCCCGCAGGTACGTCCTGTCGTCTTGCATGGCAATTTCCTCGCCTTTTACGGGTTGTCCCAGACTAACTATTTCTTTAATGCGGGCAACTGCCTCATCAGGATGCCGGTATACATTCTTAATTTTCTCCAATCATTTCGCCTGGAGTCAGTCCCACCAGGTCCTCGGGTGAGTCCCTCAGATCAAACAGGTCGCAAAATGCTTGATTGGCATATTCAATCTGGCCTTCATCCGTCACAAGCAAAATACCGGCGTACATGCTTGAAAGAACTAGTATAGAAGCGTTGCAGGTTGGTTTGCAGTAAATTCTCGGACAGCCTGCGCTCGGTAATATCAGAATTACGTACAGTGATATCTGTGGAGATGCCCAGTACATACTGAACAATGTCACCGCCTGGTGCGTATTCAGGGGCTAGCTTAAGATAAAACGCTTTTGAACCGCTGCCGTCAGCTTCTGGAAACTCGAACTCCAGCTCCTGGTTGTCTCCGGTTTGGAACACTCGCTGGATGGCAGCCTCCCACGTATTGCAGAGGTCTTCAGGCATGCCTACCTGCCGGTTGGTCTTGCCGATGAACTGTTCAGTGGGGATGCCGGTGATGTCTTCGGCCTGAGGGCTGAGGTAGACCACCCTGAAGTCTCGATCGTAGCGCATCAGGACCGATGGAATGTTCTCAGCAAGGGATCTGTAGCGTGCCTCACTTTCCTGCAGCTTTCTGATTGTCTCTGCGAGCTCGACATTTCCGGCTCGAAGCTCTTCATTCTGGGCTTCAAGTTCCTCAGATTGTACTTCAATCTCTTCCTGCTTTTCCTGTAAAGCGTTCTCCATCAGCCTGCGCTCTGTGATATCCGAAAAGACTGTCGCAAATTTACCCTGGGCCGGGGAGAAGACCGATATGCTGAAATGTTTTTTCATCGGCCCGAAGTAGGTCTCGAACGACTCCGGCTTGCCGGAGGAAGCTACCTTAGCGTACACACCCAGATAAGGAGGCACGTCTGCGCCATAAAGTGCTGATGCCCTTCTGCCCAAGGACGCTGTCCCTTGAAAGCCCCGTGATCTTTTCGAACGAGGGATTTACATCAGTTATGATATAATCGACCGGATTTCCTGCACGGTCATAAACTACCTCATGAAGTGCGACTCCCTCAACCATCGAGGTGTATAGGGCCGAAAGCTTCTCTTCGCTCTCTCGCAGCGCCTGCTCTGTCTTTTTGTGCTGTCCGCTCTCGATGATCTCCCACCGGCCGGAGCGCTTGATGAGGGCGAACTGGTGGTTGGCAACGACGTCCAATATCTCCAACGCATTGCATTTCTGAAGGCAATAGGTGCAGATGGCCAGCATTTTGTACCGGCCGATGACATTGTTGACCATCTCCTCATACCGGGTGAAGTCATCCCAGTCGGCCTTCTCCAGCCAGAAGGTGTTTCCAGTCAGCCTGAGCCCTTCGAATCCCCGTTTCTTGGGCCTCGGTCAGTTTGTCTATCCAGCCCTGGAGAACCTCGTCTGCCGAGAACCTGCCCGAGCGGGTGTACCACTGGCTGTAGTCGAGGATCTCGATCTGGCCTCTGTTGATGTAACCGTCCAGGTCCGGGACTGCAGCCCGAAGCGCTGCAGTTGCCTGTTCTACCCTCAGGGGCTCTGAGGTCACCCACATGCAAAACTCGCCTGCATCCAGGCCTTCCTTAAAATAAGGCACCAGAATGTCTATCAGATCCTGGCCAGTTTCATAGAACTGGCAGAAATGAGTCCCCCAGGGGACAATGCCGATAACGTCGATCCCTGTTCGTCTCAAGGCCGATTCCATCTTCTCATCGCTCCGCTCTGTTCCTGCCGACAGAGTTTCTTTCCAGAACTGCTCTCAGATCATTTATCTCTACCGGCTTGGCTATGTAGTCGTCCATGCCGGCTTCGATGAACTTCTCCCGGTCGCCTTTCAGAGCGTAAGCAGTGATGGCTATTACCTTCGGACCATCAGGCCAGCGCTGGCGGATGATGTGTGCGGCTTCCAGGCCGTCCATTTCGGGCATCTTAACGTCCATGAGCACCACATCGTAGTGCTGGCGTTCCAGTGCCTGCAAGGCCTCTATTCCGTTGGCTACGGTATCGGCCTTATATCCCAGCCTCTTTAGCATCAGTTGAGCGACCTTCTGGCTGGATATGTCATCTTCAGCCAGCAGTATTCTCAGAGAGCTATTCAAAATGGGCTGATCAACTCCAGATGCCGTTGCCAGGCTCTTGGCCGGCTCCTTCGGAGTTATTGCCTGGGCAATATATCTGTCAGGACTTTATTCAGCTGAGAGGGCTTGATAGGCTTGGTCAGATAGGCATGGTTGGGGGGCACACGTTTTCCAAGAGATGCCAGCAGCACCAGAGGCAAAGTTTTATTGTATTTGCTGATCTTTTCTTCCAGCTCCAGGGCATCTCATATCCTGCAAATCCATATCCAGGATAGCAATACCAAAGTCATCGCCTCTCAGGATCCAGCTGAGGGCTTCCTGGCCTGATTTTGCAGCCATGGGAACCATGCCCCAATCGTAAACCTGTTTGCTCAGGATGCGGCGGTTGGTCTTATTATCTTCGATTATCAGCACATGTCTTGCCTATCAGCTGCGGCGAAACTGCCAGGGGCTCCGGCTCAACCTGGCCTGAAGGTGCCCTGATGGTGAAATGAAACGTCGAGCCGATGCCTTCTTCACTCTCAGCCCAGATTCGACCGCCCATAAGCTCTACCAGTTTCTTGGATATGGCCAGACCCAGGCCGGTTCCTCCGTAGAAGCGAGTGGTCGATGGCTCCATCTGGGTGAATGGCTGGAAGAGCTGGTGCATGCTGCCTTGAGGTATGCCTATGCCTGTATCCGAAACTGCAAAATGAACTTCATTTGTTCCATCAATCTGCTGGCTTGAGACCGAAATTGTAACCTCGCCTTCGTCTGTAAATTTGACGGCGTTTGAAAGCAGATTTGCCAACACCTGTCGAAGCCTGCCAGGATCGCCGATGATGGTATCTGGGACTCCTTTATCGATGGTATAAGACACGTTCAGGCCCTTCTTTGATGCCTTAACTGATACCAGATCCAGAGACTCCTCTACGCAACTACGCAGATTGAAAGGCTGATCCTCAAGGACCAGCTTATCGCTTTCCATCTTGGAGAAGTCCAGGATATCGTTAATTATGGTTAGAAGCGCATCGCCGTTGATCCTGATGGTCTCAAGGTTATCCTTCTGCTCGGAGCTTAAAGGCTCCTCCAGAAGAAGCTCGGTAAAGCCAATGATTGAGTTCATGGGTGTCCTGATCTCGTGGCTCATGTTAGCCAGGAACTCAGCCTTCGCTTTTGTGGCATTCTCAGCAACTTCTTTGGCTTTCAGAAGCCGTTCCTCGGTCTGTTTATGCTCTTCAATCTCCAACAAGAGCTTCCTATTGGCCTGCGATAGCTCCTCAGTCCTCTCACTGACTCTATGTTCCAGTTCATCCTTGGCTTTGCGCAGCTCCTCTTCGGCCCTCATTCGATCGGTTATATCAATGACTGTAATCCTGTACTCTGTTCCGGCCTTTTCCATGGCTATGCCCTCAATATAGGCATAGATCTTCTCACCTGTGATCTTTTGAAGTCTTAGCTCGCACTTCTGCTTGACTTTTGTATAATAAGCTGCTTGGCAGAAAGCATCTAAAGTCGGCCGATCCTCGAATACAACAAAAAGGTCAAAGCGTCTATTTAATAGGTAGTGTCTCTCCACTCCAAGGAGCCCGGCTCCGGCCAGGTTGATCTCAGAGATTAACTTATGCTCATCAAGGGTAAACAAACCCAATGGAGCGAAGTCGTAGAGATCGGTGTATTTTTTTAGTGCAGCCTCGGTTTCAAGCTTTGCTCCAATCAGCTCCTCATTTTGCATCTCAAGCTCAATCCAGTGGACCTGAAGCTCATGAACCAGTTTCCGGGGATCTCGGTCTCCAATCTCTACTTCCTCAGATAGCCGCCAAATCCCTTTCGCAGTTATTTAAAAGCTCCTCGGCTTTGCGGCGCAAATCATCTCCAGAGTTTTGGTCCGGCTTCGTAATTCATTCCCCCCGGGGATCAGGCTTGATCTCTTCGATCTGTAACGTCTTCCATAGCCAGGAGGATCAGCTGCTCTTGCATATCCTCAAGCACTATTCTTCGGGCATTTAGCAGCATCTTTCTCTGGCCGATACCCGGAAAATCAGACTCTACCAGAAAATCCTCGATCTTGGTGTTCTTGGGAAGAATGTTTTCCAGAAGCTTCCGGAGTTCAGGGATATCCAACTGTCCCTTTCCAAGGCTGTAAATAAACCTCCCTTCGGTATCGTCGGGAGACACGGCGAATTTCCTGTAGAAAGAGGGATTGGCTGAAACGATCGCCAGCTTATCGTTCAGGATTATCAGCGGTTCCCTGATCGTTTGAATAATGCCCTCTGATATCTCTGTTCGCTCTTTAAGGCTCAGTGTTAGCCTTTTAAGCTCTGTGATATCAACAAAAGTGATCACAACG
Organism: Methanotrichaceae archaeon; assembly: GCA_963844955.1. Lineage (GTDB taxonomy): Archaea > Halobacteriota > Methanosarcinia > Methanotrichales > Methanotrichaceae > Methanothrix. The sequence continues at coordinate 117,156 of CAWJQJ010000010.1, read as the reverse complement.
CCATCGATGATCTTTTCGGCCGTCCTGTAGGGTACGATAATCATCCGATACCAGGTTCCGTCCTTCATCCGGATCTCAACCGATCTGGATACCAGATTAGAGATCACCTGTTTTATGTCATCAGCCAGGCCTTCATATTGAAGGTTGCCTGAGATGTCAGTTATGGGACGGCCTGTGTCGCCCTGTATCAGGCTGATGATCTTAGTGGCCTGAGGTGTAAACCTCTTTATCTTCAGGTCGTTATCCACAAATATGGTTGGGGTGTCAGTGCTGTTGAGGATGTTCGCCATATCGTTATTGGCTCGAATCAGATCATCATTTTTTGATTGAAGCTCGGAGTTGAGGGTTGTCAACTCCTCATTGAGCGACTGCAGCTCCTCTTTGGAGGTTATCACCTCTTCGTTTGTAGATTGAAGCTCTTCGTTAGTCGACTGCAGCTCCTCGTTAGCAGACTTCAACTCCTCCTGAGATGTCTCCATCTCCTCGACGACAATCTGAAGATGCTCCTTAGTGCTTTGCAGCTCCTTTTCGAGCGATTGGTTAACTGTCATCAGCTCCGAGGAGGACAGTGATTTCTCCATAGATGGTTTTAGTTCCTCAAGGGGTAGCTCTGTATCCTCAAACTCAACAGCCAGGAGACCTCGCAGTGACTCGGGCTCATTCAGGGGCATGACCTTGAGGTTGATCGGCTGGTCAGATCCGTTCGTCTTGACCCGCAATCCTTTTATGATTACGTTTTTCCTGTCAGCAGTCGCTTTACGGATCGCTACACCAAGCTCTGCCCGGAGGCCCTCGCGGGCCATTGCATAAACGTTCACGTTCACTTTTCCGACAGAAGGTTCAAGGTATTTTCCTGTTCTGCGAGTTGTATAGAGAATATCGCCACGATCATTGATGATCACAACAGGCGGGACGACCTGTTGAATAATGAACTTCTGAGCATCATCTTCAATTTTCGGCCCGGAATATTTTTCCCTCTCAACCGCATCACTCCGTGGCTGGTAGGATGCTGACGATATTGGGAAATTGATAACCATTCTGCGAGCAATCGATGTCTCCCTGCGCTTGAATATCTTCCATTTATTATCCTGTGCCTCGAAAAGGTCTACAAAGCTGCCTATTGACTCGGACGGTCCAAGAAATAGAATGCCTTCGGGATTCAGGCTATAATGGAACATGGGAAAGATCTTTTTTTGCAGCTCTGAGCTTAGATAAATGAGCAGGTTTCGACAGCTCAATAGATCCAGCCTTGTGAACGGAGGATCGACTAAAACGTTTTGAACCGCAAATACTATCGGCTCCCTGATCTCCTTCTTGACGCGGTAATTATCGCCCTCTTTAACGAAGAATCTATCCAATCGTTCCGGCGAGACATCCGCTGCAATATTGGCAGGATAAACTCCCTGACGGGCTATATCAATTGCATCTTTATCTATATCTGTAGCATATATCTGTATCCTGAAGTCAGACTTTTGTTCCATCTCCGACAGGTGCTCATTGAGCATAATGGAAATGGAATAAGCCTCCTCGCCTGTTGAGCAGCCCACCACCCAGATTCTTATGGTACCTTCAGGCTGCTTGCTCTTCATTATCTCGGGTATGGCCTTCTTTTTCAGGGATTCAAATGCCTCTGGGTCCCTGAAAAAGCTCGTGACTCCTATCAGAAGCTCCTTGAAGATCAAATCAATTTCATACGGATTCTCCTGAAGGAATCGGACGTAATTGTTAATATCAGCAATCTCATGTACGCTCATCCTTCGTGCGATTCGACGGCGGATGGTACTCTTTTTATAGAGGCTGAAATCGTTTCCTGTTCTATCCCGGATAAGTGCGAAAATCTTTTGCAGCGCTCCGAGAGCCTCCTTCTTCTCGGTAGGAGGCTGTTTTCTCAGCTCGAAGTATTGATTCGCGTGCTTAATCAGCTTTTCAGGCAGATCGTAAGCAGGCGCTATGTAGTCTGCAAGATTCGTACTGATGGCGCTCTGAGGCATTCCGCTGTACTGGGCAGAACTCGGGTCCTGGACCATCACTGTGCCCAGCTTCTCTTTGATGGCTCTGATGCCCAATGTCCCGTCAGTTCCCATTCCGGATAGGATAATTGCAATGCTCTTTTCTCCCTGATCCAAAGCCAATTGCCTGAAGAAGAAATCGATGGGCATTCTCAGGCCGCGAGACCTTGAGGGCTCAAGAAGCTGAAGAGCGCCGTGAATGATTGCCATGTCTTTGTTCGGTGGGATTATGTAGATCTGATTGGATTCTACCTTTGTGCCATCTATTACCTGTGATACCTTCATGAATGTAATGCGCTGGAGAAGCTCGGGCATGAGGGCCTTATGATTAGGATCGAGATGGGATACGAGCACAAATGCTAAGCCTGTATCTGAAGGCATGTTTTTGAAGAACTCCTCAAAGGCCTCCAGGCCACCAGCTGACGCTCCAATTCCCACTATGTACCGCGGCTCATTTTGAATCTCCCTGGCTGATGCACTCTCCTTCTGAGAAGTATCCGATGGTTTTTTGAGATCTTGATTCGCTTCTGGGTCCAGATCCATGTGATTTTCCCTCTGCAGGTTGGTAAGATGGGGATTGTCCGCTCACAGCATTTCTCCGCAACTGTTATGTATTATACTATTAATGATCTTCGATCAAAGAGGTAAATATCAATCACCGCTATCGTTGAATCAAGAATCGTCCCTGCAAGTCATAAGCACAACGCCTGGCCGGCTACTTTGAGCTGGCCATATCACAACATAGCATGAGAAATCTCGATTGCTGAGCTCAACGGGGAATAAATTGCCGGCCGATGCTTTTGATATAAACGCAGCTAAAGGCCTCTCTGAAATCGAGGCTGCAAAGCTGCTGGCAGAGGTGGGCTACAACGAATTGCCCTCGGCCAAACCTCGCAGCATCTTTGCCATCGCCTTTGAAGTTGTCAGGGAGCCCATGTTCCTGCTCCTGGTAGCGGGCGGGCTGGTTTACCTGTTGCTCGGAGATCTGCAGGAGGCTCTGATGCTCATGGGCTTCGTTTTAGTTGTAATGAGCATCACATTTTACCAGGAGCGCAAGACCGAGCGAGCTCTGGAAGCCCTGCGTGACCTCTCCAGCCCGAGGGCGCTGGTGATCCGGGAGGGCAAAGAGAGAAGGATAGCCGGAAGGGAGGTTGTGCCGGGAGACCTGATAGTTCTTGCCGAGGGCGACCGTGTGCCTGCCGATGCGCTCCTGCTAAGCTGCATGAACCTATCCGCAGACGAATCGCTTCTCACGGGAGAGTCCGTATCCGTGCGAAAGGTATGTACCGAGATATGCTCTGAGGCCGACTCGCCTGTGATGGCCCCTCCGGGTGGAGATGATCTGCCTTTCGTTTATTCGGGAAGCCTGATAGTGCAGGGCCAGGGAGTGGCGCTGGCCAGGGCCACCGGGATTAACACCGAGATCGGCAAGATCGGCAGGGCCCTGCAGAAGGTCGACACCGGCAAGACTGCCCTTCAGGAAGAGACCAATTCGCTGGTGGCCAGACTGGCGCTGCTCGGTCTGGGCCTGTGTCTGCTGGTGATAATCGCCTTCGGCATAAACCGGGGCGACTGGCTGCAGGGCCTGCTGGCGGGAATCACCACGGCCATGGCCGTGCTGCCCGAGGAGTTTCCCGTGGTCCTGACCGTATTTCTGGCTCTGGGAGCCTGGAGAATCTCGCAGAGCAATGTCCTGACCAGGCATGTTCCGGCGGTAGAGACGCTGGGCTCGGCTACCGTGCTCTGCGTGGACAAGACCGGCACCCTGACCCAGAACCGCATGAAGGTCAAAGAGATATTTTCGGAAGGTAAGTTCTTCGAGATGGATGATGGTGCGGATCGTTTGCCTGAGGCCATTCACAGGGTTGTTGAGTTTTCCATTCTGGCGAGCCAGATGGATCCATTTGATCCCATGGAAAAGGCCTTCAGAAGGCTTGGCGAGGACTACCTTGCCAAAACCGAGCACATCCACAGTGACTGGAAACTGGTGAAAGAGTATTCCCTCTCAAAGAAGCTGCTGGCCATGTCGCGCGTCTGGCGGTCGCCCTCCGGAAAGGAGTATGTGATTGCGGCCAAGGGTGCGCCTGAAGCCATTACGGAAATGTGCCACCTCGGCCCGGAAGGGCAGGAGGAGATCTCCGTTGCCATCCGGGCCCTGGCCGGGAAGGGGATGCGCGTCCTGGGCGTGGCTGCAGCCACCTTCCGGGAGACGGACCGGCCGGGTATTCCGGATCTGCCGGAAGGGCAGCACGACTTCGAGTTTGAATTTCTGGGGCTGATCGGCATGGAGGACCCGGTGCGCCCCGGCGTGGCTGCTGCCATCCAGGAATGCTACACCGCAGGGATTCGGGTGGTGATGATCACCGGAGACTATCCTGGCACGGCCCAGGCCATTGCCAAACAGATCGGCCTTCCCACGGATAGGATCATCACCGGGCCGGAGCTGGAAAGCCTTGGCGATGGGGAGCTCTCCGAGCAGATCAGGGATGTCTGCATATTCTCCCGGGTTGTGCCGGAGCAGAAGCTGAGGCTGGTGCAGGCTCTCAAGGCCAGTGGAGAGGTGGTGGCCATGACCGGGGACGGGGTCAATGATGCTCCGGCTCTGAAGGCTGCCGATATCGGCATCGCCATGGGCGGTCGGGGCACGGACGTGGCCCGCGAGTCGGCGGCTCTGGTGCTTTTGGACGACGACTTCTCCTCCATTGTCAAGGCCGTAAAGCAGGGCCGCCGGATATTTGATAATATTAAAAAGGCCATGGCCTACATCCTGGCCGTGCATGTGCCCATTGCCGGAATCTCGCTCATCCCTGTGCTGCTGGACTGGCCGCTGATCTTCTTCCCGGTTCATGTGGTCTTGCTGGAGCTGATCATCGACCCTGCCTGCTCGATTGCCTTCGAGGCGGAGCCTGAGGAGGCTGATGTGATGAAGCGGCCTCCCAGAGATCCGCAGGCCCCCCTGTTCAGCCGGCGAACGCTGGGACTGAGTCTGCTGCAGGGCGTGAGCGTTCTGGCCATTGTCATAGCGGTCTTTGCCGTCTCACTTTACCGCGGCCAGGGTGAGGAGCAGGCCAGGGCGCTGACTTATACGACGCTCATTGCCGCAAACCTGGGCCTGATTCTGGCAAACAGATCCTGGTCCAGGACCATTCTGCAGACCATGAGCACTCCCAATCCGGCTCTCTGGTGGGTGGTGGGCGGTGCTTTGCTATTCCTGGCAATGGTGATGTATGTGCCGTTCCTGCGGGAGCTGTTCGGCTTTGCCTATCTGCATTTCATCGATATCGCCATCTGCTTTATGGCAGGGATGACGAGCATAATCTGGTTCGAGGCGATGAAGATATTCAATGGAAGGAAGAGGTGCGGAGGATAACGACAATTTTTGGCAAACGTATGAATACATTCTGGGATTAGGCGAGCGGCTTCATGCAGAAAGAAAAGGCCGGATCGCTGCTCATCGGGCCGGGATCTCCGCCAAAGGACAATGATTCCCCGGTTCATCGCTGTTCTGAGTGGGTATTTTTGGATTGTTTGCAAGACCTTCCCGTCAATGCGATTATTTTTAATGATATACAAATATTTGTGGCTTGATATTTTTTACCCTAAATGCATAAACATTAGTTTCAAAAATGAATAGCTGATTAGCGCAATTTGAATTGAATTTACACAAAAGATAATCAAAACTACAATTAAATTTTTGTTAGACCTTACAAAAAGCAGGTTGCGGAAACTTAATTGGAGTGATATCGTATAAACTCCGGCACGATTATTGACTGCAGAGACGCCTCATCAGCAAGTATTTATACTTAATAGATGATACATTAAGCATGCGACGTGGAGGGTACTCAGAAGTGGAGTTGACACCTCATTTAAAAAAAATGTTTCTGATTATTTCAATAATGCTAATTAGTTCCATCGTATGCGCACATGGGGCCACTTTAACTGTGGGGAATAGCCCAAAAGGCTACGAAAGCATTCAAGAGGCGATAAATTCGGCTAGCGTAGGGGATGAAATATTGGTTTATCCCGGAACTTATTACGAAAATATCGTTGTAGATAAGCGCTTAGATCTTATTGGTTTAAAAAATCCAGTTATTGATGCAGGGGGCGATTATTTCAAAGGTCCGGGAGTAACTATACTCGCTGATGGTGTACTGATGGAAGGGTTTACCATTAGGAATTCCACAAATACCGCAGGAGATCCGCTATCAGGCGCGGGGTTATTTGTAACATCAAACAACAATACTATTAAAGGAAATATATTAGAGAATAACTATCGCAGTGGAATTAAAGTTCTGGGGGGACATAATAACACGATTACCAATAATAGTGTTGATAGTAATTTTGAAGGCATATTAGTGTCAGATTCGCAAAGTAATAAGATAACAAGTAACCACATAAATAACAACAATAATGCGGGAATTTTTATTACAGGTTCTTCCGAACTGAATTTAGTAAAATATAACATTATAGATAATAACTCTCGAGGAATATTATTGATGGATGCAGGCGTTAATGATATTACTAAAAATGATGTTTTTGAGAATAAAGTGAAAAATTTCGAGACATCCTTATACTAACTGATATCGACGGCCATTCTCTCAAGCATTTGTAGGTACATGCTAAATAGAGTTGCCAATTTACCAGAACAATAATTATAAATAGATATAGTTAATATATAATTCATTGTGGGAGAAATTATTCAAAAGATCTTATCAGCCTTGACCTGGATAAGATCAACTTCGATGATAAAAATCTGTAAATTCTCTTATCATACACTGCTCAACGTAGTAGAACAATTGCTTCAAGAGAATCAGCAACTTCGAATAGAGATTCCGCAATTGAGAGATGAGAACGCCCGATTGAAAGGAGAAAAGGGCAAGCCGAAAATCGCACCAAAAACGTTCCTCCACGCGAACCACAACTCCTGCCCGCGAAGAAGTCTAAAAAGTGGTCGAAAGACTCGAAGAAAACCCAAGATAAAGATTGATCGAGTAGTCCCATTGGAGATAAATCCTGAGACATTGCGCCAGATGCTGTTCTTAAAGGGTTCAGCTCCATTATTATCCAAAACATACGGCTGCAAACCGATAATGTTGAATATCAGCGAGAACATTATTATTCCCCGTCACTAACAACAAGCCAAGAGTAGGATTTTTTAAATATGTTAGAGATATTTATTCTAATGATTTCTGCATGCTGAGATTGTACAGCAAAGCGGGCGCACTACCGCAAAAGCCGAGTAATTGATATCCTATTGAGCATGTACATTTGTGGTTATTTATTTGATTAATTTGTTGGAAATAAAATTCGGGATTAAAAGTACATCATAAAGGCGAGAGAAGAATTTAGTCTAGTAATTCCTCAATTTGATTCAGGATTTGTGGATAATCTTAAATCTAGGAAAGAATATGCAGTTTGTTCGGAATGGAGAGATATCGTATATGATAATTAAGGAACTATGTCAAATAAGTTCAGGGACAATTTTTCTGGTCCTCATTTTAGCCCTTATATCAGCACTTTCTTCTCCAACCGTATTTGCATCCGTGGCACAACAAGAAAAATCCGAATCAAAGGAAGTAAATCCTACTCAAATAATCATAGGTGAAAACTGTGACGAAAAGAATAATTGTACGTATATAAATAAACATTTTGAATTTGGGCGGAGATTTGACGGAGAATCATCCAAAACATTACAGATCGAGTCGAATTGGATGGATATTGGTTTGCCTGAAGGTCCGTATAAATCGTCGGGCTCCCTACCTGTAAATTCCAATAACCAACAAGCTGAATTGACCACAATAAAGCAGGGTTTTATAGGATTATATCATCCTTACAAAGGAAAAGTTTATGCAGGAACAGATGTATATGATGATGAAGATCTTTATCATGCTTACCGTTTTGGAGTGAACGGCATAATAAATGACCCTAGTTATGGTAATTACCTGTTCAAAGAAAATATCGAAATGCATTGTCAAGAATATGATACTAACCTGGTTTATGGAATAATTCGACCACCTTCCGAAAGGGGGGTCGTTAATAACCCCGATGATACTAAGCTATGGGAACCGGCTTCTCCATCAGGAATGATCCAAGCAGCGGCGAGGTTCTCCAAGCTATCTTCAATTTTTCCACAAATAAGAGGGGTGATAATCGATGATTTTTGGGCTAACTATTACGGAAATTCCATTACTCTGGGAGATATGAAAAATATAAAAGGTGCTTTATCAGGGAAAAAATTGAAGCCGGATGGTTCTGTGGATCTTGAATCACGCCCAACTACACCTGATTTGCAGCTGTTCATTGTGACATATGGAGGCGAGTTGAGGATTTCCCCCGATAAAGATATAATAGATATGATCGATGGTGTCAACTTCTGGCTTTATGACCAGGAAGATTCCTATAACAAGTTCGACCTATATTTAAGTGCCCTAGAGGCCCATTATCCAAATAAAGAACTGATCACAGGCGTGTATATCCATAATGGCGATTATGGAGATATGTCCAATCAATCCATATCCTATTTGATAGATGAGGGCTTACAGCTTTATGAAAAAGGTTTATCATACGGAATATTTTTATTTTCTGGATACTGGCTGGTTAAGGACTATATATCAGAAGAAAGAAGCCAGAAGATTGGGCTTTCGGATATTTTTTATAGCAAATATTATCCTTATCTCGGTGAGATTAATTGTCAAGTGGTGGATGATGAAACCTCGCGGCCGCTGCAAGGAGTCAAAATCAAGATCTATTTCAATATGGATGGAAAGATTACTGCCGCGGGAAAGACTACCAATGAAAAGGGGATGTTCCGCTTTTCAGGATATGCAGGTAGATCAGGAGGAGTCTCATCATATAGCTTCACAACCGAGAAAGAAAGATATTATCCTTACAATGGATCGTTCACCATGGTGGCAAATAAAACCATAAATCTGCCTTCGGTAAATCTCAAACGATTGGAACTGGATATTGAGAGTTCTGTTTGAATCTCATAGTGGCGGTCTTGAGAAAACGATATCAAGTGACTAACAATATTTCGATGCCAAGTAGCTCCCCATACGGCATCTGGTTTTTGCCTGGATCGTCGTATGGCCTACTGCATCTTCTTCCATTTCCATCATCACATTGGTTATATTTCTTCGAAGTATTAAAAGTCAAACAGCGACTTCTGCCTCTTGCCCGCCGCCTGCTTGGGCTCAGCCTTCTTCTCTGCCTTCCCCTCGCTCTCCGCCTTCTTCGGCCTGCCCCTCTTGCGGGCCTCGGGCCTGGCTTCGCTCCCCTCCGGACCGGGCTCGCTCTTCGCCTCAGGCTCCTCCGGCCTTTGCCCGACCGCAGATGCATCGATCTTCGCCCTGGGCGGCTCTGCCTCTGCCGGCTTCTCCATGGCCTGCACCGTTCTTTCCAGCATCCCTTCCGCCTGCACCCTGGTAACGGGCGCATGCTCCAGCGAGTGCTGCGCGCTGCCCTGCCAGGAGAGCTCGATCTCCTCGAACACCTCTGCTGCCCGAAGCTTCATTGCCTCCTCATAGATGCTCTGCACCTTCTTGGTGGTGGGCGTGCTGCCCAGGAGAAGCGCTATCTCCTCCGGCTCCAGCGCCAGAGCCGCAGCCAGGGGCGCGGCCTTCTTCTTGTCGGCCAGAAGCAGCCCCACAAAGCCCATCAGCTCAGCCCTGGCGAAAGCCGCCGAGACGTGGCAGTGCCGCCCGATCTTCCTGGCGGCGGAGTCACGAATGCTACGCGCCTTTTTGGTCTGGCCCATGCGCCTCCACAGGCTCGGCGGGCGGAAGGCCACGTAGCCGTGCCGGCTGGCGGCCTTGGCTGCCTGCACCCCACCCGTCATGAGATAGGTGGCATAGCGCCAGAGGCCGTAGACCTGCCTTCTTCGCACCCGGCCCAGGAAGATGTCCGACCGCGCCAGGCTCTCGTAGCCCTGCCAGAGGTCCTGGCCGGCGTAAGCCAGGGGCAGGTTCTCGTCCACCCAGTTGATCAGGTCCTCAGGGCTCTCATCCAGATCGTAGGACGCCTGCAAGGCCTCCTGGGCTTTGTTGCCTTTGAAGATGACCTCTAGAACCTTGAAGATGGAGGACTTGACATCCCTCTCCGCCGTGGCCACGTCCTCCAGCCTGAGGGTGGCCTGGCCCTGCGCCGCCGCCTGCAGATCGTTTATGGCGGAGCGCATGTCTCCGCCCGCCCGCTCGGCGATCATCATCAATGCATCGGGATCACATTCGACTGCCTCCGCCCGGCAGATCTCCCGCAAAGCCTGGGCGATGGTGGTGGAGCGCACCGACCGGAACTGAATGCCCTTGATGGCATCTCGCAGGGGCTTCTCGATCTCGTAGTACTCGTTGGCTATGAGGAGGACGGGCTGGCGGGTGTTACGCACCAGTTTGAGCATGGCCGCCGCCCCGCCCCGGTCGGCAGTGCCGTGCAAATTGTCGGCCTCGTCGAGGATAACCAGCCGCGGCTTGCCTGAGAAGGTCATGGAGCGCGAGGCCGGCCCGGCAATCTTCTGGATCATGCCTGCCGTGCGGGCATCGCTGGCATTCATCTCGATGTAGTCCCAGTCCAGCTCCCGGGCCAAAGCCAGCGCCGCTGAGGTCTTGCCCGTTCCCGCCGGACCGTAGAGTATGGCCGCTCCGGTGATGGGCACGCCCTTCTCCCAGGACGCGGCCCAGGCGCGAAGCTCCTCTATGGCCTTGCCGTTTCCCAAAACCTGTTTGAGACTATCCGGCCGGTACTTCTCAGTCCACTTCACGGCAGCAGGCATTTTGGATGACCTCTACCAGACGCCCTCTCTTCCGGTCAACTCCTCAATCTCTATCTCCCAGACCGTCATGGGCATCCTCTCCAGCTCCTCGCGGGAGAACTGCTTGCCGGCGTGCCCGCCCTGCCCCTTTTTGGTGAAGGCATCAAACATCCTCTGCTTGGCCTCCACGCTCCCGGACAGCCGGCTGACGCCAAGGGCGATGACGCTCGACCAGCGCCCTTTTTCCAGAACATCTATCTGAAAGCACACCCTGGGATTTTCGGTGGCATACTCGACCTTCTTTCCCTCTCCCCGGGAGTGAAGGTAGATCCTGCCGTCTTCAAAGACATAGGACATGGGAACGACATAAGGCCGGTTATCTTTACACAATCCCAGCCGGCCGTATCTGGCAGCGGAAAGAAGATTCGAGCACTCATCCTGAGATAAATCCCTGGGCTTCATGCTCCAGAATAAAGATCTCTTACATTTTTAGCTTTTGCTTTCAGGATTTGCCTTTAGGTATTTGCCTTTCAGGACCGGCCCGAGAGGAATGCTCCGGCAATCAGCAGCACCATGCCCAGCGCGATCATGGGCACGCCCGGAAAGGCCGTCTCCACCTGGAATTTGGTGGCCCCCGCCTCCGCCCCGATCAGCTTGAAGTTGCCGCTCTGCATCTCTCCGCCATTGCTCTCCATGACCTGAAATCCGACCAGTGCGATCCCGGTAAGAATGACCAGCACTCCCATTGCCACAGTTAAGTTCACCTGTACCATCATATCCCCCTTGCCGTAAAATATTTGGCGCTATAGATATAATGTTTTGCCTACTACTACCACAGCAAGGCGGGACGCCCTTCCAAAAAGGTTTTAGCCTGGCAGCGCCTTTCGCCAGGGGATGTTCAACAAGATCCTGATCGCCAACCGGGGAGAGATAGCCATCCGGGTGATGCGTGCCTGCCGGGAGCTGGGCATCTCAACCGTGGCCGTCTACTCCGAAGCGGATAAAAACGCCCTTTTCGCCAAGTACGCTGACGAGGCCGTCTTCATCGGGCCGGCCCCCTCCCGCCAGAGCTACCTGAAGATCGACAACATCATCAAAGCCGCTCTTGAGACCGGAGCCGAGGCCATCCATCCAGGATACGGCTTTCTCTCCGAGAACACCCACTTCGCCAGGGCCTGCGTGGAGAACGGCATCGTCTTCATAGGTCCGCCCTCCACGGCCATCGATGCCATGGGCTCCAAGATCACCGCCCGCCAGACCATGAAGGATGCGGGGGTTCCCATTGTGCCCGGCATAGAGGAGGGCATCAGCGATCCGGATATAGCAGCCGAGATCGCAGGGGCCATCGGCTACCCCATAATCCTCAAGCCGGCGGCCGGAGGCGGCGGAATCGGCATGAAGATCGTGCAGAGCGAAGAGGAGCTTCTGCCCGCCCTCATCTCGTCTCAGTCCGTGGCCAGGAGCGCCTTTGGAGACGACACCATCTACATAGAAAAGTACCTGACCGAGCCCCGCCACATCGAGTTTCAGATCCTGGCCGACAATCATGGAAAGACCATCTACGTCTCAGACCGGGAGTGCTCCATCCAGCGCCGCCATCAGAAGCTGATCGAGGAGTCTCCCTCGCCGGTCATGACCGAGGAGCTGCGCCAGAGGATGGGCTCCATCGCCGTCAAAGCCGCCAAAGCCATCGGCTATGCCAGCGCCGGCACTGTGGAGTTCATGTACTCGCGCGGCGACTTCTACTTCCTGGAGATGAACACCCGGCTGCAGGTAGAGCACCCCATCACGGAAATGGTAACGGGCGTGGACCTGGCCAAAGAGCAGATCCTGGTGGCAGCCGGCTACCCGTTGGGGTACGACCAGTCCGACATGAAGATCAACGGCTGGGCCATCGAGTGCCGCATCAATGCCGAGGACCCCCTCAACGACTTTGCCCCTTCCCCGGGAAAGATAAAGCGCTACAGAAGCCCGGGCGGGCCGGGCATAAGGGTGGACAGCGGAGTTTACACCGGCTACGTCATCCCGCCTTACTATGACTCCCTGATCTCCAAGCTGGTGGCACACGGCAAAGACCGAAAAGAGGCCATTGCCAGGATGGAGCGCGCCCTCTTCGAGTACATCATTGTGGGAGTGAAGACCAATTTGATATTCCACAAGGCTGTGCTGCAGGAACCAGAGATTTCGCAGCGGCGACATAAACACTCACTTCATCAAAGAGGAGAACATAGTCGAGGCCGTCAAAGCGGTGGCCATCGAGGATTACGAAAAAGGCATGTCGCTTGCTTCAGCGCTGGGCGCAGACAACCGCCAGATAGCCGCCATCGCCGCTGCCGTTGGATCCTATCTCAGCCAGCAGAAGGCAGGGGAGAAGAGCTGAGAGTGGCAGCTTATGATATCCTGTCCTTATTGAGCAGCAACGGGTGGATATCAGGCGAGGAGATTGCCTCCCGGCAGAAGGTCTCGCGCGCCGCCGTCTGGAAGCAGATCCAGGCCCTTCGCCGCAGGGGATATGAGATCTCCGCCTGCACCGGGAAGGGCTACCGCCTGGCCAGAAGCCAGGACCTGCTCGATGCGGACCGGATAAAAAGCTGCCTGAAGACAAAGTGGCTGGGAAGGGACATGCGAATAATGACCGACGTCTCCTCCACCAACGATGCTGCCCTGTCTTTGGCCCGCGAATGCCCGAACGGGACGGTCATCCTGGCCGAGACCCAGACCCAGGGGCGTGGCAGACTCTCCCGGCCCTGGGCTTCGCCTCCCGGCGGAATCTGGATGAGCCTCATCTTGAAGCCGAAGATGCCGCTGGCCCATGTCAGCCGGATTAACATGGCTGTAGCCGTGGCCGTCTCCAAAGCCATCTCCTCCCTTGGCCTGCAGGCCGGCATCAAATGGCCCAATGACCTCTTGATCGGAGAGCAAAAGATCTGCGGCATCCTCATGGAGGTGAGAGCCGAGGTGGACAGGCTGGATTATGCAGTGGTGGGACTGGGCCTCAACGCCAATGTCGACATTTCCGGCTTTCCTGAGGAATGGAGATCGACCTCTCTCGCAGCACAACTGGGCCATGACATCAGCCGGTGCGAGCTGATTGCCAGGATTCTGGAAGAGGTTGAAGAGGCCTGTGAAAAGATGGGCTCAAATGAGATCTACGAAGAATGGCGCAGCCGGTCCGTCACCCTGAAGAGGCTGGTGCGAATCACCTCCGCAGAAGGCGACTGTGTGGGCGAGGTCGCTGATCTGGCCGAGGATGGCGCTCTGTTGCTGCAGGCCGGCGGGAAATGCAGGAGGGTGCTGGCGGGAGACTGCATACACCTTCGCGCCCTGGACAGGGAGGCAGAGGCATTATGAGGAGAGGGACATAGATGAGAAAGAGAAAGGTGCGCGGCATTGCCAGGGACACGCTGCGATTTATTCTGGAGGCATCCCGCTCATCTCTGCCGGTCGAGTTTGCCGGGCTTCTTCAGACAGACGAGGAGATCATCACCGAGGTTCTCATCCTTCCCGGCACGGAAAACTCCCGGATGAGCGCTCTGGTCCGGCTCTACATGCTGCCCAACATGCAGGTGGCAGGCAGTGTGCACAGCCACCCTTCCGGAGACCTCAGACCCTCCGAGCCGGATATCATTTTCTTCTCCCGCACCGGAGACTATAACATCATCGCAGGTCCGCCCTTCGACGAGCATAGCTGGGTCTGCTACAATGCGGCAGGAGAGAAGCGCGATTTGCCCATCCTCGATGTGCAGTTCAAAGACGATGGCTTTGATGACGATTTTGATGAGGATTTTGCCGGGGATTTTGATGATGCAAATGCAAAGGGAGAAGGCAAGCATTGACGCTGGTTGTGGCCACCGGCACCTTCGACCTTCTCCATCCCGGGCATGTCCTTTACCTGGAGCGCTCTAAAGCTCTGGGCGACGAGCTGGTGGTAATTGTTGCCAGGGATGTGAATGTGCGCCATAAGCCCAAGCCCATTCTGCCTGAGGAGCAGAGACGCAGGATGATAGAGGCCTTGAGGACGGTGGACAGGGCAGTTCTTGGTGAAGAGCAGGACATCTTCAAGACCATTGAGCAGCTCAAGCCGGATATCATTACTCTGGGATTTGATCAGCACTTTGATGCCGACCGCCTGGAGGAGGAGCTGCAGCGGCGCGGCCTGCACCCCAGGATTGTGCGCATTGAGGAGCATGAGCCGTGTGAGCTTTGCAGTTCCAGGCGCATTATGGCAAAAATACTGGAACGCTTCCGGGGACGGCGTATCTAAGCTGCCTGCTGCTGCCGCCAGGTTCTTATACGGCTCTCTCGTTTGCGGGCCTGTATGGCCAGAGTTGCAGTAGGAGGCACCTTCGATCCCATTCATGATGGGCATATCTCCTTGCTGAGGCGCGCCTTTGAGCTTGGCGATGAGGGAGAGATAGTAATAGGCCTGACCTCCGACGAGATGGCTAAAGAGAGCAGAACCAGAGCCGTGAAAGGCTTTGAGATCAGAGAGAAGAATCTGCGGTCGGTCTTGCTCAAGTGCTTTGGCATAAAGCATGCCAACATCATAAAGATAGACGACCAATGCGGCCCCTCCATTTACGAAGATTTCGATTATATTGTTGTCTCCCCTGAGACCCTGCCCATGGCTGAGAAGATCAACCGGCTGAGAGCAAAGAAAAACCTCAAGCTGCTCCAGATATCTGTGATAGAATACCTGCTGGCTCAGGATCATGTCCGCATAAGCTCCACCAGGATCACACAGGGAAAGATCGACAAGCATGGCAAGGTTTTAATCGGCTGAGAATTATTATTTCGCATCTCATCGATCTGCTTGATGTGCTAATCGAGCGAATCTACCTGAAATGCAATTGATCGCAGTAAGATTTATCAATTTACCATTCATTGCAACGTATTGAGATTTATAGAAAACTAATTGAAGCAATATTTCCAAAATCTTTTCTAAAACTTTCCAAAATAATTTTAAATAAAATAGATTAACATTAAATAGTAGCAAGCGGATTTGCTTCCGATTTATACTCAGAAGTTATTGTAGGGGTAATGATAATGGTTAAGGACGTTCGCGATAGATCCGTAGATCCAGCAAGCCAGGAGATGCTCGATGTCTGTCAGAGATCCGGCCTGGAGACTGCCTGGGACCGCTACGAAAAACAGCAGCCCCAATGCGGCTTTGGAGAGCTGGGATTGTGCTGCAGAAACTGCAACATGGGCCCCTGCCGCATCGATCCTTTTGGAGAAGGTGCCAGCAAGGGCGTTTGTGGAGCCGGCGCAGACATAATCGTCGCTCGCAACCTGCTGCGCATGATCGCCGCCGGGGCAGCCGCCCACTCCGATCACGGCAGAGGCGTGGCCCAAACCTTCAAGCTCATGTCCGAGGGCAAGGCCCCCAGCTACCAGGTCAAGGATGAGGCCAAGCTGGAGAGGCTCATGAAGGAGTACGGCGTGGAAACGCAGATTGCTCTGGCCGAGGCGGTCATGGCGGAGTTTGGCAAGCAGGATGGGCCTATTCAGTTCACCCGGCGCGCCCCTGCCAGGAGAGTCGAGCTCTGGAAAAAATTGGGCATCGATCCGCGCGGCATCGACCGGGAGATCGTGGAGACCATGCACCGCACTCATATGGGCGTGGACAACGATTACGTGCACCTTATTTTGCAGGGCCTGCGCGCCAGCCTGGCGGACGGCTGGGGCGGGTCCATGATCGCCACCGAGCTGCAGGATGTCATGTTCGGCACGCCCGCGCCCACTTTCTCTGAAGCCAACCTGGGCGTCCTGGAGCCCAACCAGGTCAATATCATTGTGCACGGACACGAGCCCCTGCTCTCGGAGATGATAGTGGCGGCAGCCGCAGATCCGGAAATGGTCGATCTGGCCAAGAAACTGGGAGCCGTTGGAATAAATGTTGCAGGGATGTGCTGCACAGGAAATGAGGTGCTCATGCGCCACGGGGTTCCGGTGGCCGGCAACTTCCTGCAGCAGGAGCTGGCAGTGGCCACGGGCGCTGTGGAGGCCATGGTGGTAGATATCCAGTGCATCATGCCGGCCTTGGGCGCGCTCGCCGGATGCTTCCATACCAGGTTCATCTCCACCTCTCCCAAAGCCATGTTCCCGGGCGCCACGCACATGGAGTTTCACGAGGAGAGCGCCATGCAGACGGCCAAAGCGATAGTAGAGGCGGCAGTCACGAATTACCAGAACCGAAATCCCTCAAAGGTACATATCCCCAACATCAAAAGCAAGTGCATGGTGGGCTTCTCAGTGGAGGCCATCGTGAGCGCTTTAGGCGGCACTCTCGATCCCCTTCTCGGAGCCATCAAGAGCGGCGCCGTTCGCGGCTTAGGAGCGGTCGTCGGCTGCAACAATCCCAAGATCGTTCAGGATTACGGGCACATAAACATGGTAAAAGAGCTCATCAAGAACAATGTGCTGGTAGTTACCACAGGCTGCAATGCTCAGGCCTGTGCCAAAGCCGGCCTGCTCCTCCCCGAGGCAGCGGACCTCGCCGGGGAAGGCTTGAAGGGGGTATGCAAGGCCCTGGGAATTCCACCAGTGCTGCATATGGGCTCCTGCGTGGACATCAGCCGCATTCTGGTGGCCGCCGCGGCCATCGCCAATGCTCTGGGCGTGGACATAAGCGATCTGCCCGCGGCCGGCGCCGCCCCGGAGTGGATGAGCGAGAAAGCGGTGTCCATTGGAGCTTATGTGGTGGGCTCAGGTGTTTTCACAGTCCTGGGGACAGTTCCTCCGGTCCTGGGAAGCTCGGCGGTAGCCGCTCTGCTCACGGCAGGCGCTAAGGATGTGGTGGGAGCATCGTTCGCTGTAGAGCCCGACCCGTTCAAGGCAGCCGCTCTCATGATCGATCATATCGACAGCCAGCGCAAAAAGCTGGGGCTGTGAGGCTATCAAGCATGAAAGAAGTATTCGTCCGCCTGGACAGGTGTCTGGGCTGCAAGTCCTGCGAGATGGCCTGCGCTGTGGAGCATTCCGCAGGAAAGAGCCTTATTGCGGCCGTTTCTGAGAAGCCGACGCCTGTACGCCGGGTTTATGTGGAGATGGCGGAGGGGCAGAAGATGCCCCTTGTCTGCCGCCACTGCGAGGATGCCCCCTGCGTGGCCGTCTGCCGCACCGGGGCCATGTACTCAGGACCCGATAACAGGCATCGTCGATCGTATTGAAGAGAACTGTGTCGGCTGCTGGATGTGTGCCATGGTCTGCCCCTACGGAGTCATAGGCCGGCACACCGAGGTGCGCATGGCTGTCAAGTGCGATCGCTGCAAGAATCTGGATGTTCCCGCATGCGTTGCCGCCTGCCCCACGGGCACATTGCTCTTCGCCACGCAGAGGGAATTTGTGGAGATGATGAGAAAGGAGGCCGCTACGCGCATAGCCCGCGAGGCAAAAGGCCTGGCCAGGGCCTGAGAGATCAACAATTTTTTCTCAGGCGTGGAAAAGGAGCAAGAAGCCAAAAATTAGGGCAGGAGACAGGATCAGTCTAGACGATGGGCGTCAGGCTGATCCTGTTTCTATCCTCCAGGAGCATATTGTGGGGCTCAGTCCTGGGTATGATGCCGTAGAGACACAGCCCGCCGTTCAATTCATTGACCAGCAGATAGGTATCTGCCGTGTGGATGACCATATTCATGCTCTCCTGGCCGCTCTTTACCACGAGCACATTGATGTCGTTGGTCTCCTTCCAGTTCCTGATCATGAGGTTGGCTAAATTGAGAGCCGCCCTGTAGCCGAAGGCAAACTCGATGGAGTCCAGGCCGATGATGTTCAGAATGGGCCGGCCCGTCCTCTCCCGCAACGCATTCCACTTCTCCTGCAGCTCTTCTCCCCAGGTAACGGGATCTTCGCCCACCGGCTGGGAGACGATGACATTGGTGGGCACAAAGATGTCGCGAGAGCTGAGCTGGTAGCCGATGCTGGGCAGGATAAAGACACCCCGGCCGTTCTTGATGGCGTTCGAGGCCAGGGCCGTAAGGAGCTGGTAGTATCTTTTGCCCACACCGTGATCTATCTCCAGGACATTGCAGGAGCCGTACTTCAGGCCGCCGGTGACAAGATCCAGGTCGGGAATGCCTGTGGAGATGCGATCATCTTTGGGATCGGGAATCCTCACCCCATCGCTTCCGATTCTGGCATCCTTGTGCTCCCGGTAAGGCTCAAAGAACCTGAACCGGCCGTTATGCAATGTGACGGTGTACGTCTTCTGCCCGATCTCCACTCCGCGCAGCTTGTCCAGCTTGATCTGCCGGACATAGCGGGTCCTCATGCTCCCCTCGGCATAGCCGGGCAGGCGGAACTGCTCCATGCTCACCACACCGTCCACGATGTAGTCCAGGGGCATGATGCTGGCAAATTCGGAGACAAAGATGAGATGCGTGTCCAGATCGCGAGCAAATTCGCAGATATTCTGCTCGAAGCTGGACCGGGCATTGCCTATGAGATGGGCGGTATAATTCAGGACCGCGTCCCAGCTATCAATGATGATCATGGGATTGTCCATCTCCTCAGCCTCGTCAAAGAATACCTTGAAGAAGTCCAGCACGGCGTAGTAGTTGGACAGATCTTTTCCCATGCCCTTCAGGCTCTCCAAAAGCTTGGTCTGGGTGGCATTGACCACATTTTTGGGGGGAACAACCTCTTTTACCCAGGGGTTGGTGGCATAAAGCCGGCGGGGGTCTATGCGAGTGGAAATGTACATTCCATTGCGCTCCTCGCATAAGTTGCTCATGATCTCCAGGGCCAGCGTGGTCTTGCCGGTTCCGGGCAGGCCCTTGATGAGAAGTGTCTGGCCGCTTTCAACCTGGAAGAAGTCTTTGATCTCTCTTGGTATGGACATCTGCGGGGCTTTTGGCATGTATTTTATTCCTCGATTAATCCTCGATTAATATGTCTCTGCAACTTTGCACATGCATTTATTAGCACGCTTCATGAGTGCGCATATCTGATCCGGATCGACGCGAAAGGAGAAGTAGACGGTCTTGTCTTCGCCGTCGCACAGGTCAATATCGACCATGGGAAGCGCCTCTACCTTCAAGGTGTGCGCCCCCTCCGGTTCATGCTTTGCTCCCGTTCTTTTATTCCTCCAGAGTTTGGACGGGCCCACCTCCACGAATTCGACCTGCCCCTCGGAACTGAGAACGGAGAGGTACTTGATCACCGTGGTCTTGCTGACGCCGGCCTTCTTGGCCACATCCACTGTGGTGAGGCCTACCTCCGATTCTCCTATTACTTCCAGAATTTTTTCTTTGTATGAGGCCATGCTAGTGCCACCATTCACCCGGCAAGACTTATCCTTACTATCTTGTAATTGATCTATCTTGCTGGAATCCAACCTACTTATTTGCTATCCTCATATTTCAATTTTTCATATTTACTATTGCAGGGCAGTTATATCGTGTAAAAGATCCAGGACCGGAAAAAAATAAATGCTGATCGGTCCTGAGGTAAATGGCAGGTGCGATATGGCAGAAGAAGAGCGCAAAGGCTTTGAAGATCCCTGGCCGCCCGTGCGAGGCGACTACCAGGTAGGCGACCCGAGCGCCGGCGTGGCTGTGGTCACCCTGGCCAGCACATTTCCTGTGAGGGACGCAGCCATTGCCGGACCGTGCAAGACTGAGAACCTGGGGATTGAGAAGATCGTGGCCAATGTGATATCCAACTGCAATATCCGGTTCCTCATCCTCTGCGGCGTGGAGTCGAAGGGCCATCTGCCCGGCAATACCATTCTGGCGCTGCACAAGAACGGCATAGATGAGCAGGGCCGGATAATCGGCTCCAAAGGGGCCATACCTTTCATCCAGAATCTGCCGCCGGAGGCCATCCGGCGCTTCCAGGAGCAGGTGGAGCTGATAGATCTCATCGGCCGGGAGGATTTGGAGGAGATAGGCGAGCAGATATCCAGATACAACCGCCTGGCCAGGCCCTATCCGGCCGAGCCCTTCCAGGTGATAAAGAGAAAGGCTGCATCGCGACAGATTGCCTTCGGGAAGGGGGACCTGTCCTTCGGGACGGGGGTGGTCATGGACACGGCTGCCTGGCTCGTTAGAGAAGAGGCCAGCGCAGAGGCTAATGCAGAGGCTGATGCAGCTGCAAATGCAGAGGGATGACAATTGTTTCGATTCAGCAGAGAGCAGTCCATAGTGAACGTGGCGGGAGTGAAGTTTGGAGGCCAGCCCGGAGAGCTTCCTTCTGTGCTATGCGGCACCATCTTCTATCACGGGCACAGGATCGTGGAGGATGAGGAGAGAGGCATCTTCGATCGGGCAGCCGCGGAGAAGCTGGTAGCCAGGCAGAGCGAGCTGTCCGAGGAGACGGGATGCCCCTCTGTCTTGCACCTCTATGCTCGCAGCCTGGAGGCGTTTGAAAGGTATCTCGATTTTGCAGAAGGCATCTGGAGGGGGCCGTTTATCATCGATTCTGCGGATGCGGCCACGCGCAGCTCTGCCGCGCTCCTGGCCTCAGAGCTGGGCTATGCCGACCGGGCCATCTACAACAGCATCAGCCTGGCCACGGATGAGAAGGAGGCGGAGAATCTGCGGGACGCGGAGCTGGACTCGGCCATCATCCTGGGCTACAATCCTTCCCAGCCGGGCGTGGATGGCGCTCTGGAAATTTTAGAGACGGGCGGACGGGTGAGGGAGAAAGGGCTGCTCCCCCTGGCCCGGGAGCTGGGCATGGCCAATCTGCTCATCGATCCGGGAGTGGTGCCGCTGGGCAGCGGGGCCGGGTCGGCTCTGCGCTTTTCCGTGGCGGCCAAAGCGCGGCTGGGCCTGCCCGTCGGATCAGGCATCCACAATGCGGTTTCTGCCTGGCCCTGGCTCTCCCAAAAGGAGAAGACGGCGAGAAAGTGCTGCGATGCGGCTGCGGGAGCCATGCAGCTTTTGGCAGCAGGCGACTTTCTGCTTTACGGGCCCATTGAAAGCGCGGAGTATCATCTTTCCTGCGGCGGCCATGGCCGACATTCTCGTGGCCGAGGCGGTGCGAGACCTGGA
This sequence comes from Methanotrichaceae archaeon, assembly GCA_963844955.1. GTDB lineage: Archaea > Halobacteriota > Methanosarcinia > Methanotrichales > Methanotrichaceae > Methanothrix. The sequence continues at coordinate 95,404 of CAWJQJ010000010.1, read as the reverse complement.
TATTGCCCCGGCAGAAGCGCATCCACTGCACCGGCTGGTCTAGGACGCATCCACTGGTCATCGGCAAAGGAAAACAGAAGCTACATCCGGAGGAGATGATACAAATGGCAGGTGATCAATTTATCTCGCCAGATCTCTTGATCCTATCTTTTATGGCCAACACCAAGAGGATCATGTGACGATCTCATCTTTGCGTCATTCTTCCCACCTAAAATTCAGCAGAAAAGATTTTATACTTGCGGGCATATTTTTCTTACGTTTTGCGGGGTTGCAAGACCTATCACAGATAAGCCTTATCGAACTGGCAGTTAAAGCAGAATCCTTTATCAAAAAGGTGTTATTCATGACTGTTGGAACGATACTTTGCGCTGCGGGGGCGACCAACTTATTAACGTCGCCAGTGTGCGGATTCGGACTACCATTAGTAATACTTGGTGTATTGTGGATGGAAGTTACGAACTGGATAATCGGGACCCCTTGGGCGGAGAAAAACTCCGATTGCCACGTCAATGAAGCTTATCTTGGGTAGTCTAGAAACGTACGCCTTAAGGGCTTCCGTTAAAATCCGGAACTCCGCACCAATCCATTTTAATGTTACATGTTAAAGCATATTCGCCAAGGCTTCGGCCCGTTTTTGTGATCTTCTATAAAGAGAGCACAATCTCTAATTAGAACCATAACATGTCTGGGATCGCGGTGCCAAGGAGATGTTACATGTTTTTGTAGATGAAGCGGGCGTGCCTGGATCTACTTCGCATTTTATGATAGGATTTGCATTCTTTCCCAATGAGAATTATAAACTTTGTGTAGATAATATTAAGCGTAAAATCAAAGCTGTAAAAGGAGAAGAGCCCCGAGAGCTACATTTTCATGATATTAGTCCTGAATTAAAGAAAGAGTTCTTACAGCAATTGGTTGAAGTCGACGGCAGATTCGGCTATATCCAGGTCGAGAAGGATCTAATCAATGAAGAATTTAGAGAACATCCCAATAATAATTTAATGTATAATTTAATATTATTTTACTTAATCGAGAATTTAGTAAAGAATGGGTATTCTGATGATCATATCACCGTATATGTGGATCAGAGATCCTCTAATAAAACCATAAAACGCGAATTGGCTAATTATCTTCCTATGAAGATAAATCCACTTCTCAGGGGCAAGCACCTATATGTGCGATGGGAGAAATCTCATAATAGTAGGGGTATACAATGCGCAGATTCGATATGTGGTAGCATATACAGAAAATTTACGAAGGACGATTGCCAATATTATGACATAATTAAGCACAGCTTAGTTGTTTCAAGAAACAACCTTTTCAGAAAAGCATAAGATCACTCCCATCGGTCATTTATGCGCTAAGCGCACATCGCAACGGGTAACTAGTAAAGTATACTATCAAGCTAGCTATATATAGTTACTTGTTATAGTTGCTATTTATAGCCACGCTCTTAGAGGAATGGTCTAAAATTGCAGGTTATACTTATTAGATTATACAACATTCTGGGCCAAGATAGAGCACATGATAATTTTATAAATATGTTTTCGCCCTCGCAAGCCCTGATGTTGCGCGGTGGATTCTACAGCGTTTTTTCTGTTTAGCCGATGCTGTTTAATCGATAACAGGCAATTGTCGAAAATTCATTCCGTAAAGTATGGAATGATCAGATAGGCAAAGAGATTTAGATCTTGTCTGGAAAGGATAGAAAAAGATGGAACCTTTGCAGGTTATACACACTCGTGAGAGGTCATCATACCAGGTGGCCGAAGATCGATGCCGCCAGTAATCCAGAGGGAGCGTTGGGATAAGAAGCCGCAAAACCCGCAGGGCGTTTTCATCGCACTGCCCCGGTCTTCATCCCCAGGCCGCATCTCCTCCTGGTCCTCTGCCCGCGAGACGCGTGTGCTTGGCCGCAGTCCGAGCTGATTCTTACTTCATCGCGGGATCATGCTTGAGGTCGGCAATCATGGTTGCCAGGCTTTACGCGAGACTCCATGGTCTCACGCGAAGGCGCGAAGACGCGATGTGAGAAAGACATCTCTTGAACGAAATTCTGGAACGCAAGTTGCAGGAAAAGAGTTTATTGCAGAGAGCCCAAGAAGCCAATAGCCATGTACCTGTCCCGTGAGGAAGAAGGCATTTATCAGGGAGAGCAAGGCGAAACCCTGCGCCGCATGATGGAGATTTTAGTGGCCTTGGGCGACATTTACGGCGCAGAGAGGCTGGTGCCGGTAAGGTCGGTGCAGATCGCGGGAGTATCCTACAAGAACATCGGCGAGGCCGGCCTGGAGTGGATCTCCGACCTGCAAGGAAAGGTGGCCGTGCCCAGCATCCTCAATCCGGCAGGCATGGACCTGTGCCGCTGGCAGGAGATGGGCATCAGTGAGGATTTTGCGGCAAAGCAGCAGCAGACCATTGAAGCCTATCGAAAACTGGGCGTCTCCATCGACTGCACCTGCACTCCCTATCAGATCTATGACAGCCTCGCCCGCCTGGGCGATCACCTGGCCTGGAGCGAGTCCTCCGCCGTCTCCTATGCCAACTCGGTCATCGGCGCATGCACCAACCGGGAGGGAGGGCCATCGGCTCTGGCGGCGGCGCTGGTGGGAAAGACCGCTCTGTACGGCTATCATCTGGATGAGAACCGGCTGCCAACCTGCCTGGTGGAGGTGGAGGCGGAATTGCGGGGCGCGGACTACGGAGCCCTGGGATTCCTGGCGGGCAGAATTGTCAAGGACGGCGTGCCCTTCTTCCGGCTGGCGGGCCGGCCCAGCCGCGATGAGCTGAAGGCTCTTGGCGCAGCCATGGCCGCCAGCGGCTCGGTGGCCCTTTACTACGTGGAGGATGCCACGCCAGAGCCGCCCGGACCCTGGCTGGCTGAAGAGAGGATCACTCTGGGCAGAAAGGAGATCGACGAGGTCTACGCCAAATATCCGGGAAGCGGCGCAGAGGTGGTGGCTCTGGGCTGCCCCCACTGCTCAGGCCGGGAGCTGGAGGAGATTGCCGGGCTGCTGCAGGGCCACAAGGTGCAAAAAGAGCTGTGGGTCTGCACCGCCCGCAAGATCGCCGAGGAGAATGCCGATCTGGTGGCAGCCATCGAGAAGAGCGGGGCGCGCGTCTTTTGCGACACCTGCATGGTCGTCTCCCCGGCCACGGAAGGCTTTGCCAGGATGATGACCAATTCCGGCAAGGCGCTGGTCTACCTGCCCGGCCTGGCTGGCGTCAAAGCGGGCTTTGGCAGCCTGAAAGAGTGCATCGACGTGGCCCTGGGGAGGCGGTGAGAATGGAGATAGAATGCCATAAGGTCGCCTCCGGCTGCGCCCGTGGCCCGGCGCTGGTGACGAAGGAGGCCATCTCATTCCTGGGCAATGTCGATGCTAAAACGGGCCTGGTGGTCGATCCGGCCCATGAGCTATTCGGCCAGTGCATCGCCGGAAAGGTGCTCATCTTTCCGGGAGGCAAGGGCTCCACCGTGGGCTCTTACGTCATCTACCAGCTTAAAAAGAGGGATCTCGCCCCCGCAGCCATGATCAACCTGCGCTCCGAGCCCATTGTGGCGGTAGGGGCCATCATCAGCGCCATTCCCCTGGTGGACAGGGTGCCGGAGGAGATCTTGCAGATAAAGAATGGCACACTGGTCGAGGTTGATGCTGATGGGGGGCTGGTCAGGATTTTCGAGCTAGATTGATTAAATGGACATTGGCAGGAAACCTCGATCGAGTCTAAGATGGCTGAAGCTGGCCGTCAGATAAGCGATTCAGCAGTGTGGGGAGGATTTCGAGAAGGCGAGGAGAGGCGAAAAAAGATGTCTCGTGCTCGCAGGAAGTCCATTTGAGCCCTGAATGTCTTCCTTTGCTTTTATCCAACAATGAACGGCATATGGCTCAATCACGGCTTATGCCATTGGAAACATGGTCTTCTTCAACACGAGCCTGGCAGGCAAATCTCCGGTTTCGCAATCATTTTATCGGGATCGATAAGCAAGCGCTCGAATTTCTCCATCCGGTCTATTCCTTTTGGAGTCGCTCTATGAACAATCCGGGATCCTTCCGTAACAACTTCAATGAGCCCCTCATCGATCAGAAGCAAATACGATATCACTTTCATTGAATTCGGACTGGATTGACTGGTAATCCTTGTCTTGCTTGTACCGTCTGCGCATGCCTTCAGAATCCGCGATGCAATCAATTCATCTGCTTTTGTTTTCGATCTCATATTATTTTCCCCCCGCAGTCGCAATCACGAAAAGTCAACCTAAAATACCATATCGCATAATCCCGGCTCATCGCCATTGGGAAAAAGTCTGCAGATCTTGCCATTCATGTCGATTTCTACATAGCCGTCTCTGGGAACGGCGCTGTAATTATGAGTAGCAAGGAAGAAGGCCAGGTCCTGAGAATTCATGCGGATATCTTCGTTGACTGAGATAAGATTCTTCAAATCCGAAATATCTCCGCCCGAGGCTGCGGCAGCATTCAGGCCGGCCATGATCATGCAAGCGGCCATTATTGCCATCAGATATTTCGTGCTTCCTCTCATAGAACATAATGTGCTCTTTAAGAATCATATAGACGATTATGTATAGATCTTATCGGATACTAGACGTATCCTATCGAATCAATTATTCATAACATTGATCAGTATTTTTCGGCGGATTTCAGGAAAATTTCATCGTCTCGACCACGAATCCGGTCGTGACTGTGGCGAATTGCCGTGTCCCTGCGTCGCGGTCCGAGAGGGCACTGATCAAGATCGTCTCCTCCGGTCCGGGCGTGTCTGGCAGTTGGACGCGCACGGTCACGCTGGTAGATTCGCCGGGATTCAGCACTGGTGTCCGCCCCGGCATCAGGCTGACGGGCCAGGGCGAGGGGGCGGCAGGCCAGGCGTCGTCCTCGGCCATCAAAACGTAGCCGTTAGGCTGCGTGTCCAGGTTGGTCACCGTGACGTTGTACGATACATAGCTGCCTGGTGTTGCCTGGCCCGTCTGGCTGGCCGGGCGAAGGTCGATCCCGGGCTCTGACTGGAGCGCGACGCGAGGATCGTCGGACTGCTCAGGTCCCCAAACCTCTCGCCAGTGACTCGAATCCTCCTTCAGGTACAGGTCAAAGAAAGCCACCATCTCGCGGCGCGTGATCTCCAATTGCTCCGCACGCGGCAGCGAGCCCGAGTCGCAGAATAGGAAGTTGCTGTCCAGGAAGCCGCAGTGACACCCTCCCCGGATGAGCAGTAATTGGCGCGGCGGCCGGCCCGCGGTGTACATCGCCTGCGTGTTGGTTTGCCAGTCCACGATCTCGTCCTGATCGCCCGTCATCAACCGCACCGGCGCGCTGATGTCCGGCATCTGGGCGATGGCCGAGGGAATGGTCTCGGCAGCAGCCAGCGTGATCAGTGCCCGCACCCGCGAGTCAGCTGCCGCAGCCAGGACGCTCGAGCCGCCGCCCATCGAGTGGCCGGCCATGCCAAAATGGGCGGTGTCCACCTGTCCATAGAGCCATGAAGCGGGATTTTCGTTCTCCGCTTCCAAAAAGTCCAGGCTGTAGCGAAGGTCTTCTGCAAACCCCTGGTGGCTGGGGAACAGGAAGGTCATGTACGATTCGGGAACGATCACCAGGTAGCCATGGGATGCCAAATGCTCCAGGGTGCTGCGATAGAATTGCGGGGGCACCGTGAAGCCGTGGCCGAAGGTGACCGCCGGATAGGGTGCGCCGCTGCCATCGTACGGCGTGCCTTCGCCAGTGGTTGCGGCAGGGTAGTACAGCTGGGACGTGAAGGTCTGGCCGTCGGGGCGGGGGACGTTCACGGTCTGCAGGCCGGCGGCGAAGGGGCCCGGATCGGCCAGATCGGCGCTGGTGGCTGTGCTCTGCCCGAGCACTCCCGGCACCAGGACGAGAAAGCAGATAGCAAAAATCCAAACCGTTTTGCGCGTGGACATGGCGTTATCAATCCTCTATGTTCAGAGCTGCAAGTCTATATGCTGTTCTATGTCTTACATTATAACTTCCGTATTTCGTCTCCCGGCTTCCGCGCCTGCTCGCGCCATCAATCCGTTCGCCGCCTTGAATCATCTACCGGTGCAGAGAGGAGCCTGCCGCGTCCGCCTTCTCCAGCTCCTCCAGGAATCGCCCGTTCTCCTCCGGCCGGCCCACAGTGACACGCAGGCAGTGCTCCCCGGTGCCGGGAAAGGAGCTGCAGTCGCGCACAATAACACCCCGGCAAAGCAGCCGCTCCACCACAACCTTCGATTTTTCCCTGGTATGAACATAAAGGAAATTGCCCTGCGAGGGACTGGCGCAGGCCACGCCTTCGCTCATTCTCTCCCGCTCCGAGACTATTCTTTTCACGCACCCTCTCATCCATTCCAGATCCCGCAAGGCGGCCACGCCCGCCGCCAGAGAGAGACTGCTTATGCTGAAGAGAGGCGCAACACGCCGGTACTGCTCTGCAATCCAGGGCGGAGCCACAGCATAGCCCAGGCGCAGGCCTGCCAGACCGAAGGCTTTGGAGAGCGTTCGGCCCACCACCAGATTGTCGTACTCTCTCACCAGCCCAATCAGGCTCCTCTCTGCAAACTCGGCATAGGCTTCATCCAGAAAGACGACGGCATCGGTGCCCTCCACCACCGCCCTCACATTCTCCTCACTGAGGGCATTTCCCGTGGGATTGTTGGGGGAGCAGAGAAATGCCATCTTGATCCTCTCGGGAACCTGCCTGCTTACCGAATAGTCATCTTGGCGGGGCTGATAAATGGGGAGGGCTCCGCACAGCATAGCCGCCTGGCCGTAGAGGCTGTAGGTGGGCATGGGAATCAGCGCCTGATCTCCCTGGACCCAGAAAGATGCGACAGATGGTGGTGATGATCTCATCCATGCCCGCACCGATGACGATCTCCTCCCTGGAAAAGCCGGTGTACTCAGAAAGAGACTCGATAAAAGGCCGGCTGTCCGGGTAGCGGTGCAACGGTACATCCTGCAAAGCCGTGCGCACGCGAGGGCTGGGGCCATAGGGATTTTCATTCCTGCTCAGCACCACGATTCGCTCCTCAGGGATGCCGTATCTTCGCGATACCTCGCCGGGATCGGGCCCTGCCTCGTCCTCCTCCAGACAGGAGAGATGGGGAAGGACGTTCTTGGTAAAATCTGCCTGGTCGCTCACAGGTTTACTTGATTGGTATGCAATTTTTAGGTTGCGGGCAAACAGGTACTCGCACCCTCGCGTGAAAAAAGGAAATGAATTCGCCGGACTCCTACCACTACCGCAAAATTCTCACACGAAGCCGCGAAGGCGCGAAGAAGGAAAAAACGGTCATTAGAGACCCTACATGCTCAATTTCGTCGTACTTCGCGGCTTCGCACTTCGCGCCTTCGCGTGAAATGAAGAGCGTCCTTCAGTCCGAGCCATTACCGCTATTACTCAATGCAAAGGCGCGAACAATGCTCCACAAAACCCTTTTATCTTTATCTCGTCCTTTCCCAGCGGCATGTTCAAGATCGGTTTTGTCAAGCTGGGAAACATCGCCACCTCCACGGCCATCGACCTTTCCCTGGATGAGATTGCGGAACGAACAGACATCGAGTTCAAGATCGTCAGCTTCGGCCCCAAGATGACCAAAAAGGAGGGCGAGGCAGCCGCCGAGCTGAAGGCCTGGTCTCCTCAACTGGTGGTCATCAGCAGCCCCAATGCCGCTACCGCCGGGCCGACGGCCGCGCGCGAGGCTTTCAAGGGCCTGCCCACCATTATCATCTCCGATGGCCCGAGCAAGAAGGAGGCGCGCGACGCTCTGGCCGCGGAGGGCTTCGGCTACATCATCCTGCCCATGGACCCGCTCATCGGTGCCAAACGCGAGTTCCTCGACCCGGCTGAGATGGCCCTCTTCAACTCCGATGCCCTGCGGGTCTTGGCGGCCTGCGGAGCCATCCGCCTGGTGCAGGAGGAGCTGGACAGCGCCATGACCGGCATCGCAGCCGGCACTCCCAAACTGCCCGCCATTCTGGCCACCCCAGAGAAGTGCGCGGAGCGAATGGACTTCTCCAATCCCTACGCCCGGGCCAAGGCGGTCGGCGCCCTCTACATGGCCCAGGCCGTGGCCGGCATCGATGCAGCCGCCTGCTTCCGCCTCAAGGAGCTGGAGGCCATCGCCCTGGCCGCTGCGGCAGGCCACGAGGTCATGCGGGCGGCAGCGCGCCTGGCGGACGAGTCCAGGGAGCTGGAGAAGGCCAATGACACCGTCTCCCGCCGGCCCCATGCCCGCACCGGGGAGATCATGAAGAAGACCCGGCTGCTGGAAAAGCCCGAGAAGATCTGAAGCTCGAGAAGACGAGAATACTTTCGCCCCGCGCGGCTGGAGGCTTTATAGAGGCCGGTGCATTAACAGTATTTGTGGCAAGGAAGACTTGTACCGGCCCTACACGCAGATGATGATTGTCGCAATCTTCATGCTTATCGCAACTTTCTTAAGATTTAAAGCACTATCAAAATATTTCTATTTAATCAGGAAGGTCATATCGGCCAAAATTAGATCAAAAAATATCAAAGTATAACCTCATATTCTTTCGAATCAATCTCGAGTAGAATATCTTTATTCAACAATCTTTATTCACTAATAGATCTTTATAAAATATATGAGAAATTACTAATAAAATTTTTTATTGTAATCGAAAACTATTAATACGATTACGAATGATTTTACTGTAACAGTACCGATATATGATTTTGTTAAGAACAACATCGTTTTGGAAATATAGTTGAATAATTGGGGAAATCTTTATGACAGATAAAAAAGACATTAAGGTTAGAATAATTCCAACTGGAAAGGAATTTGAAAGTTATGATCTAAAAGAAGAACCAAAAGTAGAAGAGATTATTCTAAGTGAAGTTCTTCCGGGCTTGGAAGGAGATTATTATCGCGCGGATGTAAAAATCAAGCGCAAGACCGACCAAACGCCAGAGTATTTAATTGCCTATTTGTTGAGGAAAGATATATACCTGGCTGAAATTGCCAGAGTGGATTTAACAGGCGACTTCAAAGTTAAAAAAGTTAGCTACAATTATGAATATGGAGAGGATGACGAAGGCGGAGCTGAAAAAACTGATTTTTTTGCAGGTGAGTATGATTTTGTCGTGAGCACGCCGGTCGATGATATTCCAACTGCGAAAGCTGCTGTAGAATACTTATGCAATTTGATCACCGCATCTGGATTTAGGTGCTTGAAATTGCTGGGGAAGGATGCAAACTTGAGCAATTACAAGAAATATCTGGCCTCCGGACTCGCTGGATTTGTTAACTTTGGCCATGGCAATACACAAGGAATTGCCATCTATGATGGATTTCTTTCGTATTCCTGGTTCCAAAGCCTTACCAATCAGCCCCTTAAACCAGCTGTTGTATATTTCAACTCTTGTCAGGTACACAATGATCCGCTGAAATCAGCGATAATAAACGCGGGGGCAAAAACATTTATTGGCGGAATTGTCAACTTGAGCATAGGACCTTCTGAAGAAGTCTGCAAATGCTTCTGGAATAGAATTATGAATACATTGGCGCTAATGGATGGTGCCCTAAAACAATGCGAGAAAGAAAAATACCACACCGCTGGGGCGCATGGGATTGCTGGATACCTTGGACTCTTTACAAAATGGTATAATGATAGGATTTTGATCCGAACTCATGCTAAAATTGGCAGTCAAATGGCATGGGCTCTGTTTACAGATAGCAGTTGGATATCCATTCGCCCGAGTTCAACTGATGGAGTTGCCAATGTGTTCAAATTACTTTGCATGGGATTGGCCTTAAATCGCAAGGTTGATGTCTACATCAAGGATGGACAGATTGAGCAGGCAACTTTGAAATGATGTCTAAATTGGAATATTAACAAATCGAGGATTTCCAAATTTAATAGAAAGATGAGGTGATAAGTATGTGGTATAACGACAAAATTGTAGTAAGGACGCATTCAAAGATCGGAGCTCAAATGTGTTGGGCAATAATAAGTGGCGTGCCGATAACTGGCTGGATTAGAGTTAAGCCGGCTGCTCCTGATGGCGTTAGCAATGTTTTCGCGATTCTATGCATAGGGCAGGCAACAGGACGTCATGTAGATGTCTACATTCCAAGTGGGGAGATTGAGCAAGCCACCTTGCGCTAATAGTAGTTGGAGAGAACAAAGCAATGCATTTGAAATGAGGAGTTGAATCATTGATGATATCTGAAATAACCGTAAAAGTAACATTTGGTCCTCCTGCAGCAGCTTCAGCTGAGAGCTTCGGAGGATATGCAAGAGTAGAGGCAATTCCGAATCCACCTAATGCATTTGAATCGAGAGACATAACAGTTTATATGCCACCAGTTCCAGATGCATTTGAAGAATCGGCAGAAAGATTCGCTGAGATTCCAGTGCCAGAATTGGAGGAAACGGTATCGGAGAGCGGAGAAATTGTCCCTCCTCAGGAATTTCAAAGCGCTTTCGGGAAAAAAGCTGCATCTTCATCAATAAATAAGATCAGAATTATTGGCGAGATAGCACCGCCAGAATAGCCATATTTTTGTCCTCAAGTATGGTGGGACACATATTTTTTATGCCCTGTGCTGCGTTTAGGAAGCCTGAAAGGAATTCATGGAATACTTTCGCCCCGCGCGGCGGGAGGCTTTATAGAGGCCGGTGCATTACAGTATTTGTGGCAAGGAAGACTTGTACCGGCCCTACACGCTTCTGGGCAAAGGCCAGTCTTCCCATTCACCCCATTTTCTTGAGTTTTCAATTTTCAGGGCGAATGCGCTCACTGCTCGTATGCCGGTGCCTTTGTTCCAATGCGTGGCGATTCCAAGGGATGTTGGCTGCCGAGAAGCTGGCGCGCTCCATCATCGAGCAGGCAACGGAAGCCATCGTGGTCTGTGATGAATCCGGAAAAATAATCCGTTTCAGCAATGCTCTATCCAAAATCTTGGGCTGGAATCCATCTCTCCAGCCTTTCAATGACCTATTCGACCTGATGCTCCCGATCGGCAAGAAGCTATCTCCGGTCTTTGCGGCTCTGCAAGGTGAGATTCTCTTGCAGGTCGAGACAAGCTTATGAACGGAGCGACTGCTTGCTGTTTCACCTGCACCTGAACGCCGGACCATCGAACCGGAAAGTGCTTGTCGAAATGCTTCAAAGAATGCAATTATTGATCGTCCTCTGGCCAAAGCTCCGTTCCTTGGGGCAATTTCCTGACTTTCAATTTCCTCATGAGCGCTGCCCTCGCCTCTCTCTCTGATGCAGCCCACGCAAATCTCATATCCACGGCACAATCCATTCCAGCATATCGAAATCGCCACAATGAGGATTTGATCTTCATTCTAACGCCCGCTTAGAGATTGGATTTTAGCTTATTGAGCTTATCTACGAATTGCATTGAACCTGCTTGGCATGTAGTGGAGGCCGGTGGGCAAGAAGAAGAGGTTGGGGGTTTTCAGGTAGGAGGTGAAAGACCTGATACCCCCCGGCTAATGGCACACTCCCAAAGTACTATAATCAACATTAATTATATTTATCTTTTCTGGTCTGGCGAAGTCGAAAGAGAAGGTCTGGCTGCAGGCCTGCAGCAGTCAGGATCAGGAAAGCCGTGAAAATGGCAAAAGAGCGAGAAGAACTCATATCAACTTTCATCAAGTCTCAGGCAGGCCAACGCCGAAAATCCACCGCGCCCTTGTAAGAGGAGCCCATCACCGAAATGATGACCTGATCCTGCCCGAAGCTCGACTTTTAGCTGGGCTCGAAGACGGCACAGCACTGGATTCTTACACAGCGTCCATTTTGCAGGAACCCGCTCTTATAGGGCCTCGCATCTCGCCTTCGGCTTGATTTGTGCCGCATTCACGCCCCGACCGTGTATTAGCGCGAGATCTCCAGGATTATTACTGCGCCAGTTACAGCGCGCAACTTTTTCCATCCCGAAGTTTCCATTCTCACAGACTCTCAAATCCGAATGCAATGCCACGACGGCATGCATCTCCTGTACCAAGGGATCCTTATCAGCAGGCCATTGCAGCCGGCAGCATGCTGCCCCACTAAGGAGCAAACATATTTTTCCCTTGTCATCAGAGCATAATCGGATAGGTTAAGCCCACGGCACGCCCGCCACCCTTCATGGCATGAAGCGGCAAACTATCTATATAATCGTTATAGATATTTGTAGTTGGCGGTCAAAATCTTCCCGCATGGAAAGATCTATAGCTACCTGCATAATAATTCCAGGCCCAATGGCTCTGCTGGAGATCAAAGGCGTATACAAGCAATTTTTCGCAGACGGAAAAGAGATGCTGGCCCTGCAGGACATCAACCTGAAGATCGAAGAGAACGAGTTCGTCTGCTTCATCGGCCCCTCCGGCTGCGGCAAGACCACACTGCTTCGCATAGTGGCGGGCCTGGAGGATGCCACATCCGGCACCGTCGCCCTTGATGGCGAACCCATAAAAGGCCCCGGCCCGGAGAGGGGCATGGTCTTTCAGGAGTACTCGCTCTTCCCCTGGCGAACGGTTCTCGACAACGTCGTCTTCGGCCTGGAATTGAAGGGCGTCTCCCAGGCGGAGCGCCTGGCCCAGGGCAGGCAGTATCTGAAGATGGTGGGCCTGGAGCGCTTTGAGACCCGCTATCCTCATGAGCTGTCCGGAGGCATGAAGCAGCGGGTGGCCATCGCCCGCGCCCTGGTCAACCACCCCAAGGCCCTGCTCATGGATGAGCCCTTCGGAGCCCTGGACGCCCAGACGCGCAATGTCATGCAGTCCGAACTTCTGCGCATCTGGCACGAGGAGCGAAAGACGGTGGTCTTCGTCACCCACAGCGTTGATGAGGCCATCTACCTGGCGGACCGCATTGTGATCATGTCCGCCCGGCCGGGCAGAATCAAGGATATCATCGAGATTCCTCTTCCCCGCCCCCGCAACCGGACCTCCTCCGAGGTCAATGTCATAAGGGATCGCATACTCTGCGACCTGCGCTCTGAGATCGCGACCTGTTAGGATATGGTTTTATATCGCTATAGACCACTTACATCTTAGCCTGTTTTTCGCTGGTGAGAATGTTGGTCGGATCGAGGTGGATGGAGCTGCCGCGCATCGTAGCGATAGGAAGCGGCGCCGTACTGGAGGTGCCGGAGATCTGCGCCAGCCTGCACCTGAAAGGCCGCGCCCTGATCATCACCGGCCCGCATACGGAGCATGTGATGGGAAAGGCCATCTTCGATCTCCTGGAGGATGGCGGCTATGAGCCCGTGACGCTGATTTGCACCGCCTCCAAGCTGGAAGAGGTTGATCGCGCAGAACTTCTGGCAGGTGAGATGCAGGCAGGCTTTCTCATCGGGGCGGGAGGAGGCAGATCGATAGACATCGCCAAGCTCGCCTCTCTGAGAGCGGATGTGCCCTTCCTCTCGGTGCCCTCCGCCGCCTCCCACGACGGCATCTGCTCCTCTCAGGCGTCTTTGACGGTCAACGGGGAGACCACCTCCATCAAGGCGCAATCCCCTCTGGCCATTGTGGCCGACAGCAAGATAATATCCCAGGCACCGGCGAGGCTCCTGGCAGCGGGATGCGGCGACATCATCTCCAACTTCACTGCCATCCTGGACTGGCAACTGGCCCATCGCCTGCGCAATGAGGAATACAGTGAATATGCCTCCGCCCTCTCCGGCATGACGGCGCGCATGATCGTTGAGACGGCTGCGGACATCAGGCCGGGCCTGGAGGAATCGGCCAGGATAGTGATCAAAGCCCTCATATCCAGCGGCGTGGCCATGAGCATAGCCGGTTCCTCCCGCCCGGCCAGCGGCTCGGAGCATAAGTTCGCCCATGCGGTAAACCGCATTGCCCCGGGCAGGGCTCTGCATGGTGAGCTGTGCGGTCTGGGCACCATTATGATGATGTATCTGCATGGCGGGGACTGGAAGATGATAAAAAGGGCTCTGGCCCTGGTGGGCGCTCCCACCTGCGCCGCAGAGGCAGGATTGGACGCCGATTGCGTGATTGCCGCCCTGGTCCATGCCCATGAGATTCGACCGGAGCGCTACACCATCCTGGATACGGGCCTGAATAGAATGGCCGCGGCCAAAGCGGCCGAAGCAACCGGAATTATCTAAATTGATAAAGTATAATGATTAATATAATAATTGTTAAAAGGAGCATGAACTATGTCCGAAGCAACTACCCAAATTACGCTGATTGGAACGAAACTTGCCAGCATCGGCATGGAGTTTACCTTCGTGGGCCCCACCCCGGAATGCGAAACCTGCAAGCTCAGAAACACGTGCATCAACCTGGAGCCGAGAAGGCGCTACAGAATACTGGGAACCCGGGGAGAGCTGATTCACGAGTGTCCCATCCACGAGGCCGGAGTGCGGGCAGTGGAGGTAGCGGAGAGCCCCATAATCGCCGCTTTTGACGCCAGAAAGGCATTTCCCGGATCCAAGATCGTCTTCGAGGCCATGAAATGCGATGATACGGAATGCAGCATGTATGATATGTGCCACCCATCGGGACTCAAGGACGGCGAGAAATGCACCATCGTGGAAGTGGCAGGCGAGGCCCCGGAGGAATGCCCCCGCGGAAACGTCTTGAAGCTGGTGGAGTTTCGCCGCTAATTGAAGACCTCAAGATGAAGACTGTCACCTTCTCTCGAAATATTTTTCTTCCCGTGACGGACCTCTGCAGGAATCGCTGCGGCTACTGCTCTTTTCGAAAGGAACCGGAAAATGCCCGCTTGATTCACAGATCCGAGGCAAAGCTGCTGCTGGAGCAGGCAGCCCATGCAGGCTGCAGCGAGGCGCTTTTCACCATGGGCGAGAGCCCCTGGCAGGTCGCGGGCTTCGAGCGTCTCCTGACGGCTGCCGCCGCTACGAATCTCCTGGACTATCTGGTGGAGCTATGCGAGCTTGCTCTCGAGTTTGGCCTCCTGCCCCATACCAACGCCGGCCTGCTGGCAGAAGATGACCTGCGCCTCCTGCAGCCGTATAACGCCTCCATGGGGCTGATGCTGGAGACGGCGGCCCATTTGCAGGCGCATGACAGGTCACCGGGAAAGAGGCCGGACCTGAGGCTTCAATATATGGCCATGGCCGGCCGATTGAGGATCCCCTTCACCACAGGCATAATGGTAGGCATAGGAGAGAGCCGGCAGGATCGTGTGGAAGCGCTCATGAGAATTGCCGATCTGCATAGAGCCTTCGGCCATATTCAGGAGGTCATAATCCAGCCGCTGGACCCCAAGCCGGGAACGGACCAGGCGCATTCTCCCCGCCCCGGGGTGGCAGAGCTATGCCAGGCGGTAGAAGCTGCCCGCCGCATTCTGCCGCCCGAGGTAGCCATCCAGATTCCTCCCAACCTGGCTGATCCGCTGCCCCTGCTGGGAGCGGGCGCAAACGATCTGGGAGGCATCAGCCCCGTGACCGTCGACTTCATAAACCCGGAGAGGGCCTGGCCGAAAGAGGAGGAGCTGCAAGCCCGCCTGCCAGACTTCTGCCTGAGAGAGAGGCTGCCGGTCTATCCCCGCTTTATCGGCCTGGGCTGGCAGGGCAGCAAGACCCGGCCTCTGGTCCGATCCCTGGCGGGCGAGGACGGCCTGCGGGCGAAAAAGTATATCTCCTAAGCCGGGGTGGACAATACTCTTGTGAAGAAGAATTGGCTTGAGATTGGCCTTAGTACTGGCCTCGTGTTTCTGATGGTTGTCCTCATTTTAGGGGCGCAGATGGCTCTGCCCGCAGAGCTGAGATCTCCGAGCTTTGCTCTGATTGTCCTGCTCTTCATGGTGGCCATGGGCTTTGTGGGATTGAAACTCGTGGACATGGAGCAGCGTTAAATATAAATATAATAATACACATTTTCTTCATGGGGTTTTCGGATGGCTGGATTTCTGGAAAAGCTCAAGCTCATAGGAAAGTCGGCAGAGCAGGATTACTCTGAGGTTGATCTGGGTCAGTTCGAGGAAGCGGGCAGATCCCCGGAGATGGTCTTGCGGGTAGCGGAACTGGGACGGGTCGAGGTTCTGCCTGAGATCAAGCAGGAGATTTATGCCGGCAATATCGTAATGGTGGATATCGCCGGGCTGAAGCGGGATAAAGCGGCTCTGGACCGGGCCATTGGCGAGCTGAAAAAGGCAGTCGAAGACGTATCCGGAGATATTGCCGGCATTGGAGACGATCTCATAGTGCTGGTGCCAAGCGGCATAAAAATCGACCGCGAGAAGGTAGTGGGGAGCAAAGATTGAATCTAACCACAAGCACAAGCTGTCCCGTATGCTCGGCCCAGATGCAATTTTGCTGGGAGACTGCGGACATACCTCATTTCGGAGAGGCCATGGTCATCGCCGGAGTCTGCGACTGCGGCTACCGTCACAGCGACACCCTTCTCTTGACGCAGAAGGAGCCGGTTCGCTTCGTCCTGCCGGTGACGGGCATTGAGGATCTGGATGCAAGGGTCATCCGCTCCTCCAGCGGCACTCTGCGCATTCCAGAGCTTGGTGTCGATATCGAGCCGGGATATGCCTCGGATTCCTACATATCCAATGTGGAGGGCGTTTTGGACCGCATCGAGGGAGTGGTGAGCTTTGCCACGCGCTCGGCGCGCGAGGCTGAGAGCCTGGAGGCTACCCGGAAGGGCGAGGAGATCCTGGAGAATATCGATCTTGCCAGAAAAGGGCAGTTTCCTTTCACCCTCATCCTGGAGGACCCGCTGGGAAACAGCGCAATAGACCACGAAAAGGCCGTGAAATCCCCGCTTACTGAGGAAGAAGCCGAAGGCCTCAAGACAGGCATGATAATCGTGGACGTCTGACATCTTCTGACATCTGAACGGTCGCGGACAATCTTAAATGCTGGTTTTAAGCGGCGGCACGGGCACGCCCAAGCTTCTCCTGGGCCTGAAGGAGCATCTTCTGGCAGAGGACCTCTCTGTGGTGGTGAACACGGCTGAGGACCTCTGGGTCTCGGGAAACTACATCACTCCGGATATCGACTCGGTGCTCTACACCCTGGCAGACATGATCGACGAGAAGAAGTGGTGGGGCATCAAGGGAGACAAAACTGCGACCCACGACGCTCTGGCTGCCATGGGATTAATGAGAAGCTGCAGGTGGGAGACAGGGACCGGGCGGTTCACATCTTTCGCTCCGAGCTGCTTCGCCAGGGCGCAAAACTCAGCCAGGCCACCCAGGCTCTGGCAGAAGCGCTGGGGGTGGAGCAGCAGGTCATTCCCATGACGGACGACATTGTCTCTACCATCGTCTCCACCCCGCAAGGAGTGATGCATTTTCAGGACTTCTGGGTTGGCCTGCGGGGAAAGCCGCAGGTTTTGTCCATCTCTTTTGCCGGCATAGATACCGCCCTGCCCTGCCGGGCTTTCCTGGACCGGCTGGAAAAAGAGGATACCATCCTCATCGGCCCCAGCAATCCGGTCACCAGCATCGGCCCCATTTTAGCCCTGCCGGGCGTGCGCGAGCGGCTGCAGGACAAAAAAGTGGTGGCAGTCAGCCCCTTCATCGGCGATAAGCCGGTGAGCGGCCCTGCCGCCGGGTTCATGGCTGCCCTGGGCCTGCCCGCCAGCGATGAAGGCGTGCGGACAATGCTGGGCAAGGTGGACCTGTTCGTAGTGGACAAGAAAAGCAGCTACAAAGGAGACTGCCGGCGCATGAGCACGCTCATGAGGACGAGAAGAGAGAGCGGCAAGGTGGCGAAAGAGCTGCTGGAACTGATCGAAGATGCTTGAATTTGCGAGGAGGCAAAATGCGCCCATATTGATCAGTGAAAAGCCTTTTCTAAGATAGACCGCTGCCCCCCATTCCGATGGGTATCTGGCTGATATCCCCCACACCGGTCAAGATCCTATCCGCATCCTGGCGCACATCATGATAATACCCGGATTTTGTGGATTGCGCCGGCTGCAAGTCCTCTTCTGCTACAGGCAGTGTGGCAATCTGCATTGTGGCGTTTGACTGCTCACTGCCGGCCGCTGCAAGATCGGTGCCGGCGCTGGCAACTGGAGCCTCTGTGTAGCCGGAAATGTCGGGATTGATCCACACCGCCTCAAATTTGCCCTGCCGGGAGACATTTCCATTGCTCACCTGAAAGAGGTCTCCCTTGATCGACTGCTCAGCATCGTCGTAAGTTCCCCTCAGCCGGCTGGAAGAGAGCACGCTGCCCTGGAGGGCGGTCAGGACCAGGTCGACCTGATCTCCTTTCACATAGCCCGTAACTACGGCATTCCAGGCCTGGCCGCTGTCCGGTTCGTACTTGGCCCGGCCGTAGAGGTCGCTGCCATTTTGACTGAGGGCCATGATCACCTGGCTGCTCTCAATTCCCGTTACCGACCAGATGTAACTGAGGTTGGGAACGGCAGGCTCGCTCTGGTTAGAGTGAGCTGACGCAAAAGCTGACTGCAAGATCGTCTCATTGCCGGACTCATTCCCAGGCTGCCCCGCAGACGGGCAGACTGTGAGGACAACTAAGAGAGTCAGTGTGAAAACCTGGATCCGCTTCATAATTCCCTTGCCTTCCATTTTTCTTGCCGCCTTGCGCTTTACAATTTTCAAAGATAGAAAAATTAAAAAAAGATAGCGCCCGGATTTTCGGCGCGATCACTCGGCCAGATTCTACAGTCCGGCTCCGCCCATACCGGGTGGAATGCCGCTCAAATCGCCGCCTGGACCGATCTTATCCTTGTACTGGCGAACGTCAACGAACCTTGAGGCCGTCTTTTCCGGCTCTGTTGTCTGCTCGGCAGATTCCTCCGAAGCAGCCGTATCATTAACGATGGCAGGTGCCGGTGTCTCCACTTTGGGCTCCTCGATGACGGCAGGAGTGTAGCTGGAGGTATCCGGGCTGATCCACATGGCATTGAAAGTGCCGTTTCCTACTTTCTTTCCGCCGCTGATCTGGGTGAAGTTGCCGCTGATGGTATCATTGGCATAGGTGCCGGACATCTTGGTGGTGAAAGCTCCCTGTCCTTCTGAGCGGTCATGGTCAGCTCCACAGCATTTTCTTTGACGGAACCTATAACATCGGCGTTCCAGGCCTTTGCACCATCAGGCTCGTACTTGGCCTGGCCGTAGAGATCGCTTCCATCCTGATTGAGGACCACGGTGATGGGGTCCGGCTCGATGCCGGCAAAAGACCAGATGAAATTAAGAACTGGACCCGTCTCGACTTCTGTAGCATTGGATGGGGCCGTCTCATTGACCGGGATGCTCTCATTGGCCAAAATGGTCTCTGTAATACTCGTATCGTTTGCGTCCTGCCCCAGGGACAGTCCGGTGAAGAGGAATACCAGCAGAAGGGAAAGAATCATGTTTTTCTTATTCAATAATATGCCTCCAATATATTTCCACTTTTAGGCGATAGACGTTTCGTCATTTGCCTACATTACTCATCATCTAATCTTCTCCTTTATAAGTCTTTCACATGTACCATACTAATGCATAGCATGGCTCAGTACCATATGCTCATGTACCGGCAATATCAATGGCATATTTGCAATATCAACGGATAGAAAGGAGAATTTGCTTTGAAGGCTGGCCGACTTCTTGTCAAGATAAACCGGATCTGCGCCTGGATGCTTCTCATCTTCATGATCATCTTCCTCATCTCAGGATACGCCTGGTGGAACAGGACATTGCTGCCCCTGCAGCAGGCGAGATATATGCACACAGAGCTTGACCTGTATCTGGTCTTCTTCTTCCTGACGCATGTGTTGATCAGCGTAAGACTCACTCTGGCGCGCTGGAGGGTGGGGCATGGGCAACTGGTCAATCTGCTGCTCATAGTCGCCGGCATCCTGTCGTTCTGGTTTATTCTCAGCATCCGCTAGGGTCAGGAGGCAGAAAATCAATTTTTTTCGCCCGGCCCTGCGAAGAAGGCCTGTTTCGCGCTCTTTGCCACCACAAAGTTTATTTAACCTGTCGTTACTAACTTGAAGTTTAATAAGTGATTGTCGAGTGATGAAGTTGGATCCGGTTGAGCTTTTAGATATCCTGGGAAACGAAAATAGAAGGCGCATCCTTCAACTGCTCTCTTTCCGCCCTTTTTACTTCAATGAGATGGCCAAGCGGCTGGATGTCGGGCCCAAGGCCGTCATCGATCATCTGGAGATGCTGGAGAGAGCCGGTCTGGTGGAATGCTATCAAGAGCAGGGAAGGCGCAAATACTTCCGCATAGCCAGAAAGACGGTGCTGGAAGTGGCGGTCTCACCTCATTCTTACGGCGTTCGCGCCTATCTCTCCGAGGACGCGCCCAGGCTGGAGGACGATGGATTGGCCCAGGACATGAAGGTTCTCCGCGATGAGCTTTCTTCTCTGCAGGAGAAAAGGCTTGAGCTACGCACACTCCTGGACCGGATCGAATCTCGAGAGATGGAGATCAGACAGATTGCCTGCAGCGCGGCCAGAAGCTATGCAGAAAGCCAGCTGGAGGCGGAGATTCTCACCGCCCTGCTCTCGGGCGACGTTCAGTCTCCGGAGCTGGCAGCGAGGCTGGAAGTTCCAGAGATTGTGGTTTTAGACCGGCTCAAGAGGCTGGAAGAGCGCGGCGCCGTGCATTTGAGCGGCCGGGAATGGAGCATCAGATAAATTTGAGGCAAGAATGGAGCAGGAAGGGATGAGCTTTAACCAGGCCTTGGGAGTGCCGGAGAGCCCTTTGCAGCTTCGCGTGGCAGAGGCCTATCATAAAGATGCGGGAAAGGGCGTGGCCAGAATTGGGGCTGGTGCATTGGCCGGCCTCTCCCTGGAAAACGGCGGCGTGGTGAAGATCAAAGGAAAAGATGAGGTCTATGCCATTGCCTGGCCTGGCAATCCTGAGGACCCCCAGGACCTCATCAGGATCGACGGAAACACGCGCGCCAATCTGGGAGCGGGGATAGACAGCAAAGTCGCCGTCACCCGGGCCGAGGCCAGACCGGCCCGCAAGATCGTGGTTGCTCCCACCCGCCAGATCCGGCTCATGGGCGGGCCGCAGTACTTGCTTCGCATGCTGGAAGGAAGAGCGGTTGTAAAAGGAGAGATGCTGCGCGTGGAGATGATCAATAGCAGCCTCAACCTGGCCGTGGTGAGCACTCTTCCCGCCGGCCCGGTGCTGGTAACCTCCGAGACCATCATCAGCATCACCAGAGAGACTCTGGAAGAGCTGGCGCTGCATGTGCGCGATATCTCCTACGAGGATATCGGCGGCCTGGCCCGGGAGATCAGGGAGATCAGGGAGATGATCGAGGTTCCTCTGCGCCATCCGGAGCTCTTCTCGCGTCTTGGCATCAATCCTCCCCGCGGGGTGCTGCTACACGGACCGCCCGGCACGGGAAAGACGCTCATCGCCCGGGCGGTGGCCAGCGAGACCGATGCCAATTTCATATCCATATCCGGTCCGGAGATCGTCTCCAAGTTCTATGGAGAAAGCGAGCAGAGGCTGCGGGAGATCTTCGAGGAGGCATCCAAGGCTGCGCCCTCCATCATATTCATCGACGAGATCGACTCCATCGCCCCCAAACGCGAGGAGGTGTCCGGCGACCTGGAAAGAAGGGTGGTGGCTCAACTGCTGGCGCTGATGGACGGCCTCTCCTCGCGGGGAGAGGTAATAGTAATTGCCGCCACCAACCGGCCCAATGCCCTTGATCCTGCCATACGCAGGGGAGGCCGCTTCGATAGGGAGATTGAGATCGGCATTCCCAGCAAAACCGGCCGGCTGGAGGTGCTCTACGTTCACACCAGGGGCATGCCTCTGGACGAGTCGCTGGACCTGAAGGAGATAGCCGATGCCACGCACGGTTTTGTGGGCGCGGACCTCTATGCCCTCTGCAAAGAGGCGGCCATGCGAACCCTGGAGAGAGCACTTCCCGATCTGGATGTCAAAGAGGACATACCTGCCGGGATAGTGGAGGCTCTGAAAGTCACAAAAGAGGATTTTCAGGAGGCCCTGAGGAAGATCGAGCCTTCCGCCATGAGAGAGGTCTTCGTGGAGGTGGCGGAGGTGCACTGGGACGAAGTGGGCGGCCTGGAAGCGGCCAAGCAATCGCTCATCGAAGCCGTGAAGTGGCCGCTTGACTATCCGGAAGCTTTTGCGGCCGTGGGCGTTCGACCAACGCGCGGCATACTGCTCTACGGCCTGCCGGGAACGGGCAAGACCCTCCTGGTGAGAGCTTTAGCCACGGAGAGCAGTGTTAATTTTATCAGCGTCAAAGGCCCGGAGCTGCTCAGCAAATGGGTGGGCGAGTCCGAGCGCGCCTTAAGAGAGATCTTCCGGAAAGCCCGCCAGGCGGCCCCGGCCCTGGTCTTCTTCGATGAGATAGACTCCATAGCTGCAGGCCGGGGGAGCGGATCGGATTCAAATGTTACCGAGCGGGTGGTCAGCCAATTCCTAACGGAGATGGACGGGCTGGTGGAGCTAAAAGATGTGGTGATAATAGCCGCAACCAACCGGCCGGACCTCGTGGACAGCTCTTTGCTGCGGCCCGGCAGATTCGATCGTTTGATTTATATTCCCATGCCGGATATAGAAGCGAGAAAAAAGATACTGGATATTTATCTGTCCCGCATGGCCGCCCCGCAGGTATCGGCAGAGTGGCTGGCCAGGGCGACTGAGGATTTTTCCGGTGCGGACCTGGAGATGCTCTGCCGGGAAGCCGGAATGCTCGCTTTAAGGGCAAATATTCGCCCCGGCATGAAGAGAGAAGAATTGATCATCGATAGGATACTTGTGACCCGAGAGCATTTCCTGGAGGCTCAGGAGCTTATCAAGCCCCATCTGTCCAAAGGCATGCGAGAAGAATACCTTAAAATGATCCATAATTTCAAAGCATAATTTCAAGCGTAATTTAAGGCTACGATGGAAAGGATAAAAAAGAGCATGGAAGCAAAGCACCAGATATTTAGTAGAGAAGGATCAAAAGAAGATATGAGGGCCGAAGAATTGACTTCTGAAGACGAGTCTAAAGAGCTGCTTGGAGATATTGATTTCAAAGATACCGGCAGTATTACCGTGCCTGAGAGCCTCATAGATCAGGTGATCGGCCAGGATGAAGCCGTGGAAGTGATCAAGAAGGCGGCACGCCAGAGAAGGCATGTTATGCTCATCGGATCGCCTGGAACGGGGAAATCCATGCTGGGCAAGGCCATGAGCGAACTTCTTCCTGTGGAAGAGCTACAGGATGTGCTGGTCTACTCCAATCCGGAGGACAACAATACTCCGCGCGTTAGGGTCGTGCCTGCCGGCAGAGGCAAGCAGATAGTTGATGCCCAGAAGATGGAGGCCAGAAAAAAGGTCCAGACGCGCAATATGTTTCTGATGCTCATAGTAATGGCATTGATCGTATATGCCTACTACACCGGCCAGCTTCTCTTCGGGATCATAGCTGCCGCGCTGATATTCCTCTCGCTGCGCTATATGCTGCCCAAAGAGGATGCCATGGTCCCCAAGCTGCTGGTGGACAACAACAGCAAGAAGAAGGCACCATATGTGGACGGCACTGGAGCGCATGCCGGAGCCCTTCTGGGGGACGTCCGCCATGATCCCTTCCAGTCCGGCGGCCTGGAGACGCCGTCTCACGAGCGCGTGGAATGCGGAGCCATTCATAAAGCCCACAAAGGAGTCCTCTTCATAGACGAGGTCAACACGCTGCGCCCGGAATCGCAGCAAAGCCTGCTCACTGCCCTGCAAGAGGGCGAATATCCCATCACCGGCCAGAGCGAGCGGAGCAGTGGCGCACTGGTCAGAACCGAGCCTGTGCCCTGCAGCTTCATCATGATCGCGGCGGGAAATCTGGATGCCGTACAGGGAATGCATCCTGCCCTGCGCTCGCGCATCAAAGGCTACGGGTATGAGGTCTACATGAGAGACACCATGGAAGACACCCTGGAGAACAGAAACAAGCTCATCAGATTCGTGGCCCAGGAGATCGTAAGGGATGGAAAGATTCCCCACTTCACCAGGGATGCGGTGTCCGAGATCATGCGAGAGGCTAAGAGGAGGTCCGGCAGAAAGGGCCATCTCACGCTCATGCTGCGCGACCTGGGAGGCCTGATCAGGGTATCCGGAGACGTAGCTCGCGCCAATGCGGCAAATCTGACCGAGGCGGATCACGTCATGCAGGCCAAGAAGATGGCCCGCTCCGTGGAGCAGCAGCTCGCCGATCGCTATATGGAAAGGCGCAAAGATTACAGCATGTTCCACTCCTCCGGAGACGAGGTGGGAAGGGTGAACGGCCTGGCAGTTATGGGCGACTCGGGAATAGTGCTGCCCATCATGGCCGAGATCACGCCCGCTCAATCCAAGGATGAGGGCAGGATCATTGCCACAGGCAAGCTGCAGGAGATCGCCAAGGAGGCGGTCACCAACGTATCCGTGCTCATCAAGAAGTTCCTGGGCGAGGACATAACCAAGAAGGATGTGCATATCCAGTTCATCGGCACCTACGAGGGCGTGGAGGGCGACAGCGCCTCCATCTCCATTGCCACAGCCGTCATATCCGCCCTGGAGGGCGTGCCGGTCAAGCAGACGGTGGCCATGACCGGCTCTCTCTCCGTGCGGGGAGACGTCATGCCTGTGGGAGGCGTGACACAGAAGATCGAGGCTGCAGCGCAGGCCGGCATCAAGACGGTGCTTATACCCAAAGCCAATATGGGCGATGTGCTGATTGACGAGGCCTTCAAGGGCAAGATCGAGATCATTCCCGTCTCCAACATCAGCGAGGTCTTCGAGTACGCCATGGGCAGTCAGAGGACCCGGCTGATTGAAAAGCTGAAGAGATTTGCCAGCGAGAAGAAGATCGGCATCATCCTGCCGGAGACCATCCCCACGCCCAGCAGGAGCATCTGAATTGACGCCGCCTGAGTTCTACGACGTACGCACCTTGCGAGGCAGTAGGACCAGGATTGTGCTGGACAACGGCAAGCTGGAGGAGATTGCCCAGGCACCCTTTCAGGGAGCGGCAGTGCGGGCCCTCTGGAAGGGTGCCTGGGGTTTTGTCACCACGGACAGCGTGGCAGACCTGGGAAAGGAGATCGATCTGGCCAGGAGCATCGCCCGGAAGATCGACCGGCAGGAGGATTTGCAGCTGGCAGCAGCCCCGGCAGGCAGAAGCGTTGCAGTTGCCGTCAAGAAGGATCCTCAGAGCCTCTCCCTGGAGGAGAAGGTAGCTTTTTTGCGAGAGATTGAAGACGCGGCAAAGGTCAACGGCGTCTCCTCCACCCAGGCAGTCTACGCCGAGATGCAGTTGTCGGCGCACTACGAGAATTCGGAGGGCCTGGATCTGGAATCGAAGATGACGCGCATGGGCTTTGTCATCAGCGCCGTGGCCCACAGAAACGGGCTTTACCAGACGGACGGTGAGGGCCGGTCGGGAGTGGGAGGCCTGGAGGTATTCGAACGGGAAGATCCGATTGCTCTGGCCAGAGAGGTAGGAGAGACCGCGGTGGCCTTGCTGGATGCCAGCGTGCCCAAAGGCGGAAGCTTTCCCGTAGTCCTGGATCAGGAGCTGGCCGGGGTCTTTGTTCATGAGGCAGTGGGCCATGCCACAGAAGGAGACATCATCCTGGAGGGCGACTCGTGCCTGGAAGGAAAGCTGGGCGAGAGGATAGGCTCGGATCTGGTGACGGTCAAGGACGATCCCAGCCTGATGCACAACGGCTACTATCCCTTTGACGATGAGGGAAGCAGGCCCCAGGAGACGGTTCTGGTGGAGAATGGCATACTGAAATCGTACCTCAACACCCGCGAGACGGCAGCGCGCCTGGGCGGAGTGCCGAGAAACGCCCGCGCCGAGGGCCTGGACCGGCCGGTGGTGCGGATGAGCAATACCTACATCGCCAATGGGGACTGGAAATTGGAGGAGATCCTTGAGGAGCTGGGAGACGGAGTTTACCTGGCCGGCAGCCGGGGCGGACAGGTGAGCACCGGCGAAGGCGTATTCCAGTTCAATGCCAAGAGAGGCTACATGGTGGAAAAGGGCGAGAAGACGAAGCTCCTGCGGGATGTATCCCTTTCCGGCAAGATTCTCGAGACGCTGCTGCATGTCCGGGCAGTTGCTGGCGACCTCAAGTTCAACAGCGGGCGCTGCGGAAAGGCAGGACAGCTCGTGCCCGTAAGCGACGGATCGCCGCATCTCTTGGTGAGCGAGGCCACGGTGGGCGGGGCGGGATAGGTTTCAAGGCAATTTAGCACAATCAAGGATCCGGGGCTATGTGCATCGCTGATCCGGGGCAGTGCAAATTAGCAGAAAATCCATCCACATCCAATTGCCCTTTATCTTTATGCTCTCCGGTCCAGAATTTTCATTATTTTGACGGTTAAGTTTAAGTCAATTGACGAAATGATTATCTTGAGGTTTTAGCTAATGATCAAAGCGTATAGCATTTTTGTCGTATCGTCTGTCCTGCTGATTGCAATTGGCAGCGCAGACTGGCTGGAAGGAGGATACGTCGGCAGCGGCGCAAGCAGCGAAATGTCTTCGTATTTCACAGATCCGATTTTCACCTCACCTGCCGGGAGCTATCTATCTCCAGATCCTGCTCTGAGGGAGATGCAAATATCCTTGGACCGACCGATAACAGTAGGGGGGAGCCATCTGTCCTCAGATCCCGCTCTGAGGGAGATGCAGGTGTCAATGGACAGACCGCTAACATTGGGCTCTGTGGTCTCAAGGCCTGCCACAGGCAAAAAAACAGCAACGACCTCAACACAGACCACGACCGCAGCCGGTCGCTGGAGCCTGGCGCTCTCCGAGGGCAAGACGATATATCTGGAGCTTTATCAGTCCGGCCCGAGAATCTTCGGGCGAGGCAGCATGACCCAGGGCGAGACCACCTACGGAGCACTGGCCAGTGGCACCATTTCCGGAGCTGCTGTGGCAATGGATGTTGTTCCACAGACCGGAACGGAGCTGTACTCGATGATATTTGATCTTAATAAGCTGCATCTACCCTCGGCCTATGCGGTCTACAGGGCAGGAGCACAACCGGCATCCGGGACAGCAAAGGCCATCAGAATGCCTTGAGAGAGATTATCTGGTGGAAGGGGATGCAGTGAAGGGATGCAGTAGATCAGAATAAAAGAGAAAGGATCGATAGTTATATCGGGATAAATCCATTCTCTTCTGCAATCTTCTGGCCCTCGGCGCTGATCACGAAGTCAATGAATGCCCTGGCACAGGAGGCGCTCTCGCCTAAAGTGTACAGATACAGGTGGCGCTGCAGCTTATAGGATCCATCCTTTATGCTCTGCATGTCCGGAGAGACGCCATCAATTGCTATGGCAGCTATTTTGCTTCCTCGCATGTAGCTGAAGCCCAGATATCCGATAGCACTATCGCTGCCCATTATGGCTGTTTTGACCTCGGAGCTTCCCGTTGCTGTGGTGGCAACTCCCGCGGTTTCCGCCTTGTTATCGCCCATTATGGCTTCGTTGAAGGTGTCCCTGGTCCCGGAGCCCTGCTCCCTGCCGATCACATAAATCCCGGCATCCGGGCCTCCTAATTCTTTCCAGTTCTTGATCTGGCCGGCATAAATCTTCCTGGCCTGCTCGGTGGTCAATCCCTTGATTCCTGCATCATGGATGGCCTTGCTCACGACTACGACGACTCCGTCATATCCTATATCGAACTGCTGGAATTTGTCGCCGTATTTCCTTAACTCATCCGCGGTCACCTCTCGGGAAGCCATGGCAACATCCGACCGGCCCCCGGCAATGGCGGTTATGCCGGCGCCCGTGCCTCCACCGGTGACGGTTACCTGGCAAACATTCTGCCGGGCATTGAAAGCCTCGGCGGAGGCTTCTACAAGCGGCAATACGGTCGACGAACCGGTTATGGTTACCTTCTCTGCTGCTCCTTTGCCAATTGCCTGGGGTCCATCTCCCCCAACGCTATCCTTCTGCTCCAGACACCCTGCGCAAAAAAGCGTGATGCATATCATAAACAATATCAAAAACGGCATTGCCCTTTTCATGATATGATTAACGATAATCGAGAATTTAGAGGCTTCGAACTGATGTACCCATTCAGCCATTCTCATAATTGGTCCTTGCGTAAAAGCCGGAGAAAATATATTTATCCCTTAGCCGATTTTAAAAAAACTCAAATCCCAATCTGCCCTTTCAGCCAATCCCAGCCCTCTCTGGCCGCCCAGTCCAGCTCTTCTCCTGCCGACTCCTGCAACTTTGGCAGCAGCTCCTCAGTAAAATTTCGCTGCAAGCTCTCACCAAGACTCAGCGGCGCTGTTTCTTCATACAGGTCCTCTCCGGAGCGCCAATCCTGGGGATCGAACTCATTATTGGTGAAGTTCTCTTGCCTGGCGTGGCCGCTTTCCACCAGGAGGCGGTTGAAATTAGGGGCCGCCAGAGGCTGGCCGTAGACTCCCGCCAGATAGGCCAGGCAGATCAATCTGCCGTAGCTGTCCCGGCCGTTTGCCGAAAGGTCGTCGATATCCAGGTAGACCCTCTTGTTCATGAGCACGGCATAGGTGAAATCCCTTGCTGCCGGCCCGCTATCTGAGTCCATCTCAGGAGAGTCGACATCCGCCAGGCGAACTCTCTCCACGCTGTAGGCCACTCTTGCATCCGCCTTCTCGATGGTGACGTCAAATGTGTCGCCATCCACCACATTGGTGACGATTCCGTACGCCTCATCCACGACTGCCAGAGCCAATGATGGGAAGAAAACCAGCAAACCTGTTATAAAAAGCAAGAGAAATGATATCGATACGCGCTTTCTTCTGCCCATCTGGATAAAAATCATGCCCTAACCCACCATTATTTTAAGAGTCATGGATCTATTTATCGAGCCGTTTACAGCTGTCAGACGGTAGGTAGTGGTCCCGGACGGCCGGACCTTTGCGAAGCCCCTGAGACCTACCTCGCCCACTCCGTTATCTATCTCCACCCGGCTGGCGCCGATGACGCTCCAGCTCAGGTTGGCGGCTTTGCCAGGGCTCACGACCGCCGGATCGGCATGAAAGGACTCGATGACCGGATATTGCGAGCCGAAGACATTGAGCGCCAGCAGGGACCCGCCCAGGAATGCCGCCAAAAGGAGAATCCAGATCGCAATTCCGGCAGGCGTCTTCCAGAAAGACTTTTGCATATCCCAGTAGTTCTTCTTTTCAGCCATCTGATGGAATAATGCGACATACAGGTAAATATACCCTGCTGATGGCAGGAGATGCGATAGATCAAAACGGATCAGAATAGATTCATAATAAATAAGATCAATAATAAGATCAAAAAATAAGATCGAGACGGCTTCAGCATATCTCGGTCTTATGCTCACGCTGCGCGACCATGTACTGGCCCGGGCACTGGTCGCAGACCACATTCAGACCCCGGATCTGCTCGCAGGTCAAAGATCCCTGCCCCTTCTTCCGGTAGATATCACGCAGCAGGCTGTCCACAACATTTGAGTTCGCTCTTGACTGCGAGCAGCATTTGCCTTGATTCCTGAAGAGCAAAGCCGGCATCCTTCAGCTCCAATCCCAGAGCCATGCCCGTTCTCCAGCCTCCGGGCTCCAGGTCATAGTCTCCTGAGAGAAGCAGCCTCAAAAAGCAGCTGCGAAGGTTGGGGGACCGGCTTAAATTAAACCGCCTCCTCACATTGGCCCTGAGATCGTCCAGGGAGACGTGCCTCTCGTCCAGGCAGGAAGCGCACAGCTTCAGCTCGCCGGCGCGATGGGCCGCAACCGATGCCAGAGAGGCGCTGCCGCAATTGGCGCATGAGCCTGCCGAATAGTGCACCTTCTTTTCGTTTAAGAGATCCATGCTACCCTCAAATCGCGCAGCTCGACCACTCTGGTCTGCAGGGATTTCACGCTCAAATCATGATCCAGTGATGCAGCTATCAGGTCACCATATCCGTCTGCTGCCTCTTTGAGAATATCGTCCATCATCTCATCATTTATCAATTTTTTTGTAAGTTGCATTGCCATCACTATTTTTCTTTCTTATATTAATTTATTATCCTTGTCATGAGAATCTTCGGCGAAGCCGGGAAGAGTTCAATAACAAGTCGCGCCGCGCAAGGATTTGGGAATCAAAAAATCGCAGGGACTGCTCTGGCCCTGCTTTTATCTGAACCGCAAGTTGCGGATACTATCGATTAAGAACAATCAAATCAGTTAGTATCTTCTGGGTGGCCTGGATGAACCGGATGGCCTGGCTGGTCTGTGCTTCTGGTAGCAATCGCTACAGTACACCGGCCTGGATCCATCGGGCTTAAAGGGGACCTGGCATGTCTTGCCGCATTCTGAACAGGTGACGTCGTGCATCTCTCTCGGGCCGCTGTTAAAGTTGCCTCTGCTGCCGCTTCCATATCTTTCCATTTAAATTCACTTACCGTTTATCGACTCAAAGAATCGACTTATGCCACAAAAACATCCCAAGAAAAGCTCCTTGAATCGATGCCGTTGCAACCTCCTCTACATGCCCGGCTCTGGTCTATATACCTGTTGGTCGAAAAATTTGGACTCTGGATTTTTGAGCGAGGCTATTTGCTTATATTTCCATCTTTGAGAGGGCGCTCCTGGTGTGCTCCAGGAATAGGGAGACGATCTCCGGGCACTCACCCAGGCCGCGAAGGTCGGCGGAGACGGAAAAGCCCTCCCTCTCCAACACGCTCTTCCAGGAGGCGGGGCTCTGGCCGGAGATATCATTTTGCGCATGCCCGCCGGCCACCAGCAGGAAGGGCAGAAGCCGCACTTCTCCAGCGCCGCAGCCCTTCAGCTCCGGCACAAGCTCAAGGAGGCCAGGATAGCCCTCGATGCTGCCCAGGAAGACGTCCCTGTTCTCTCTTTTCAGGACATGGGCCAGCAGGGAGTAGAGGGCATCGGCAGGGTGGCCCGTGCCGTGGCCCACCAGTAGCACCGCTTCTTCTCTGCCTCGCGTCTCCAATGTATTATCAGCGGCATTAGCACCGGCGGCGGTCCCCCAGAAGGAAGGCAGGATGGATGCGACCCTCCGGCAGTCGGGCAGGCCGGAGAGAAGAGGCAGGCCCACCGCCAGGCGCAAAGAGCAGGGCTTTGCACCAGACTGCAGAGCCTGCACCAGGGCCTTTGTCTGCCTGGTGAATACTCCAACTCTGGGGTTACGGGAATAAAACCGCAGAGTCGCTAGAAGCGCGCAGAGGACGACGAACGGAGATGACTATTGCTCGGAAAGCGAATATGCTGTTTCTATCCAATTTTAAAGTGCATAATTATAAGGTAGAAGAGTTTCACGCCTCTGCGATCTCTGCGTCTCTGTGGTGGATAATCGTTGCGGGACAGCTAAATCCTGGCGGATTTCACCAGAAAACCAAAGTCCACTAGAAGCTCACAAAGAATTCGTACCCGGAGATTTGCTCTTTCGCCCCGCCCTCAAACTCCTGGAACGTGCGCAGCGCCGAGGCCAGCACCCTGGTCTGGCCGATGAGGGCCGCGATGAAGATCGCATCCAGGATCTCGTCCTCGCTCGCCCCCGCGCCCGCCGCGGCTCTCATGTGCAGCTTCAGGCACTTGTCCGCGCCGGAGGCGGCGGCGGCAGCGATGGCTAAAAGCTCCGCGGTCTTGGGCTCAAGGCTTTGGGGCCGCAGGGCATAAAAGTCCTTGAGGGCGGAGAAGATCATGAACTCCGGGCGGCGGGCCATGACCCGCAGGATGAAGGGCACGCTGCCCAGCATCTGCTCGGCGTCGTCGTAGATGTCCTCCTGCAGGGAGTCGCTGTTCTCCAGGAGGGCTTTGATGAGGGTCTTGTTCTCGGGTTTCATTGTATCTGCGATTGGCTCTCCCATTCTTGCAGCTTTCGCTTTACCTTCCCGGCTTGCGGATCTTCGATCTCTTCACGAATCTTGAGGGCGGCTCTGGCACATTCGATTGCTTGCGCTTTATTGCCAAGTTGATCCAGTGACAGGCTCATATTCCAAAGAGCGTTCCCTTCGCCCCTTCGGTCCCCGATCTCGCGGGCGATGGCCAGATGCCTGCTCGTAGTACTCGATGGCCTTTCTGGCATCGCCCAGGGCGGCGTAGGCGATGCCCAGGTTGCCCAGAGCGGCTCCTTCGCCCCTTCGGTCCCCGATCTCGCGGGCGATGGCCAGCGCCTGCTCGTAGTACTCGATGGCCTTTCTGGCATCGCCCAGGTCGGCGTAGGCGATGCCCAGGTTGCCCAGAGCGGCTCCTTCGCCCCTTCGGTCGCCGATCTCGCGGGCTATGACCAGCGCCTGCTCGTAGTACTCGATGGCCTTGCCGGCATCGCCCAGGGCGGCGTAGGCAATGCCCAGGTTGCCCAGGCGCGTTTCCTTCGCCCCTTCGGTCCCCGATCTCGCGGGCGATGGCCAGAGCCTGCTCGTAGTACTCGATGGCCTTTCTGGCATCGCCCAGGTCGGCGTAGGCCAGGCCCAGGTTGCCCAGCGCGGTTCCTTCGCCCCTCCGGTCCCCGATCTCGCGGGCGATGATCAGCGCCTGCTCGTAGTACTCGATGGCCTTTCTGGCATCGCCCAGGTCGGCGTAGGCAAGGCCCAGGTTGCCCAGCGCGTTTCCTTCGTCCCTTCGGTCCCCGATCTCGCGGGCGATGGTCAGAGCCTGCTCGTAGTACTCGATGGCTTTCTTGGCATCGCCCAGGGCGGCGTAGGCCATTGCCCAGGTTGCCCAGATGCACGCCTTCCATGCTACGATCCTTTAGCTGCCGGGCGGCAGCCAGAGCTGTCTCCAGCCAGGAAATTTTTTGCTTGGGATGGAGGCGCAAATCCAGCACATAGGCTCCGGCATCTGGATAACTCATGCAAAGCTCGGCTGCCTGAGAATTCGTCTTCATATTCTTCTCAGCCCAGGCCTGCCCGGCGGCAGATATTCGCTTCCTCAAGGTCGAAGAGGGCGAGAGCCTTCTGGATGCTGGAGCCTCCTTGCAGATAGAGGTCGTCGGCTGCGGATAGCAGTTCTTTGTAGTATGAAGCAATGCCTCTCGCTAACGATCGCCTTCGATTCATCCGGTTGCCTGGCTGAGGCGAAAAGGCGCGCCAGGTCGTGCAGCCTGTAGCGCCCATAGTCCTGACTTTGGGGCTTATAATCTACCAAACTCCAGCGCAATAGCTCGCTCAAACCTTTGTGGCCTTCATCCTGGCAGATCTGCTCCTCGGCCTGGGCGTCAAAGTCTGCCGGAAAGACCGACAGGTCGAGAAAAGTCTGCTGAACCTTGGGCTCAAGCTTCTGGAAGCTGAGGCCGAAGCTGGCATCAACGCTCATCTCCACGCCCTGCTCGCCGATCATCTCCAGGCGGGTGCGCTCGTCCTTCAGATCCGCAGCATATTTAGCTGGGCTGACGTCCTCGGAATTGGCCAGATAGCTGGCAGCAGCCCGCAGAGCCAGAGGCAGATAGCCGCAGAGCAGGGCGATCTCCTGCCAGGCCGGGTCCTCTCGGGGCGACTTCTCCGGGCCACCGGCAGGGCAGCAGACATTGAGCAGCAGCTCCAGGGCCTCGTCAGGTTTCATGACGTCCAGGTCTTTCTTGAACAGGCCGGGAATTTTGATGGTCTTTCTCGAAGTTATGAGGAGGGCGCAGCTCTTGGGCGGGACCAGCTTGAGGACCTGCTTGTCGTCAAAGGCGTTGTCCAGTAGCAGCAGGGCGCGCTTGCCGTTAAGGACTTCAAGATATCTTTGCCTGGCTTCAGCTTCGCCCTCCGGGATCTTTTCTTCACGATGATAGGAGTGGATGACAAAGGCCATCGCCTCCAGGCGAGATATGGGATTGGTTGTGCCCCTCATGTCCACCATGATCTGGCCGTCAGGGTAGCGGTCTTTAATGGACTCGACGAGCTTTAGGGCCAGAGCCGTCTTGCCAACGCCTCCGATGCCGCGCAGGCCGATGATGTTCGTTCCGCTCGAAATGACTTTCAGCAGCTCCTTCAGCTCTTCTTCGCGGCCTGTAAAATCGAAGGGAGGTTCTGGGATGGTGGGAAGGCGAGCGATCTCTTCAGCCTTCGGAATGTTGATATTGTAGATTCGATCTCCGAATTGCTGCTCCACTGGGCCTTTGGGCTCTACGATCGCTCCTTTTGACTCTCTTAAGTCCATCTTTCCAATCCCCCTCATAAACCCTCAATAACTATGCGATAGGTCTAGCCGAACAGCCTTCCGGCAAAGCTGAGCAGGCTTGAAGCTAAAGCTTGCACTCGCTCTATCGTGCCAACCGATCCTTCCACTGCCGCCAGGATCTCCGGATGCCGACCGCAGCTTACTCATGATCATCGTCTTGTTGGGGCGCTCCTTGCCGGCCTGGGCCTGCACGGTCTGCAGATCTGCGTCAACTGCCTGGACGGTCTCGTCGTCCAGGTTTGCATCCTGCAGCGCCTGGCGCAGAGATTGCAGATCCTTGAGGAACCTTTCCATGTTTGCGCCTTTCAGGACAGCAGCAGAGCCTGAGCCGATGACATTTCCGTCTCCATGAATCTCGATTTTATCGCCAAAATGCTGCCTGACCGGCCCGGTGGGCTTGTAGATGGCGCCCGTCGAGCCCCGCATGTCAATTGCCTCGCCGCCCATTGAAACCGGCCCGCTGAACTGTCCGGAGAGCACCGGCCCACTGCACGCCGCCCATAATATTGGTCTGCGGACCGTGCACAGTCTGGCCTCGCTGGTCAAAGACGCCTCCTCCAGGCTCCGGCCTCAGGCTCGATCTCCGGCTCCTCGGTGAAGGGCAGGCCCTTTGGGCTTCTCGCTCGCCTGCCGCGTAGTAGGCAAGAACGAAGTTGTCCGACTGCTCGAAGTCCATTATGGGATGCTGGCGACCTTTCGTTCTGCCTGGCACCTTCTCTCTGGTGTGAAGCGCCAGGTCAACTATCCGCACATAGCCGTCTTTCCGGGAGGCGCCCGACACCGCACAGTGCCTCGATCAAAGCCAGGGTGAACGCGCTGTAAGGCTTGCCGGCAAATGATGACTCATCCGCCTGGGAGGAGGCGATCACGGCTCGCCCCTGGCTCTCGGGCAAAGAGGCTCTGCGCTTCAGGCGGCAGCGGCGCTTTGGCAAACTGCAGTCCCGGAGCCTTCAGGTCGGTCAGGCCACCGGCGTGGCAGCAGTCCAGCAGGAGCAGCAGCTTCTGGGCTCTGATCGCTTTCAGCTTGGCTGCAAATTCCGAGCCGCTGATGGCCGTATCCCTCAATTGATCTACATTGTAGCCGAAGGGCATGAGATAATAGGCTTCGCCTATCGAGGATTTTACATGATAGCCATGCCCGGAAAAGTAGATCAAGACTGTTGATTTCTCATCAGCTCTTCTGGCCAGCCTGTCCAGGCCTGCCAGCATGCCGGAGCGACCGGCTGATTCGCTCGTGAGAAGCTCAACCTGCTCCGCAGGATAGGCACATCGCTCCGGATCTTTGAGAATGCCGGCCAGACCCTGGGCATCGTCAACCGTATTCGGCAGGTCTGCGCCTACACCAACGATCAGAGCGCGGCCTTCGGAAAAAATAGTTTGCGTCATAGCCACACCATTGATTGCACTGAAAGCATGCTTTCTTGGCTTAATTATCTGCTCCTCCAACCGGCAAGCAATTCTCGCATAGTTGAAGCACTGGGGGATTCTATCTGCTCGAAGATCTTCAATGCTTCTTCCGCCTTTTCAATTGCCTGTTCTAGATCATTGTTCTTTTCGAGACAGATGGCCTGACCCCATAGCGAATTTGCTTCACCATAGCGATCGCCTATTTCCTGAGCGATCCCGAGTTGCTGTTGATAATAGTCCAGAGCCTTGTCGATTTCGCTCAGGCGATAGTAGGCGCTGCCCAGGTTGCCCAGAGCGGTTCCTTCGCCCCTTCGGTCCCCGATCTCGCGGGCGATGACCAGCGCCTGCTCGTAGTACTCGATGGCTTTTTTGGCATCGCCCAGGGCGGCGTAGGCCAGGCCCAGGTTGCCCAGCGCAGCACCTTCGCCCCTTCGGTCCCCGATCTCGCGGGCTATGGCCAGCGCCTGCTCGTAGTACTCGATGGCTTTTTTGGCATCGCCCAGGGCGGCGTAGGCAATGCCCAGGTTGCCCAGCGCGTTTCCTTCGCCCCTTCGGTCCCCGATCTCGCGGGCGATGGCCAGCGCCTGCTCGTAGTACTCGATGGCTTTTTTGGCATCGCCCAGGGCGGCGTAGGCCATTGCCCAGGTTGCCCAGCTCGGCTCCTTCGCCCCTTCGGTCCCCGATCTCGCGGGCGATGGCCAGCGCCTGCTCGTGGTACTCGATGGCCTTTCTGGCATCGCCCAGGGCGGCGTAGGCAAGGCCCAGGTTGCCCAGATCGGCTCCTTCGCCCCTTCGGTCCCCGATCTCGCGGGCGATGACCAGCGCCTGCTCGTAGTACTCGATGGCTTTTTTGGCATCGCCCAGGGCGGCGTAGGCCATTGCCCAGGTTGCCCAGCGCGTCTCCTTCGCCCCTTCGGTCCCCGATCTCGCGGGCGATGGCCAGACGCCTGCTCGTAGTACTCGATGGCCTTTCTGGCATCGCCCAGGTCGGCGTAGGCAATGCCCAGGTTGCCCAGCGCGTTTCCTTCGCCCCTCCGGTCCCCGATCTCGCGGGCGATGGCCAGCGCCTGCTCGTAGTGCTCGATGGCCTTGCGGGGCTCACTTAGCAAGGAATAAATGGTACCCAGCTCCATTAGGATCTTTTCTTTCTCGCTTTTCTTTTGCATCTTCTCCAGCAGGTACTCATTGATCCTTTTGCGCCTCAGCAAATCCTCTTTATTTCGATAGCTGAAGCTGAGTGGTATAGATAGCGCCTCTACAGCTTGATAGGCCGGTCCATGATCCTCGCCTTTCAGGATGTGATATCCTCCTCTGTACCTCCAGAAGTCCGGAGCCTTCCATATCACATCATCCAGCCCAGCCGGGGTCATGAAGATCAAGCTCGGAACGCCTGCATCATAGAAAAGCTCGCGAAAGTTGTTGAGAGCGTCCAAAATATCCTTGCTGAGCGTCTCGGGAAGCGTCCAGATGAGAATCTCTCCTTCTTTGGGCTGAATGCTCCTGAGATCAGAGATCAGATTATCTCCAGTCTCTACCGGCTGGATTCTGGCGGGAAATCGTTTTCTTTATAACTTCAATTACCCTCTCTCGATAAGCTGGAGAGGCGACAATGCAGAGAATGAGGTTTCCTTTTCCTTGAGATATCTCAAGCTCCGTGAGCAGGAGATCGACCTCATCCAGATCCTTCAGGGAGATTTGCTCCATTTCTCCACCAGGGAACGCAGCAGGGGATTAACCTCGCACCATCTTCCCGTCTTCGTCCTCGTACTCGACCGCAGTCAGGCTGAAGAGCAGATCACGAGTCAGGACTGAATCTGGGCCTTCTTCCCTGGCCTCTTTGCATTTGTTAATCTCAAGCAGCTTCTTTTTATGGGCCTCGGTGAGGGTTCGGTCAAATGTCATCTTTAACTTTTCCAGAGCTTCGGAAACATCGTCTTTGGATATGCGCGTTCTTGCCCATTGCGATAGGCGGAAAGCGATGCTTCTTTCATGATCTCCACCAGCTCGGAGAGCTTGCCTGTGGACTCGATTGCATTTTCCAGAACATCCATCCTCTAAAAGCTGCGGCTCTATCCTCCGGGAGATCACATCCGAGTAAAATCTCCGGCCTTCTTCATGCCTCTCTCCATTTCTCTTCCAAACCGGCATTTGCAGTAGAATCACATCTCCATCGAAGGCATGCCTGACGATTCTCATACTGAGGATGAAAGGCCAGAGGTATGGGAAATGTATAAACTATAAAGCAGCTCGGCTCGATCAGGAGCTGATAATTTTTATAGAAAAAGTCCTCAGACTGCTGTCCTCTGGTTAATTTGTCTAAATCATCGACTATTATCACCAGATCTTTTCCCGATTTGTCCTCGATATCTATTATCAGCCAGTTGAGCCTCTGGATGAGATCGCTGATCTTCTGGTCCAGCTCTTTTCTGAGAAATTGCCTGGTGCTTGGCCTCACGGCTGAGCTTCAGGATCACGATCCGACTCCATGAAATCCCGGCCGATCTCTGGCCGGTTACGTCTCCTCTTCGGTTACTGTTGGTTATCTGCTTGGTGAAATCCTGGAAATCCTTCTCGATATCAGGATGAAGGGCGATTCCCTCCACCCTGGCGATGTCGTAAACCTTGAGGGCCATAGATACGAAGAAGTCTCTAAAGTCGAAGTCGCTTAGATTCAGATCCTCCCGGATGGAATAGTTCACCACTAAAAAGCGATTTTTATCCAGGGCAGCTTCAAGGCGATGTAGCTCAGTGCTCTTTCCCGAGCCTCTAAAGCCCAGAAACAGATACTTCTCTTTGCGGACGGCAAGTTCAATGCGATCTTTTAAGTCCGCCATGGGTGAGATGGTGCCCGGACGCTCAACGTAGAAATCCGCAAACTCCTGGTCCTCTTTTAACGGCTCGACATAAAAGTTGTTATATGCCTCTCTCAAATTCTTTGCCCTGGGCATGGTCGTCCTCCACATCTCAGATTATCTCTTTAATATGATAATCATTTTGATGCCATCAACCTCAGCACACCTTCTTCTCAAAGCAGTCCTTGCAGAGCACCTTGCCCTCCGCCGTCCTGCCCAGGATCTCCATGAACCTCTCCCCGCACTCCTGGCACTGCAGAGAGGGATAGATCCTGGCCTTCTCGGGCGCGGGGATATCGACCTCCTTCACCGCCAGAAGATCCTCGTCTTTGCCCTTCAGGATGTTCTCGATGACCTGGGAGCGAAGGCCCTCAAACTCCTTTTTCTCTTCAGCGGTCAGCTTTCCGGCTGCCATCTTCTGGCGCAGGGCATCCATGCGCCCAAAGACGTCCCCCTGGAAGTAGATCCTCAGAGCCTTGTCCTGATCGCGGGAGTAGAAGGTGAAGACCTGCTTGCCATTGTCGATCAGGATCAGATTGCCCTTTGCCCGCCGTGCAGCCCAGCAGGGATTGCACCGCATCCACGCTGCAGGATTTGTTCTCGGCAATGCAGACCAGCTCCTCATCCTGGGAGCGGGGATAGTGCTCTTTGGCATACTTTGCCACCCGATAGCCCATGGCCAGGCCCGGGCAGATATGGCCGTGAAACTCGGCCGCTTTCTTAAAATCCTCTTCCATAGCAATCACCTGGATAGAAATCACATCTGAGTTGAATCCGGATGGCAGATGGGGCGGGATGGGATAAGAAGATTTGCTGGAAAAATTTATAAGATGTTAAGCAGATCCCAATTCACCGGATATCCTGAAAATCAAAAATCCGAAAGAGACAAATTTCCGGAATGGGCGTGTGATTGGATGAATAAATATGTAAAAATAGGGCTCTTTGGCTTTTTCCTCTGGCTGATACCTTTTGCAGTATCGGTTTTGATCTTCCCGCTCCGCACATCTCAGCGTCCGCTCTTTGAGTCGATCATGCCCGTAGTATCGCTATCTGGACAGTCTTCTTCTCCATACTCTATCTCACCAGGATCGGCGGCGGCTTCCTGAAGGAGGGCATCTTTATCGGCCTGGCCTGGCTGCTGCTGAGCATCATCCTGGATCTAATGATATTTATGGGAGGCCCCCTGAAAATGCCCTTCCTGGACTATGTGACTGATATCGCGGTGACCTATCTCATCATCCCCACCATTACATCCGGATTCGGCTATCTGATGGAGATGGATCATCCCGGCATAGCAAAGAATTGACTTTCAGCTATTTCAAAATGATCTTTCCCGTTCCCCCGGCCGTCCTGTTTCCGGGAATGGAAAAGCCCCACCTTTGCAGCAGCTGCCTCGCCTCTCCCCGCCCGTGCAAAGAGAGCTCAACCAGGTCCTCCGGGCAATCTATGTCGCATCCCGCCCGGAAGGACTCGAATACCTCTGCCTTCAGGCCCGCCTGCTCTGCATAGGCCAGGTGCCTGGGAAAGCTGACTCCCTGATAGCAGGTGCGAAACCCAGGGCTTCTGATGAGGATCATATTGGTGCCGCCCCCCCGCCCCGGACAGAGCACGACATCCCCGGGGCAGCGGAGAATGCCCGCCACATCATCCTGCCTTAGCAGCGCCAGATCGGCCATGACGATCAGGATGTCCGAAGGCCATCCCTGCAAAACAGCATCCGCGATCAATGAGTTGAGGGCATCGTTCAGATCCAGCTCCGACTCCTGGATCTCGACATCGCGGCCAACCCCGGCCATATCCAGCCCTGGCCGGGAGAGGATCGTCGCCCAGCCAAAGCCCAAAACGGTATCCAGGACATCCCTCAGCATGGCAAATGAGAGGAGCTGACGCTCTCTGGGAGAGAGAGCATCGGCCAGCCTGCTCTTCGCCCCCTGATTCTTAAAGGGAATCACTATGTGTATCGGACGTCCCACGAAAGGACAGCTCTGACAGGCTCTGATAAAACCTTAACTCTTCAGCCGGGGCCGGATCACATCTTGGCTCTGCTCCATGAAGGCCGAGCCGCCGCCGGAGCGGGGATACTTCAAGCCTCTGAAGACCACTGCCGGAGTCCCGTCCCCCGCCTCGCCCATGAGCAGATTGGCCGCAGATGCGATCTCATCGACAATGGCCTCCAGGGTGATCTCCAGGGCCTTGCCGTGCAGGTCCCTCTCCCCCCGCCAATCCCGCAAGGCGGCAATCCCCGCCCAGCCCACGGCCACACCGGCCACGCCGGCGCGAAAAGGCCGGCCGCAGGTATCGGTGATGATTACGGCGCAGTCCTTTTTCAGCCCAGCGCGAAGAAGCCTGGCACTGGCTGCGGGATCTTCCGGCAGAAGCAGTATCCGGCCTTCACCCACATTGGACTGGTCTATGCCGGCGTTAACGCCCACATGGCCAAATCGGGTCGCCACCAGCAGAAAGGGCTTCTCCAGCAAAACCTCAGCCGATTCATCCAGCACCGCCTGCACAAATCTGGGGTCCTTGCCGATTTCCTGAGCCATCTGCCTGGCCCTGCCCGAGGGATGATAGCCTTCCAGATCCCGGAAACGGCCCTCCGATTTGGCCACAATGGTGCTGGCCAGACAGAGCACATCCCCGTCCTGAAAATCAAAAAGAGACAGCATCAGTGATGCCAGGTCGTCGCCCTCCTTGATGATGGGCAGACCATAAATCAGGTAGCCCTGCATTGACGGCATGGATGCGGACATCTCGATCAATTATCCAAAATCCAAAGAAAAGTGTCTGCTCATCAATTTTTTCCGGGCCTTGCTTTTCCCGAAATCTCTGCTACTTGATCCGCTCCTCGAATGGCATCCTGCTGAGGCGGTACAGCCTGCCCTGCACCAGCAGGTCAAGCAGATAGGAATAGTTCTCAGCGACGATGGCCGTCCTCTCCTCGCTCATCTCCACCCAGGGAAGACCACCATAGCCTCTGGCAAACTCCATCCAGAAGGCGGGAGGAGAAAACTCAAGCAGATACTTGTTCTCCTCGGTAAAGGTGAGGGTAATGGTGATCTTCCCGTCCACCTAAGACACCTTGCCCTTTCGCTCCACAACCTCGGCGAAGGCCAGAGTGCCGCTGATCTTCTTGATCTTGGCCTTGACGATCTCGCCCTTGACGGCGCTGGGCACGAAGATGAGGTACTTGTCCACCTTGGCTATGCCGTCGCCCTTGTTGCCCACCGACTCGATGCGAAGCTCATAGGTCTCACCCTCTTCAATCACATCCCTCTGCACGGCAGCCGTGGCCTTTCTCTTGCGCACCGGCCGGTGAGCGCCGCAGGCATCGCACTTGAGAGTCAGAACGCGATCGCTCTTGATGAGGTGGGTATCAGGCAGCCTGCATTCCGTGCAGACCACGTACTCCTCAAAATAGGACTCTATCTGGCGGGCGATGGCAGTCTCGCCGAACTTGCCCTGAAAGATGCCCCGCTGCCCCTCAATCTTGCCCGCTGTTCCCATCTCCTGGAGCAGATATTTCATGAGGTGCTCCGGTTCGCGATTCAATGTATCAGCTATGGCCCCGAAGTTCTCCAGCACGGTTGTCTTGCCCTCGTAAAAGACCTTGACGGAAGGTATGACAAACCGGTCCTTGGACTCTCGTGTGGCCGGCATCTTATTCATGGCCCGATCCAGGCCCGCTAAATAGTCATCCATCGAGATTACCTTAATTACTTTATCAACTCTTGACCCGATTCCACTATGATCTGAATCGGTGTCGGCAATTTATGCCCTGCCCTGGTAAGTGCCACCTTGGCATCGTTAAGATAAGCGAGCGGTATTCCCAGCGTGAAGAGCTTCTGGCCTGCCTCGACTCTGGCCGCGGTTCCCACCGCCTTGCCGAAAGCCATCCTCATGCCGCTGGAGACACGGTCTGCGCCGGCCCCGGTAGCCTGCTTATTCTCGCGTATGACATGGTGAGGATAAGTCCGAAGCTTGAGATGGAAGTTGGTCCTGCCCACCACTTTCAGAAGGTAACGGTTGGCTGCAACTCTGCCCGCTTCCAGAGCGGTATGCCTGATCTGACAGGGCTCCTTGACAACCAGAGTGAGCTTGATGGGAAAATCTTCGGTCAAATTTCCCATGTCGTAGTGCACTACTTTGCTTCCCGGGACGCCGCCCATGTACTTCCTGCGCGTGTAGGGCCTCTCCCTTCTTCGATACATGCTTGCTGGCTTGCGTGTCAAAACGTTATTCCTCCAATAATCCTGAGATTGGTGCTTACTTTGCACCTTGCTTATAAGGTTTGGCCTTAATCGCCCTCTTACACGGTGATCAGGCGTGGAGAAGGAGATCTCTCCGGCAAGGGACGCTCTCATCAGGCAGCTGATATCTTCCGGGCTTTTTGCGTTGGCCAGGGTCCACATGAGCTTGACCAGGGCCACCTCGGGCTGCATATCCTCGCCCTCAATTGCTCCGGCATTCAGCATGTCCCTCCCCGTATCATATACCCGGTCGCATATTCTGCCCCGCAGGCATTGCGAGGCTATCACCACAGGAATCTCCTGCTCGGTCGCTCTCCTGATGCCTTCTATCCAGTCGGATGCCACGTGACCCAAGCCCGTTCCCTCGATGACTATGCCTCGATAGCCCTTATCGATGTAGTAGCTCAGGATCTCCGGCGAAGATCCGGGCGTGTACTTGACCAGGGCGCATTTGGGCTCAAGCCTGTCCGCCAGCTGCAGCTCCACCTCGCCGCGCCGCCGGTAGGGCTGGAAGGGCTGAATCTTTCTGGTGAGGTAATCCACCCGGCCAAGGGGCGGCTGATTTATACTCTGGAAGGCGTCCCGGCGAGAAGTATGCATCTTTCGGACGCGAGTGCCGCGCAAGATGGAGCAGTAGTCGTCGCTGGTTGTGCCGTGCATGACCACACAGACCTCGGCGATATCG
Organism: Methanotrichaceae archaeon; assembly: GCA_963844955.1. Classification (GTDB taxonomy): domain Archaea; phylum Halobacteriota; class Methanosarcinia; order Methanotrichales; family Methanotrichaceae; genus Methanothrix. The sequence goes on along the minus strand of CAWJQJ010000010.1, from coordinate 52,166 downwards.
CTTATGGCAACAGTGGCGGCGCACACGGCATTCATGGAGGCGTCGCTGCTGGGCCGGTCCGAACTCCTCTGCGAGCCCACCAGGACCACAGGCACCGGCGTCTTCAGCATGAAGGAGAGCGCAGCCGCGGTGTACATCATGGTGTCCGTGCCATGCGTTACAATCACACCCTCTGCGCCTGCGGATATCTCCTCAGCCACTGAGCGCGCGAGCTTTATCCAGTATTCGGCGCGCATGTTCTCGCTCAGGATCTGATAGATCACCCGGGCACGGTAGTTGGCGATCTCCTCCAATTCCGGGATGGCGGATATTATCTCGCCGGCGGAGAACTGGCTGGTGACAGCTCCCGTGCGGTAATCGACCTTGCTTGCGATGGTGCCGCCCGTGGAGAGAATGGATACCAGGGGCAGGCCCCCTCTTTCTTGAAAAGGCCGGTCTTTATGCATAAGCCGGCTCTCCTGGCGCTTTTCCACCAGTTTGATCTCCGACTTGGCAGCAGATAGGCCGATATTGTAGCCGTTGTCCAGCTTTATGACCACATGCCCCTCGCGCCGGGATGGCATGAGCACGCCCTCATAGGATGTGCCGTTCCTCTTTACGGAGATTCTGTCTCCCAGATCCATTTTTGTCTCACCAGATCCACATTTACCTCAGGTACTTTATGCTAGGCATCTAAAAATGTTGCCCTTGGCCATTCCAGTTGCTTTGCAGGGCAAAAGAAGATTAATAGAGGGAAAATTCTGGTGAACGGCGAGAAAAAGAGAGAACGGGATTGCAGCAAAGGAGAAGACATGATCTATTTTGTGACCAGCAATAAGGGAAAGTACGCTGAAGCGCGGGCCATCTTCAGAGATCTAGTGCAAAAGGATATCGGATATGCCGAGATTCAGGCGGATACTTTAGAAGAGGTGGCTGCCTATGGCATGAAAGAGGTCGCTGCCAGGCTGCCGGGGCCGGTGATGCTCGAAGATGCAGGCCTTTTCGTCGAAGCCCTCCAGGGTTTTCCGGGAGTTTACTCCGCTTATGTGCAGAAGACTGTGGGCAACGCCGGGATATTGAAGCTCATGCAGGGCGTGGAGGACCGCAGAGCATATTTCAAATCCGTAGTTGCCTATGCCGAGCCGGGCATGCAGCCGGTGATGTTCCCGGCAGAGGTACATGGGCAGATCGGCTTTGAGGCGAGGGGTAGCAAGGGATTTGGGTACGATCCCATCTTTTACGTGGGAGAGGTGAGTTTGGCAGAGATGGATCTGGAGGAGAAGAACAGGATCTCCCATCGTGCCGGCTCCATGCATGCTCTAAAAAAGTGGCTGGAAGGCCGCTGAATTTATTTTTTTTTATTCCGCCCGGGTGAGCGAAAAGCCCTTTGCCGGAAAGATATTGGAGGTCACTGCCGCTTCTTCTCCAGGGCGCAGCGCGGCAGCATTCTGCTATCGATGGCTTTGATGCAGGGTGCCTGGACTGCAGAGACATAGACCCTTCGCTCTCCTACTACAATTATATGGTCGGTAGCTTTGGGCGGGCTGATCCTGACTGAAAACATCAAGGGCCCTTCACAGGTGGTGGCGACGCGAAGGTCGGTGGAGCGGGCACGGATATAATCCTCCATTTCGGGAGTAATTCTTAGAGAAAGGGATTTGCCGGGCATCGAATTTAGATGTCTTCAGGAGGTAGAAATAGGTTCTCATGGAATCGATCAGCCTGGAATATTATAATCAGCATACTCATATTTGAAATTCTTACTATTGATAAAAAATAGAAATACATAGTAAACTTTAAGAACAAACATTCGAACGACGTATGCCAGGAGGGAATCAAACGATTAAACGATTGGTAGTTCTGGCAGTATTAGCTGTTGCTTTAATCGGCATGGCCGGTGCAGCCAACTATATGTACGAAAAGGCATCCGTCAAGGGTGTCGGATACAAAAATGTAGAGATGATCGTCTCCACCCAGACAGGCTTTAACGGCCAGAAGCTGGTAGAGAAGGAAGCCGGCTCCGGCAATGTCATTACCGAGAAAACCGAGCTTGAAGCCGAGAGGCAACTTGAAAGATTTAAAGGCCTCGTCGACGACCTGCAGCCAGCTCAAGTAGCCGAAGGGCAAAACGCGAATGGTTTCCATATAGCCGTTGGCGCTTGGGTTCCAATTGGATTTCCGAATGTGAGATGCGATTGGCCAACCGGAACTGCATGCCCCATGGACTACATCAACTTCACCAAGGAAGCTGAGTTCGAGTACATGCCAGTCTCTTATCAGACCGGCACCTACGATCAGAAGTGGATTGAGAAGCTGTGCGTGCAGAATTACAGGATCGGAGCGGTTCTAACTGAGATGTACACTCATGCCGAGCACCTGCAGAAGACCACCGAGGTCAAGACCAGAGGATACGGTTCCATACAGTCTGGCATTGACAGGCGCAATGGCTGGGACGGAAGCTGCCCAGCTTGCTGCACCGGCGTTCTTGAGGCCAACCTGAACAGCAACGTCATCGGCGTTGCCCATATCGGATGGATCTCCCGCGATCCTAATGCCGACAACCAGCTCAAGGGCCGCCATGCCGAGTATGGCCGCAGCGTCGAGGACCTCACCGGCGTCTTCTCCATCGAGAAGTTCATCCAGCTCTGGGGCAACTCCACTTGCGGAGCCATAAGCGTTGACTGGCTGCCGTGTGTTTAAAATTGAAAATCCGTTCTCCTTTTTTTTGCCACATCATAGAACTGTGCCTTCCTGGATCGAAACCACAGATTGATGGCACGCCGGATATCAGCCGATGAAATGGTTTTAATATCCCGATCTCTTCAAGGAGTAGCCCGTGAGACGGAGAAAGGACAGCCACAAAGCCAGGGATCTTGCCGTGCAGCGCATGGAGAGGCTATTTACGCTGGCGGCGGCAGCGCATGCGGCCCATCCCGAGAGGAGCAACCGATATGTGCAGATCGCCAGGAAGATCAGCACCCGCACCAGAGTTAGAATGCCCCGCCCTCTGAAAAGGCTCTTTTGCAGGCGCTGCGGCAGCTTTCTCTCTGCCGCGGCCACGAGAGTGAGGCTTCGCGAAGGCGTCCTGACCACTACCTGCCTGTTATGCGGCGAGCAGATGAGACGCCCTTACCGGCCGGAAAAGAATGGGCCTACGCCATGATTTCTAATCGATGCTGTCGGAGGCGGACAGTCCGAGTTGATCGTAGCCTATGTACTGTTTTATGCGATCCTTTTTGTCGCCGATCAGCTCTCTCTCGCTATCGAGTACCACTCTGATCAAAGAAACCACGGGCGCATTTCCATCCCAATTCCGAACCAGGATGTCGGGTGAGCCGGTTGCCTTTGCCACCTCATTGGCAACAAAAGCGCAAAGATAAATGTCATCCACATAGCCGGCCGGCCCGAACTTCTCCTCGGGAATGATGTCCTCAGGAAGTATGAAATATGCAATGGCAGCAATGACCAGAGGCGACATCGTTCTGGGGAGAGCGCTATCGTCCAGGAGCCTGGTCATCATTCTGTAGAAGGCCGGAGCCTGCGCAATAATCTGGGAAAATTCACCCTCATAGCCGGATATATCCTTTTCCAGCATGGCATCAAATCGCTTCAAATCAAAAACCTCCTCACTCCCTTGCCAGAGAAATTCCCTGAGGGAAATGCCCTGGCTTTAGAGATGCTTGGGTCGGGCGATTAATTAACTTTTGTGTCCGAAAAACGGTAGAGATATTTACCCCTTGGTCAAAGAGGCGTTCCATGAAATATGCAATTACTATTATGGCGGCGCTGGCGGCCATACTCGTTCTGCCGGCAATGGGGCAGTCAGCGCAGTTCTGGTCAGACCAGGCAAATGAGTACTTCTTCTCAGGGGAATATGAAAAAGCGTCCGCAAGCTACGATAAGGCCCTGGAGCTGGAGCCGAACAGCACAAATCTGTGGAACAATAAAGGCAAAGCTCTGGCCAATCTGGGACGAATGGAGGATGCAATCTCCTGTTTTGAAAAATCGCTTGCTATCAACTCCTCAAGCGCCGAGGCCCTGAACCTGAAAGCCATTGCCCTCTCCCAGGGATTGCAGAAATACAGCGAGGCTATCGTCCTCTTTGACCGGATACTGCAAATGAATCCCTCATATTTCGATGCCTGGATAGGAAAAGGCATGGCACTGGCCAATGAAGACAACCTTTACAGCTCCCTGGAATGCTTTGAAAAAGCCATACAAATAAATCCCCAGGATGCCACAGCCTGGAATAATAAAGGGGTCGTCCTGCGGGAAATGGGAAGAAATCAGGACGCATTAACCTGTTTCAATAAAGCCCTCACCATTGACTCCTCTTATGAGGTTGCCAGGCAGAACCGAGAGTATACCCTGCAAGACTTGGATCAGATCGCCCAGGCCAGTCCCAGCCAGAGCACGCAGAATATGCAATAGCTTAAAATATTTGTTCGACAATCATCGATAACGGGTGATTGATGAGTGTGGATGAAGCTGATCTGCCTGATGATAGCGGCGGCTCTGATCTGCGGCGCGCAGGGTGAGATGCCCCTGAGCTTTACGAAGGCCGTGAACAACGGCGGACAGAAGGACGTACTCATCCGTCAAAAATTATGATACCGGCGCATCATTTACCGAAGCGTACACCGACATCGAGCACCTGGAGAGAAATACAGAGATCAATAGCCGGGCCTATGCGCAGGCTTCTCCATCAGAATCAAGTGGATCAGATGGCATAGGCCGGACAATCAGCCCGGCAGGCGGCCTTGAGGCCAGCATCAACTCCAATGTCATAGGCAAAGCCCACATCGCCTGGCAGTCTGTTGATCCGAGCGTCTCCATCAAGGGCCGCCATCCACTCCTGGGCCGCAGCGTGGAGGATCTGACGGGAGTATTCTCCATTGAGAAGTTCATCCTTCTCTGGTCCGGCAGCAGTCCCGGCGAGATAAGCGTGGACTGGCTGCCCTGTTCTTGAAGGATGGACCTGATCTCGCTATTTTGTTTTTGGCTTCATAACGATCTCCACAACCAGGTCATTGTAATCGCGATCCTTGAGAGCATATTGATCCTCCCAGCGAAGCTGGCATTTGGAGGAGCCCAGAGGCAGCTTGATGACATGCGATTTGCCATCACTATTCAGGGAGCTGTCTGTATAGTACATGATTCCGTCCTGAGACTGAAGAGCAAATACCAGCCTGGTCTTGCCTGGAAAGCCTCCCACCTCAAAGATCTTGCCCACATTGCCCTGTATGGAATCAAAGAGCATCCTGCTCTCCGGCTCCATGAGCCAGAAACGATTGTGATAAGGCGTATTCTTGCTGACAAGCCTGGCAGTCACAAGGCTGTCGGCAAGGAGGACGACATCTTCTTTGATGATAGGCATGACCTCGATATCCACCACCAGATCCTTGTAGCTTTTTTTTGCCAGGCCATAGGATGCCTCCCAGGAGAGCTCCCATTTAATGTAGCCGGACGGAAGCTTGCGCACATGTCTTAAAAAGTCCGGATTTTTCACCAGGTCGGTGTAATAGGTGTGGCCGTCATCGGTCTTAAGCGCAAAGGAAAGCTTCGTGCCGGCAGGAAAGGCTCCCAAATCAATGGCCTTTCCCAGTGAGGCCCCTTCACCCAGGATCAACCGATCCTCGGGATGGCAAAGACGAAACTCCTCCAGTGTAGCGGCAAGCCGGCTCTTGGGCGTGATGAACACCCTGCCGTCCTTGGGCATCACAATATCCTCGGTCTCGGGGCTGAGCAGCAGGATCTCCATTACCACATCGTTATAATCCTTCTCCCCTAAACCATAGAGGTCCTCCCAGGAGAGCTCCCATTTATCAGCAGCCTTCGTGACCTTGCGGACATGATCGCAGGCATCATCATTCAGAAACTGGTCTGAGTAGAAGACGTGCCCTTGCGAGGTTTTTAGTGCAAAGGTGAGCCGGGAGCCATTGGAATATGTCCCCAGATCGCAGAACTTGCCGATCTCCGATTCTTCTGCCCTGATGATCAGCCTGCTCTCAGGAGAATGCAGCCAGATCTCATCATCCAGAGATGTGTTCTTGCCCGTTAGGCGGACGATGACCCGGCCCTGTTTGGGCATGATCAGGTCATCATCAGCGGTAAACTGGACAGCATAAAAAGCAAAACTGCTGCCGATCCCGCATTCACCATACCCGATCCTAAACCACCCATTCTCACCCCACCCGACCCCCCAGCTATTTTTGCATATCCAGTATCCTTGAGCATCATTGTAGCCTACGATGCAGATGGCATGATCGGCCATATAGCCGCCATAGGCTTCTTTATAAATTCCTCCGTTATAGTAATAGAAATCCTCGTAGACATGCATGCCTGCCATGAGAGGCCCGCGCGCAGCAAGCCACTCTTTGGCCTGGGATGAGCTTAGCAGAGTCTTCCAGCTTTCTATCTTGACGATCCGTTTGTCCCTATCCGGGCAGGTTCTTGATTGATCGCTGCCGTAGGGAAAGCAGCTCTCATCGGGAATGCCGCTTTGCTGGGCATATTTCAAAGCCGATGTGAAGTACCAGCCGCTATTGCAGCAGTCGCCGCAGCCCCGGAAGAACAGGTCTGCCTCGGAGAGATCGGGATTGAGATTGGGATCTCTGCGGAAGATCTCCAGACTGGACTCAATGAGGGCGACGGTAGCAAAGGCAACGCATGAGCCACACTGCTTCTGGTCCCTTATGGTTGTGGTCCAGTTCTTGCCGGAGACGAGTCTCCAATCCCATTTACCGGGATATATGAAGACGGGAACGCGTTCCTGTGATCGGGCATTCTCCTCGGCCTGAAGCTGCATAATCCTCTTTTTCTCCTCTTCAGGAAGGACGAGACCCAGATGCCTCATTTTTTCCGGCTTTGCCAGACGGCTGAGTGATGTCTCGCCGGCCAGCCAGGTGAGGCTCTTTTCCTTGATCATGCTTCGTATGGCATCAATTTCGTCTTTTCCCATGTATAAATCCCCACAATCCTTAAAGCGGAATACCAATATAAACTTTCTTATTTTTTATATACTATCATAATTAGTGATATGGGAGAAAGAGGGATCGGCATGGAAAAACTTCAGAAAGAAAGTTATTAATAGCCCGCCAACCAAACACAGATGCACCAGGGGACTATAGCTATGGAGGTTACAGTCAAGAGATCTGCGCGACGCAGGAAGACCATCCAGGCCAGGATGATAGCAGGAAAGATGGAGGTTTTAGCACCTGCCTCGATCTCCGACTCCGCCTTGCAGGTTCACATAGAAAAACTGCGCTCCCGGCTGGAAAACCAGGTCTATCCCAAGGACGACGCCCATCTACAGGAAAGAGCCGCTCTTTTAAACCGGAGATACTTTCAGGGAAGTCTGGCCTGGAACAGCATCCAGTACTCTGCTAACCAGGAGCGCAGGCGGGGGTCGTGCAACTGCGTGGCCCGCACCATTCGCATCAGCAATAAGCTGGCCAATCTCCCCCAGTGGGTGGAGGATTATGTGATTGTGCATGAGCTTGCCCACCTGCTCGAGCCCAACCACGGCAGGAGATTCAAGGAGCTGGTGCATAGATATCCCCTGTCAGAAAGAGCCATCGGATTTCTCATGGCATCCGAGAGTTTGCCGCGTAGCGGAAGTTAGCCGGGTTATTATCATATTAGCCAGAGCATCAGCCAAAGGCAAGCTCGCCCACTCTGGCGCTGTTGCTGTAGCCCCTCGATTCCCAGTAACCCCTCACTTCGCTGTCCACAACCTCGATGTCGGTTATCCACTTGGCCCATTTGTAGCCGTATCGGCTCCTGGCGACCAGTTGCAAGGGAAAGCCCCTCTCATCAGGCAGCGTAAGATCATTGATGCCGTATGCCAGCAGGATTTGATTGTCCTCCAGGTAATCTAAAGGCAGGCCGGTTGAGTAACCATCAGCACTTTGAAATACCACATAGCTTGCTTCCGGCAGGAGGCCGGATAGATTGAGCAGGTCAGAGATCCGAAAGCCGGTCCACTTGGCATCAAATCCCCATCCTTCCACGCAGGGCATACGGGCGACCTCCGAATATGCAGGAAATGCCAATAGCTCCTCATAGCTCAGGCTCAAATTTCTCTTGACAAGCCCCGTGACATTCAGCCGCAATTTCTTTCTGTCGAGATGCTGCGCCCCTAAGAGGGCGTTGTTACCCTGCCGGGCTAAAGGCACCAGCTTCTTGCCCTGGTATTCACCGGCCTCTACCTCCGGCAGGATGCTGGAGGCATTCTGCTGAATGTCAGACAGAGCAGGCGAAGACGGCAATACGGCTTCTTCATGGCCATAAAGCCCTCCGGCGAGCAGGAGAAGGCCGCTGAAAATGGCCAGCATGGCAAATGCTGCCGCCAATCGGCCTATCCTGCAATGTGCTTTTCCTGCCCACCGGTGAGCTGACCATGCATCCAAAAAAAGAGACAGAGAGAGAAGAAAGGCGATAAAGCCCAGCCAGGAGTGCAGCACATGTTGATCCAATGGATAGAAGCGCAAATTGCCCTGATAAAGATAGCCGGCCAGCCCCAGAGCAGCAGACAAAGCCATGAGAACGGACAGGCTCCTGTGGGATCTGCTCTGCCCGCCCTTTCCGCCCAGGAAGGCTAAAATAATCAAAAGCAGGGCGGAAAAGACAGAAGGAAGGATGTGCCAGGGGGAAAAGACCATTGTGGCCTCCTCAAAGTTCATCCCGCCCTTTAGGAGCGCTGCTTTCCGTGATGTTCGACTTCTTCACCTTGGCCAGACGGGCTTTGGTGGCCTTGATGGAGCCGGCCAGGCTGGAGGCAGGGTCCTTTGCGCTCTCACAATCAATGCAGCCCTTCGCATCCGGCACGGCAAAGGCCAGGCCGGCCTCGGGATCGATATTCAGTGCCAGTGAGATGTTATCGGAGTACCTGTAGACCAGCTCCACCGGCCGGCTCGACGGCGAGAGGGAGCTGAAGATCAGTCCGGAACGGATAGTCTGATTCGGCTCCAGCACCACGGCCGACATGCCCTTTTTGCCGTAGCCATCGTACTCTTTGCTGTCATACTTCCAGCCCCACTGGTCCTTCACGGTGAAGTTCCCGGCATCGATGGCAAGCTTCTTGGTGCCGTTATTGGTCATTGCCACATCAAATTCGACCGTCTTCTTATTGGAGTTTATGCCGGAGCGAAGCACTCCATAAAAGAGCATGGTCACATTTCTGTTGCTGGTATTGGCAAGCTCAGGAAAACGAAGCGTGAACTGCTCCCCTCCCGCTCTGTCCTGAGAAAGATCTACTGTCAGGCTCTTGGCAATGGTCTCCCTCGGAACTGTAAAGCCGATCAGCGCGCGGCCGGCCTGCAGATCTCGTGCATGCTCGGGCCTTGTCGAAAAAATGCGGTCGTTTCCATCGGTGAGGCGGTAGTTGGCAAGGATGGGAGCTTTGTTGCTGGCATTTATCCGGGTGAGGCTCAAGTCCACAATAAGGGCGGTATCTGAGTCGGAATAGGAGGATCCCGAGGGGGCTTTGAAGGAGCCGAAGATGGTACAGTTTACGATGCCGTTACTCATTTGCAGAGGATATACCTGGGCGATTCCCGGTGCCAGGATCACCAGCAGAGCCAGAGCCAGCCATTTCATCTATAACATACCTCCAATGTTATGATATATTCTTTTGGGTTTCCCGGAAATTCTTGCAGCGAATAATATAGATCTTTTTCAAGAAAAAGCCTGGGGAAAAGCCCCGGGCAGCAGGCAATCAAAGCCGAAGGTAGCGCATAAGTCTCAAGCGGAAGCGCTCGATGAGCTGCTATTCGAGGCAATGGAAGTGCCATTCGATGGGCTGTCCGGCGTCTTCTTATCCAGTTCCGCTTTAGTGGCTGCGAGACGAGCCTTGCTGGCCGCGACCTTCTCCTTGATGGAGCTTATCTTGGTGCTTGTGTTCTCGCTGACGGCTGCACTGGCTTCCTGGGCAGGCTCGGTCTGATTTTCTGCAGATTGGACAGCAGGTGCGGCCTGCGAGACTGCTGGAGAGGGCGAGGCGGCAGCCGCGCCATAGACCAGCTCGTCGGAGAGCGGCACATAATCCTTATCAGAGTCGATGATGATCTGATCGTGCATTCCCAGGTCATAGGCCAGTGCAGTGGGACGGCTGACCAGCGAGATGCCGGTAAAGCCCAGCAGGAGCCGTTCTGAGGCATTTTGCGGCGCGATCAGCACAGGATCAAATCCCAGCGGTAGGCGGTAAGGCCAGCCCCACTGATCCAGCAGGGTGAAGTTCTCCGGGCTGACATACAGATTTTGGGTGCCGTTGTTTTGCACGCGGACCTGAACGACTATGCCCTGCTCATCGGGATTGATCAGCCAATCAGTGACTCCGTAGTACCTCAGTATCAGCCGGTCATTGCTGCCCTTGGGAGTCGCCCACCAGTTGATATAGATGGGATTTCCGCCCGTTGGAGTGGCATTGATGAGCTTGAAGAGGCTGTCCTTTGGTGTGAGGAAGTAGACAAGCTGCTTTCCGGAAGAGAGAGGCTTGTAAAGTCCGGGCAGATAGACATTATTATTCGCATCCATCAATTGATACGTGACGTTCTCGGTTCCCATGAAGCCGACATCCACCTTCAAGATCTCCGAAGTGGCAGATTCATCTGCCACCGGCGTTCTGGTCGCACCGAAGAGCACAACAGTCGCGCTTCCATCGCTGCCTTGCAGCGGCATGGCCTGGGCACTTCCCAGTGCCAAAACCAGTAATAGGGCTATGACAATTAACCTCATCTGATACCCCCGTTGTATCGATATCCAGATTCATTCTCCGTAATTCTCCACTAATGTGAAGGCTAATTTAATACTATTACTTACATTCGCGATTATATACATTTTATGCAAGAATTCCCCGCCCGGCTCGGTCCATCTTGCCATCAAGGTTCAAATTTTCAAAGCAGCAGGCGAGACCTCTCGGCCTGGGAAACCTATATCTGCCTGGTACATCATAAACGGAGGGCGGTGTTCTCATTGTCATCGCCTATCCTTGTAACCTGCGGCCTGCCCTATGCCAACGGGCCCTGTCACTTAGGCCACTTAAGAACCTATGTACCGGCGGATATCTTCGTTCGAGGATTAAAGAAGATGGGCAAAGATGTGCTCTTCGTCTGCGGCTCGGATGCCCACGGAACTCCCATTGTGGTCAATGCCGAGGCCCAGGGAATGACGCCGAAGGAGCTGGTGGCCAGATATCACCAGCACTTTGATCAGGTCTTCAAAGGAATGGAGGTCGACTTCGACTTCTTCGGCGACACCGACGATCCTGCCTGCCACAATCGCACCCATGAGATGGTCAAAGCCCTCATGGACGGCGGCCATGTTTATCCCAAGGAGATCGAGCTGGCCTACTGTCCAAAGTGCGAGCGTTTCCTGCCGGATAGATACGTGGAGGGAGAATGCCCCTACTGCGGAAAGCCTGCTCGCGGCGACGAGTGCGACATGGGCTGCGGCCGCCATTTAGAGCCGGGTGAGATCAAAAACGCCGTCTGCAAGGTCTGCGGCGGAAAAGCAGAATACAAAAAGCAGATTCACTACTTCTTCCGGCTATCGGAGTTCAAGGATTTTCTGCTCACCTACCTGGAGACTTTGGGGGGCACGGCTTCTGCCCGCAATTATGCTATGGAGTGGGTACGTCAGGAATTGAAGGACTGGTGCATTACCCGCAACATGGCGTGGGGCGTCAAGTTTCCCGGACACGACGATCTGGTGGTCTACGTCTGGGTGGATGCGCCCATCGGCTACATCGCTTTCACTGAGGAGTGGTGTGCCAGGAGCGGCCGGGACTGGAAGGACTACTGGAAGGACGGGGCGAAGATCATCCACTTCATCGGCGGGGACATCGTCTACCACCACTGCATATTCTGGCCGGCCATGCTCAAAGGAGCCGGGTACACCCTGCCTTCGGCGGTGGTGGCCAGCGGCATGCTCAAGATCGATGACAAGAAGTTCTCCAAATCGCGAGGCAATGTCATCTGGGTAAAAGACGATTATCTGGAGAAAGGCCTTCATCCCGATCTGCTGCGCTACTATCTGGCCAGCTATACCGCCCATAACAAAGAGGTCAACTTCGCCTGGAAGATATTTGCCGATAAGGTGAACACAGAGCTGGTGGGAGCTTTCGGAAACTTCCTCAACCGCGCCCTGACTTTTGCCGTGAAGAACTTTGCAGGAAGCGTCCCGCAAGGCGAGATCGACCCGGAGGTCATGGCCAGGATAGAGCAGACAATGAATGAGGTTATATCCGGCCTGGAGGAGTATGAGTTTAAAAAGGCCGCAGACAGCGTCATGACTCTGGCTGACTATGGCAACATCTACTTCCAGAACCACCAGCCCTGGAAGCTGGTCAAAACCGACATGGCCGCCGCCGGAGCCGTCCTGCATAGCTGCCTGCAGATCGCCAAGGCACTGGTCCTTTTCATGCAGCCGATCATGCCCGCTAAAATGCAAAATGCCTGGCAGCAGCTGGGCGGGGAGGGAGACGTGGCGGAAAAACCCTTCCAGGAGGCTTTGGTTCCCCTGGCCGAGGGTAGACGGCTCGGCACTCCCGAGATACTCTTTTCTCGCATGGAAGAGGCATCCGTCAAAGAGCTGGACATGATCTTCAAGGAGAGGATAGAGAAGGCTGAAGCCAAGGGAAAGGCCGAGGAAAAGGGAGCAGAGAAGAAGCATGAGATCTCCTTTGAGGACTTTTCCTCTCTGGACATTCGCATCGGAGAGATTAAAGAGGCGGGCCCCATTAAGGGCTCAAAAAAGCTGCTCAAGCTCCTGGTAGACATTGGAGGCGAGAGCCGCCAGGTGGTAGCAGGAATTGCCGAGGCCTACAGCCCAGAGGATCTGGTAGGCTCGCAAGTTGTCGTTTTGGCCAATCTCAAGCCGGCCAGGCTCTTCGGCATAGAATCGCAAGCCATGCTGCTGGCCGCGGATAGGGCCGGCAAGGCCGTGCTGCTGCAGCCCAGGCAACTTGTGGAAATAGGAACTAAGGTAAGATAGGAGGTTATAATTTTGCTTCAAATTGAGAATCTGTCCAAGACCTACAGGCTCCAGGACAGGGAAATCGCAGCTCTTAAAGATGTCAGCTTCACCACCAGGCCGGGTGAGATTTTGGGGCTGGTGGGAAAGAGCGGAGGCGGCAAGAGCACCCTCATGAAGATCCTGAGAGGCATGGAGAGCTTTGATTCCGGCAAGATCCTCCTGGACGGCATCACCATCACCCCTGATTCCAGCGATGAGGTGAGAAGGAAGCAGATGGCCGTCACCGCCATACACCTGCAAAGGGACTTTGCTCTCTGGACGGAGACCGCTCTTAAAAACGTGGTGCGAAGGGTTCACTCCAGGAAGACCGGCTTTGAGGTTCTGCCCATTCCCGAGGACGTGGACTATAATGAGATGTACGAGGAGGCCATGTACTACCTGCGTCTGGTGGGCCTGGGGGACAAAGCGCAGCATCTGGCCACCATTCTCAGCGGCGGCGAGAAGCAGAGGCTTCTCATTGCCAGGCAGCTGGCCAAGAAGCCCAAAATATTGCTCCTGGATGAGCCAGCCACCATGGCCTGTCCGGCCACCAAGCAAGAGGTGCTCGATGCCATCAAGAACGTGAACCGCGAACTTAACTTGACCATAATCGTAGTATCCCACCTGCCCGAGATTCATGAGTATCTGGCAGACAGACTGATCTGGCTGGAGAAGGGAGAGATAGTGGCCGACGGCAAGCCCAGAGATGTTCTGGACAGGTTCATGGAAGGCATCGGAGAGATGCTGCCGCTGGCAGTCAGGACCAATGCCCAGCCCATCATCCGGGTGAGGGGTCTATCCAAGAGGAACTGCCAGATCAGCACGGGAGAGGTCCTCAATGTCCTGACCATGGAGAACCTCAATTTCGATATAAATGAGGGCGAGATCACATCCATTATCGGCAACAGTGGTGGGGGCAAGACCACACTTCTCAAGATCATGCAGGGCGTGAGGCTACCGGATGAAGGCAGCGTATGCTATCGTTATGATGGTGAGTGGGTGGACATGATGGCCTATTCGCCCAAGAGAATGAATGTGCGCCGGACTCTGGGCATCATGTATCAGGAGTTTGCCCTTTATGCGGGAGAGACCATCCTCGATCAGATCGCCTATCAATTGGGAGTCAAGGGCAATGATGTGATCGATCACGCCCGGACAATAGCGGAGGAGCTGGGCATAAGCGACAAGGTGCTGGATGTCATCTATGCAATGAGCGATATGTCGGAAGAGGACGCTAAAGCAGCACTGGAGTCCCTGGGCCTTACCCGCGACATCTTCAAGGATCTGTTCCCTCGCTTCCCCACTACCGAAGCAAAGAAGTTCGCTGAACCGGTCTTCGAGCTGCTCTCTCTGGATCCAAAGGTCATGTGGTGTCTGCCCGAGCAGCTTTCCGGCGGTGAAAGGGTGAGGGCGTCTCTGGCCATACTGCTGGCCGCCCGGCCCAGGATACTGATCCTGGACGAGCCCTTCGGAGATATCGATCCCATTACATTGCGGGAGGTTTCCAATGCCATAAAAAGCATCAATGCCGAATTTGGCACCACCATCCTCCTGGTAAGCCACCATGTTGATTTTGTCAAGGAGGTCTCCCACCGGGCCATGCTCATTGAGAACGGAGCCCTGGCAGCGGACGGCAATCCAGACGAGGTGTGTAACGCCTTCCTGGCCTCCTGCCATGCACCCTATCTGAAGTATCTGGAAGAGCGCTATGCAGCAGTTCATGGATGATCTGGGATGGACGAGCAGGTAGAGGAGATTTACCGGCAGGTGGCAGATCAGATAACGCCGGAGGATTTCCAGGCCAGGGTGGAGGAGAAGGTAGCCCTCATGGCCGGCCTGTGTGACGGCAGGACGGCGGCCATGCTCGTGGCCAGGGATCTGGGCACGGTCGAGGTGATGACCAAGATAGGCAGCATCCGGCCGGAGATGGGAAATGTCACCTTTGCCGGGCGGGTGATCTCCGTCTCGGAGATACGCGAGTTTCCCCGTTCCGATGGGTCAGTGGGAAGGGTGGCCAACTTAACTTTAGCCGATGAGACGGGATCTGTGCGCGTGGCCCTCTGGGACGAGACGGTTGAGCTGGTCCGCTCTGGGGATTTGAAGGTGGACCAGTGCCTCAAGGTGAGGGGACTGGCCAAGGAGGGCTATGCAGGAACCGAGGTCACTTTAGGCAGAGGCGGCGGCATCGAGGAGGTAGACCTGGACATCAATCCCAGGAGAGAGCCCTATAAGATTGCCGAGATCAAGAGCGACATGAGCGAGATCTGCCTTGCTGGGCGCGGTCGTGGACCCGGGCGAGATCCGGGAGTTCCTGCGCAAAGACGGAGGCAAGGGCCAGGTTCGAACCGTTCTATTAGGAGATGAGACGGGCAAGATCAGGCTCACCCTCTGGAATGAGCAGGCGGCAATGCCGATCGGGAAGGGCGAGACGCTGGAGATCGTTAACGGCTCGTCTCGGGAGAGGTACGGATTGCTGGAGATTGCGACCGGCAACTACAGCACAGTGAGAAAGAGCAGCCAGAAGGTTCAGTTCTCGGAGAAGATGACGCCCATAGCCGACCTGAAGCCGGGCATGCTCTGCAGCGTCTCCGGCTTTGTGACGGGCCTGGGAGAGGTGCGAGAGTTTCAGAGAGATGATGGAAAAGCGGGGCGAGTGGCCAGCATCTACATCTCGGATGAGACAGGTCGCGTCAAGGCGGCACTCTGGGGAGATCACGTCGATCTTCTGCAGGGCCTGGATCTGGGATATAAAGCCGAGCTGATCGATGCCCAGGCCAAGAGCGGCTGGAACGAGGAGCTGGAGCTTTCCTGCGGCTGGCGCACCAGGATTACTTTCGCCCCGCCTGGATAACATTGTTAAAGCAGAGATGCAGATTCTTATCTGAATTATTCTGAGGAACTGGGAAGATGCCGACAAAATTACTGGAAGATCTGCCGGGTGTGGGTCCGGCCACTGCGGAAAAGCTGCGTGAGGCGGGCTTTGGCTCCGTAGAAGCTATAGCGGTTGCCTCTCCAGGCGAACTGGTGGCTGCCGCCGAGGTAGGCGAGGCCACGGCGGCCAAGATCATTGCCGGGGCGCGGGAAGCGGCAGATGTAGGCGGCTTTGAGACGGGCGACCGAATCCTGGAGAGGAGAAAGCAGGTGGGCAAGATCACCACCAGCAGCAAAGGCTTCAATGAGCTCCTGGGCGGGGGAATGGAGACTCAGTCCATTGTGGAGCTTTATGGCGAGTTCGGCTCCGGCAAGACCCAGGTGGCCCATCAGCTGGCCATAAATGTGCAACTGCCCAGGGAGATGGGCGGCCTGGACGGCTCGGCAGTCATTATCGATACGGAAAACACCTTCCGGCCGGAGAGGATCGCTCAGATGGTGAAGGGCTTGCCGCCTGCTCCCGATGGCCGGGTCTGGGACCCGGATGAATTTCTTAAGAACATCAGCGTGGCCCGCGCCTTCAACTCCAATCACCAGATCCTGCTCGCGGAGAGCGCCATGGACCTGGCCGAGAAGGTCAAGGACTCAGAGAGGCCGGTGCGCCTGCTCATCGTCGACTCGGTGACAGCCCACTTTCGCGCCGAGTACGTAGGAAGGGGCACTCTGGCCGACCGCCAGCAGAAGCTGAACAAGCACCTGCACGACCTGATGCGCTTTGGCGATCTGAACAATGCCCTGATTCTGGTGACCAATCAGGTCATGTCCAAGCCGGACACCTTCTTCGGCGACCCGACCAAGCCCGTGGGAGGGCATGTGCTGGGGCATACCGCCACCTTCCGGCTGTACCTGAGAAAGTCCAAGGGCGAGAAGCGCATCGCCAGGCTGGTGGACTCACCGAACCTGCCGGACGGCGAGGCGGTCTTCTCAGTGACCATGGAAGGGCTAAAGGACTGATATGGGCAGTGGTGGTGGACCGGGCGGTACCGGATGATACAATAGATAATATCAGGCAATTCTAGAAACTGGAATGGGGCTAAATTTTATCGTATTAGATGGTACATGTACGTCTATATAATTAAAAGAAGCTACATTTCAGTTATCCACACTATTCAAGGAACGCTTGAAATGAAGCCATTCATTACTTTGAGAACTTTGATTGCAGGCGCTAAATATTTTTCAGCACAGGCTACAGAAGTTCACCTCTATGTTGCCACCGACAAATAAGGCATCTTTCTTCGAAATAAAGTCGTTAAATTCAGAAGTTTCCAGGTAGGAGTTTACAGCAGTTTGATTCCACCAGTTTTCATGGCAAATAAACAAGGATGGATCATCGATACCCTGATGCAGATCGTATGCTGCATTCCATTCGCCATGGGAACGCGCGAAATCTACAATTGCGAGGAGTTCATTCTTCGCCTGGTCTATCTTTCCAGGCTGAGCTTGCATAATAGAGATCACGCTGATCGTCGAGTTTTCCAATGAGGAACCTTGTGGTGGTGTGATCATTTGTGCTTTTAGCACTTCGATGTCTCCAGAAATGAAGCCATTCTTTGATGCCTCAAAAGTCGCGTATTCTGGTGATTTTAGATGGTCACTATAGGCAGTAGCTGAGTTCCAATTCTCGTAGAGAATGTATGGAGAGCTGTTGTTAGATGAACAATTATAAACTTTGAAAATTTCACAACCATCTTCTGCAAGTGAATTTGCCGTTAATGTAAGCAGCGCAGATTCGGCAACAGATTCAAGTCCGTTCATCACTGGCACTTTCTCGACGACAGTAAATGGATAGATGGGCTCGACTAAAGTGTCTATAACATTTTCAGTAGACTTGACAAGGCTGCAGAAGTTCACCTCTATGTTGCCACCGACAAATAAGGCATCTTTCTTCGAAATAAAGTCGTTAAACTCAGAAGTTTCCAGGTAGGAGTTTACAGCAGTTTGATTCCACCAGTTTTCATGGCAAATAAACAAGGATGGATCATCGATACCCTGATGCAGATCGTATGCTGCATTCCATTCGCCATGGGAACGCGCGAAATCTACAATTGCGAGGAGTTCATTCTTCGCCTGGTCTATCTTTCCAGGCTGAGCTTGCATAATAGAGATCACGCTGATCGTCGAGTTTTCCAATGAGGAACCTTGTGGTGGTGTGATCATTTGTGCTTTTAGCACTTCGATGTCTCCAGAAATGAAGCCATTCTTTGATGCCTCAAAAGTCGCGTATTCTGGTGATTTTAGATGGTCACTATAGGCAGTAGCTGAGTTCCAATTCTCGTAGAGAATGTATGAAGAGCTGTTGTTAGATGAACAATTATAAACTTTGAAAATTTCACAACCATCTTCTGCAAGTGAATTTGCCGTTAATGTAAGCAGCGCAGATTCGGCAACAGATTCAAGTCCGTTCATCACTGGCACTTTCTCGACGACAGTAAATGGATAGATGGGCTCGACTAAAGTGTCTGTAACATTTTCAGCAGACTCGACAATTTCTGTCTCTGCAAAAGCCCCTTCATTAATAGAGTAGTTTATCCTTCCTTCTGTCCTTATGGTGTATCCCATGGCAGGTGCAAAGATAATTACTGCAAGCATAAATGTAATTATGGCGGTAAAGACTTTTCTCATAACGAAACCACCTTTCTCTCCGGTAGTCCACCTGATTCTTCATGCAAGAAGACCCATTCCAGCAAAACGATCAGAACGTTTACTCTCGTCATCGGTTCACCCTCTCCTTAACTTTACTTATGAGCCAATCTCATAAATTCAAATAAATTCTTGAATAAGTTTATTACATATAAAAGTTATGGCTTTAGCGAATTACTGTGTAGTCCCGAAAGTATTTCGCACACGCTTTACCCCTGAACCCGTAACACGGGTTATGAAATTGGACCCGCGCAAGATCCATTGGATTATCCGCCAGAAGCAGAAAGGGGTGACAACAAAGCAGATTGCACTGGATATGAAGATCTCGCGCAGGCGAGTCCAACAAATCTGGAAAAGCTATGCAGAGAGCAAACAAGAACCTGCAATTGGCGAGAACATGGGCCGGCCCAGGAAGCCCTTTGACGAGCGCGAGGCACAGGTCGTTGGCGAGGGATATCGGCTTTATAGATTTGGGGCTCGGATGTTGGAGGTCGCGGTAAGAAAGGTGTTTAAGATCCGCATCTCCCATAACCGCATTCACATGTATCTCAAAGCAGCGGGCCTGGCTCATGAAGATCCGAAGAAACAGAAGCGACGCAAGTGGGTTCGGTACGAGCGCAAGCATAGCCTGTCCGCAGGACATATCGATTGGCATGAATCAGGTTGGTCAGATCTCAAGGTTTGCGTTATCATTGATGACGCATCTAGGATGATCCTTGCCGGTGGGGAGTTCATGAATATCAATACCGAGAACAGCAAGTTGGTAGTTGATGAACTGGTTGAAAGATACTGGTGGCTCTGCCCCATGCGAGAGCTTATCTTGGATCATGGTGCTGAATTCGGTGCCCATCGCATTCATGAAGATGGCAAATGGGATAGTGAATTCAAGAGACACCTTGAAAAACATGGCATAAAACCAATCCTGGCGAGGGTTAAGCATCCTCAGACAAATGGAAAGCTAGAACGATGGTTTGGCGAGTATAAGAGGCATCGATTAGCATTTTCTTCATTTGAGGAGTTTAAGGAGTGGTACAACAACAGACCGCATGGCAGTCTGGAGTTTGAGCATCTCGAAACCCCAGATAGGGCATTTAGAAGAAAGATGCGCCTGGAGATGTATTTTGCTATTGGACACAGGTTGTTTGGACTATGAGAGGAAATATGAATTATTCATACGAAACGAAATCGGAGCAGGTGCGAAATACTTTCAGGACTCTACATTACATATAACATATACCAAAGTTTAAATAGAAGAAGAAGTAAGAACGAACTATTATTAAAAGCAAGCAAAGTAGTAACAACTGCGTAGTTTAAATAACTGAAATTGAGGATGAAAAGATGCCAGTAATTATTATAAAGTCTCTGGAGCTGCTCAATTGGCAAAAGGCAGAAGTAACCGAGAAATGCACTGCTGTGCTCTCTGAAGTGACCAAAGTACCCAAAGAATACATCTATACGTTCTTTGAAGGAAGGGACCTGAACGAGTTGGCAGTGGGTGGTGTAATGTTGACGGAGAATCCACCAAAAGATTGTGTAGCGAAATTTAATACACCAGAGGGGAAATAAATCCTTTGTTCGATAAGGTAGGGGCCCTCTATGCTAGATCTTGATGCATTTAAGGAATCTGAATTGACAAGCGGCTTCATTACGCCGGAAGAGCATAGACATTTAGTGTTTTCCGTCGGTGGCTCCCGCCACCAAGTTTTCGCTTTCACCTATGAGCCTGGATCAACTGGAGAGCTTCATTCCCATCCACAACTGCACTTGATATTTGTGCGTTCTGGCAAGATTGAATTTATGGTTGACAACACCACTCGATTCATTGAGGCTGGTGATTTTATTACTATATTACCTAACACACTTCATGGATTTAGCGTTGTCAGTGATGATGCCCCTCATCTGATAGAAGTAATCATATTTCCATAATTATGTATGAAAGTTGTATTTGCATTAGGTGCCATTTGTAGTTGGAGGTGCTATGTATCATGGAATCAATAATTCCGATTGAGGAAAATGCAGTCTTGGGCGATGACGAATTGCAGAACGGTCTGCGGGGGATCAATCAGGAATTCGGTGAGTTTTGTATCCGCGTTTCAGGCGAAGCATGGGGTAAACCATTAATTGATCAGAAGACGAAAACATTGATTGCTATAGCTGTCGATATAGTCATTTTGGCGCAGGATACGCAATTTGCCAATCATATCAAGATGGCTTTAAAGCAAGGGGTCACGCGAGAGGAATTAGAAGAACTGTTCTTTTTCATGACTATCTATGCAGGGTTCAATAAAGCAGGCAACTATTACGCACTACTTGCTAATATTATTGATGGTAAATAATAAATCTAAACGTCGCAAAAAAGAGGGATTGTATGTTTTGTCACATTGAATCAATTAAGAAGGAAGAGCTAGAAAAAGGGATTTTCGTTCAGGAGTTGGAGCATGGAACCAATATGAATGTTCTTCACTGGAATATTGCAGATGAAAGTGTGGTCCCCCTCCATGAACATATTCAGGAACAATTTGGCTATGTAATTAAAGGTGGATTTGAAATTCTGATAGGAGAAGAGAGAAGTGTTCTCAAAGCTGGTGATGCCTATTTCATTCCACCAAATGTGAAACATTCATTTCGTGCAATCGGTGAAACTGAAGCAATTGACGTATTTAACCCTGTAAAAACAGATTTTCCGTGGAAATCATAAAAAAGTGAGGCTAGAAAAATGGCAAAAGAGGTATTAGTTGCAGCAACTAACTATGGAAGTTGGGGCGAAGAATTGCAGGCACCTTGGGATGTTCTAAAAAAGGCAGGTCATCAGGTTACTCTAACAACACCGCTGGGAAAGAAGCCGTTGCCTCTGGAAGTAAGTGTGGATCCTGATTTTTTTGATCCGGTCCAGAAATATAAAACAAATCCGCCAGAGGTCTGCAATAGAATAAAAGAGCTTGTGGACGGCGATGAATGGGCCCATTCCATAAAGTTCAGTGATGCAAAGATGTCCGACTATGATGCGGTCGTCCTAACTGGCGGTCTCGGTGCCATGATTGATATGTGCAATAACTACAATCTCCACAAACTGATAATGGATGCCTATAAATCCAATAAACTTATCGGTTCTTTGTGTTATGCTGTAGCTGCATTGGTCTTCCTCAGAGACCCAGATAACGAATATAAGAGCATCATTTATGGAAAGAGAGTTACAGCACATCCCAGGGCGTGGGACTTTTATGGGCCGGACTTTGATTTCACCTATGATCTCTACGGGGCAACCCCAGATAACAAAGGAACGGATGTCCATACCCCTGGCTTCCTCTGGCCACTAGAGGACCTTGTCCGCGATGCAGTTGGACCTAACGGGGAATGTATCTCCAAACCCGAAACATCAAGAGAGAAACCAGAAGTGGCTTATGACTGGCCCTTTGTTACAGGCACTTCAGTAGAATCATCCATAGCCTATGGAGAGAAAATTGCTGAGGTTCTTTCCAGTCTATAGTTGAGAAGGATTGGTAGGGAGGATTATGCAAAATCCACCCTATATTAAGACAATTAGTAAAAAGAATGTAGAAATAGGAGAAAAGGTGTGAAATCATGCCCGCCATTACAATTCAATCAATCGAACTCAGAACTAGTCAAAAGGAGATTCTGGTAGAAAAGTTTGTTACTACTTTTTCAGAACTCACCAATGTTCCGAAAGACAGAATCTATGTTTTTTTCGATGGGTATAAACTTGATGACTGTGCAAAGGGTGAGGAACTTTTCTCAAAGAATCCTCCGAAGAATTTGATCGCCAAATTTAATGAATAATGGTGAGATGACTTGTATGGATGTCAACGAGTGTATTGTGAAGGTACTTGAGCAGGTAGGTGTGGATCATGTTTTCGGCGGCTCCGGTCAGGTGAACGGGAGCATGCTCCTAGCACTTAAAAAGACAGAAAAAATAAAAACCTTAATTGTCAGAAATGAGCAAGCAGCCTCATTCATGGCCTGCGGTTACGCTATGTTCAGCGACAAACTGGGTGTTTGTTTTGCAACAGGAGGCCCAGGTGCTTTTAACCTCTTTTCTGGTTTGGCAGTGGCATTTTCAGATTCGCTCCCTATCCTCGCTATTACTGGATATACATCCAAACCTCAGCGAGGGAAAGGGGCTCTTAATGAGTCCTCTGGGATTAACAGGACTCCCGACTCTAATGTCATGTTCTCAGTTACAACAAAGAAATCGTATGTCATTGAAGATCCAGTAAGAACCTGCGATATCCTTGAAGAAGCAATCAATATCGCTTATGATGGTCGGCCCGGTCCGGTTCACATTCATGTTCCAAAAGATGTAACCACCATGAAGGTATCAAACTATCGGGATATTAAGCTCAATATTAAACCTTGCTTGCCTGAGGAAAACAGGATTAAAGACGCTGTAGAAGCCCTCGCTGAGGCTGTGAGAGATAACAAGCAAATTATGGCACTCATAGGTTACGGAGCTATCCGTAGTCATGCAGAAGTGGAAATAACGAATTTTATTGAGGCGTTTCAAATCCCATTTGTCACGACTATGGATGCTAAAGGAATTATTTCTGAGGATCACCCTCTTTCCCTAGGGGTTTATGGTACCTCTGGCGATCCGGGAGCACTCGAATATTTTGATAATTCTGAGGTTGTACTTGCTATCGGAAATTCGTTTGCTCAAAATGCAACCTTCGCGTTTAAAGAAGATCTTTATGATGGCAAGATCCTCATCCACATAAATATAGATCCTAACGAAATAAATAAAATATATGAAGCTCAATATCCAATTTTAAGTGACGTGAAGCCGGCAATAAAGGCTCTTCATGATCTGCTTTTAAAAGAGCGTATTAGCGTAAAAGAGAGGAATGCGATCGAAAATGAAAAGTGGTCAGATCTCCCGATTGAATATAATGGAGACAAGATCCATCCGGCTGCTTTGGTCAAGGCCATGTCCGATCTTCTACCAGAGGACAGCATCGTACTGGGTGATGCTGGGTCACACATGTTATGGCTCAACTGCTACCTGAAGCTCGCGAAAAAGCAGCGCTACCAGAACCCGGGTAGTTTTGGGCCTATGGCGAGCCATGTGAATGGTGCCATTGGAGTAAAATGTGCGAATCCTGATAAGCATGTCATTTGTGGCTGTGGCGATGGAGCATATCTTATGGCAGGTTTCGAATTTCTCACGGCTGTAGCAAATGATATTCCCGTCGTGTGGGTTATCTTTAATAATGGGGAGTTCAATATTATTAGAAGACTTCTATTGAACTTATTTGGCGAAGAGGCGTTCATGCAATTTAGTAATCCTGATTATGTAAAATACGCTGAGGCCTGCAAAGGAATGGGTTATCGAATTGAAAAAATTGAGGACTTTTCAGAAGTTTTTGCAAAAGCAATTTCATCTAAACGACCTGTTCTGATCGATGTTGCAGTCGAAAGTGAGGTATATCCGCCCTTTTCTTTAGGAGCGGTTTAGGCGATAAATGTGATCGAAAATCCAGCTCTCTATGGCAGGATTGAGCTGCTAAAAACAGATTAATAGATACTTCTTCAAACTTGGTAGGTGTGTCACATGGGACTTCAAGGTAAAAAAGTCGCAATCCTGATTGAGAGCGACTTCTACGAGAACGAGATATGGTACTATAAGCACCGCTTCCAGGAAGAAGGCATAGACCTCCACTTCCTGACCCGCATGTGGGGCCAGGATTCTTTGACGTTCAAGGGTCACGAGTATCACGTTCCCATGCAATTCCGCGAGAGCTTCGAAGGGATGAGCGATGAAGAGATAGGCAGCTACTCTGCGATAATAGTGCCCTCCGGAATTGTAGCAGATCGGCTCAGGTATACTGAAGACATCAACAAGATCCCGCCGGCCACCAAGTTCCTCGCTCGCGCCTTCCAGAACAAGAACATCATCAAGGGCATCATCTGTCATGGCCTGTGGCTTTGCGCTCCCATGCCCGAGCTCGTGAGCAGTAGAAAGGTGACGGTTCACAACAACCTCATCGGCGACGCAAAAGCCTACGGCGCGAATTATGTCAACGAGGACTTGGTTGTGGATGGAGACCTGGTGACGGCTCGTACCGGGGACCATTGCCACCTCCTGGCACGCAAAATCATTGAAATGATGGCAAAATAGGAGTTGAGAGGAAATTTCTTTGTGTGATGAATATGGATTACGCTTCAGTTTTGGAAAAACGCCATTTAACGATCGAGAAAGGTCATCCTCACCCTCTGGGGGCAACTCCCGATAAAAATGGCGTCAATTTCTCGATCTTCTCGGAACAGGCCGAGTTCGTCGAACTACTGTTGTTCGACAAGCATGACGACCCATCACCCAGCCTGGTTATCTCCACGAGCAGGGGAATCGAGCGGGCTCATACAGGTGAGCATGATCACGAGGTATCTGAGGGAAAGGATAACGACATTACCAGGATCTCTCTAAATAAGACCTTCCACTTCTGGCATGTTTACCTGCGTGGCCTTAGACCGGGCATGCACTATGCCTACAGGATAGGCGGCCCTCAAAAACCCGAAGAAGGCCACCGTTTCGATTCCGAGAAAGTACTTATCGATCCCTACTCCAGAGGAAACAACCGTAAACTATGGGACGCAGGAGCTGCATGTCGGCCTGGAGACAACCTGGCCACTTCCATGCGCAGCGTAATCATCGATACATCCGATTACGACTGGGGAAAAGACAGTCATGTAATCTTAAGAGCCATGAATGAAAATCCAGACATGAGCGAAAAACCCCTGAATAAAGGAATGCCTCCCGAGCTCAACGAGACGATCATCTACGAGCTTCATGTTGGGGGATTCACGAGGAATGAAAATTCAGGGGTTGCTCATCCGGGCACTTTCTCAGGAGTCATAGAGAAGATACCCTATCTAGAGGCGTTGGGCATCACGGCAGTCGAATTGATGCCCGTATTCGATTTCGACGATTCAGAACATTTCGGCAGAAAGAATTACTGGGGTTATGATACTGTGGGCTTCTTTGCACCCCACAGCAGCTATTGCATCAATCCCGAGCATGGAGAACACCTCAACGAGTTTCGGGATATGGTGAAGGCCCTGCATAAAAAAGGAATCGGGGTAATACTGGACGTAGTTTTTAACCATACAGCAGAAGGCAACGAGCGGGGACCTACCTTTTCTCTCAAAGGAATAGATAACAGCAACTACTATCACCTGGTGGCGGACGATAAACAGTATTACATGAACTACTCAGGTTGCGGCAATACGGTCAACTGCAACCATCCAATAACGCAGAAGATGATACTGGAATGTCTGAGGTTCTGGGTCCAGGAGATGCACGTTGACGGCTTCAGATTCGATGAAGGGACCATAATGTCCCGAGGTATGGACGGCAAACCGATGCCCTATCCACCTGTAATATGGCAAATAGAATTGGATGACGAATTGGGATATACAAAAGTTATAGCCGAGGCTTGGGATGCCGCCGCTCTCAATCAGGTGGGATACTTCCCGGGTTACCGCTGGGCGGAATGGAATGGATACTTCAGGGATGATATCCGTCGTTTCGTCAAGGGAGATTCCGGCCTGATAGGAAGGGTAGCTTCCAGGATTGCAGGTAGCTCAGATCTGTACCAATCCAAGTCGCGTCTACCCCTCAATAGCGTCAATTTCGTGACTTGCCACGACGGTTTCACCTTAAATGATCTTGTATCCTACAACTGCAAACATAACGAGGCTAATGGAGAGGGAAACCGTGACGGCAACGACAACAACATGAGCTGGAACTGCGGCGCGGAAGGCGAGACAGACGACCCGGCGATTAAAGCTTTGAGAGAGAGACAGATCAAAAATTTTGCATCAATTCTCCTCCTTTCGGTGGGGGTGCCCATGATCTGCATGGGCGACGAAGTACGACACACGCAAAAGGGGAACAATAATGCCTATTGCCAAGACAATGAATTAAGCTGGTTTGATTGGGATCTATTGGAGAAGAACAGCAACCTCTTCAGGTTCTGGAAGCTAATGATTGATTTTCGCAAGCGCCATTCTGCCATTCGCCGTACCCATTATTTCAGCGGGGATATGAACGAGCGCAAATTATTGGACATATCCTGGCACGGCTGCAAGTTAGGGCAACCTGGTTGGGATGACCCCAATGCTCTCGCCCTTGCATTCACACTTGCAGGTTTCAATGGAGATGAGGACATTCATGTCATGGTGAACATGTATTGGGAAGCTCTGGAATTCGAGATTCCTGCGGCAGAAGGAAGGAAATGGTATAGAGCAGTTGATACATCTCTTGCATCGCCCATGGATATCGCAGATCCTGGACAGGAAATCCTGATCGATGGAAACGATCTCCAAAGAGACAGCAGCAATGCTTATGGCAGCTATATGGTAAACGGTCGCAGCATTGTTGTTCTGATCTCCAAATAATCGTAAAAAATGTCTTGGAATGATAACAGGAGGGAATTTGGGATGAATAAGATTGACTTTACGGTCTCAGATCTGATCGCGGGTTACGTCACTCGTTTTTACCCGGAAGAGGACGCATTCGGACTGGAGACCTTTGATGGAAGGGAGTTCTTTGTTAACTTAACCTCGACCGCTTATGGAGAAATCATTCGCAATTTAGGGGAAGGCTATAGAGATCCAGGTCGCAGCTTGAAGGAAATGCTGGTCGCTGGTAGATATCTCTTTGTCTACGGTATCTTCTATCCAGAGGGGCTCGATGGAGGATACAGGTTCGAAGCCAAGCATATAGTCTTTCCCGGCCTTGAGAAGGGTGAATACCGATTTGAGGAGCAGGACTGGTGGACCAACCAGATCCGCCAGCTCGCAGACTTCTACATAAAAGCAGAGTTTGGCGATGGCGAGATAGATTATCGCAAATATCGCACCAATCTTACAATAACAGGCGGAAAGGAGGGAGATCGTCAGGAGACAGACACCATATCCAGGTTCGTTTACGGATTTGCCACTGCCTTTCTGATGACGGGAGAGGATCGCTACCTTGAAGTGGCCGATAAAGGAACCGAGTACCTCAGAGAAAAGCTGAAGCTAAATGTGGATGATAATACCTGCTTATGGTATCATGCCCTTGATATCAAGGACGATGGCACCGAGGAAAAGATCTTAGCCTCTCAATCGGATGATGACCGCGGTGCTATAGCCTGTTATGAGCAGATCTATGCACTCGCCGGCCCAGTCCAGACTTATCGCGCTACTGGAGATCCTCGAATTATGGAAGATGCCAGAGCGACCATCTACACTTTCAACCGCTACTTCCTGGACACATCTCTTAAAGGCGGATTCTTCTCCCACATCGACCCTGAAACGCTTAGCCCCCATAGCGAGTCATTGGGCAAGAACCTGGCCCGCAAGAACTGGAACTCCGTCGGTGACCACGCTCCAGCTTATCTGATCAACCTATGGCTTGCTACAGGCGAGAAGGAGTATGCAGACTTTTTGGAGTACACATTCGACACAATTGTCAAGCATTTTCCAGACTATGAGGATAGTCCCTTTGTCCAGGAGAAGTTCTATGAGGATTGGAGTCACGATACAACCTGGTTTTGGCAGCAGAACCGGGCGATTATGGGCCATAACCTCAAGATCGCCTGGAACCTTACTCGGATGCACGGCTTGAAACCGAAGCAGGATTACGTCGAACTGGCGAAGAAAATTGCGACGATAATGCCCACGGCCGGCTACGACCGGCAGCGAAGTGGTTGGTATGATGCATTGGAGAGGATACTTTGCTCCAATGAGAAGTTCCACCGCTTCGTCTGGCATGATCGCAAGGTATGGTGGCAGCAGGAGCAAGCGATTTTGGCCTACCTGATCCTCAATGGCACACTTAAAACACCCAAGTATCTCCAGCTAGCGCGAGAGTCCTCCACCTTCTACAACGCCTGGTTCCTGGATAACGAACGCGGCGGCGTCTACTTCCATGTTTTGGCGAATGGCCATCCCTACGTATGGGGTGGGGAAAGGGGTAAAGGTAGCCATTCGATGGCTTGTTATCATGCCTTCGAACTTGCTTATCTGGCTGCGGTCTACACTAATCTGCTCATTAAAAGGCAACCGCTGGACCTCTATTTCAAGCCGATGCAAGGCGGGTTTAGAGATAATATTCTTAGGGTTGCTCCGGACATTCTGCCACCAGGAAGCGTTCGAATTGGAAAAGCGTGGATCAATGGCCAAGAGTACTCCAATTTCGATGGGGGTGCTCTAATTGTGAAGCTGCCAGACGATCTGGCGGAGATAAAAGTCAAGGTGCGCCTGGTTCCAGGTGATTTGAAGCGCCAAGTTTGCCAAGATCTGGGGCCAAAAGATCCTCTTTCCAGAGTGCATAACGCATCAGCCGCCGATTAATAGTCGGCGGCCAATAAACGGACATGCATAACGGTAGAGGCTATGCGGCATATCTTGATAGGACGAAAAAATCTAACAGAGTTCACTGTAACCTAATGAAGTATATATCTTTAGAAGGTCAGAAGATGCGAATAGGGATGGTCTCCTGGGAGAGCCTTTATTCGGTAAAGGTTGGTGGGGTTGCACCCCACGTGTCAAGATTATCAGAAGCCTTGGCCAGAAGAGGGCATGAAGTACATGTCTTCACTCGTCGAGGTGATTATGCATCCTATGACAGGATCAATAAAGTCCATTACCAGAGGGTGGACTCTTATCCTTTAGGAGATATCATCTACCAGATGGACCACATGTGTGGCGCCATACACGAAAGATTCGGACAAGTGCAGAGGCTCTTCGGCAAGTTCGATATAATCCATGGTCACGATTGGCATCCGTTAACAGCTCTTAATAGGATCAAAACAGATTACGGCATTCCCTATGTGATCACCTTGCATAGTACTGAGTGGGGCAGATGCGGGAACAATTTCAGCCAGGACGACATTCCGAAGGAGATCTCTCACATGGAGTGGCTCGGGGGATATGAGTCTGCACGTGTGATCACGACCAGCCAGAAGATGAAAAACGAGATAATCTGGTTGTATCAGATCCCAAAGGACAAGATCCAGATCATACCCAATGGGATCGTCATTAATAGCATAAAAAGAAGCTTGGATCCCGGCAGGGTCAAGGAGAAGTATGGGATACATCCTCTAGCCCCGGTCGTCCTTTTTTGCGGCAGAATGTGTTATCAAAAAGGGCCTGACATACTAGTTGAAGCTATTCCTCAAATTCTGGATAACCGCTGGGACATGAAGTTCGTATTTATTGGAGAAGGCGCCATGAAACAGCATTGCGAAGAGAAGGCAAGAGAGCTTGGAGTTACGGGATCATGTCTCTTTTTGGGATATGTGACAGACACCATGAAAAGGGAATGGATGAATGCTTGCGACCTGATATGCATTCCCAGCAGGAACGAGCCATTCGGAATAATAGTCCTGGAGGCATGGGATGCGGCCAAACCCGTAATTGCTACTGAAGCGGTGAGTATCATTAAGAACTTCGAAGATGGTTTGTTGGCGTACATTGAGCCCTCATCCATATCTTGGTGCGTAGATAAGATACTGAAAAGTCCAGAGATGATGGAACGGCTGGGACGTGCCGGAAGGGAGAGGGTAAAGAATGAATTCGGCTGGAGCAATAGAATCGTACGGAGGACGGAAGAGGTTTACGCGAGTGTCATTGAAAGTTATAGACAACCTCGATCAGATTTGATCTCTGAGCAGACCCCAAAATTCGTCGAAAACTCACGCGATAAGCTGCACAAGCTAATAAGAGTGATGGAATAGCTATCTGCGGAAATTATGGATTTCTCAAGGTTAGAGGATGCAGCGAAATAACCAAGGGCGAAATATGCAAAAGAGCTAAATGATATTGATGGCAATAAGCGATTCAGATCAATTTCGTATATCATTTACATAATTATTTCGCTGCAATTACTTAGCACTTGGAGCGAATAAAATGAATGATCAAACCGAAGAGGAAGCGCATCATTATGCCCTGCTTATTGGCATAGACTGCTACCTGCCCAATGAGTTGCCAGGAGGGGGCAGCTATCCTTCCTTGAGCGGATGTGTGCGAGATATCACCCATGTTGAAGAGTTCCTCAAGCGCAATCTGGGGATAAAAGACGAATGCATCCTAAAGCTGACAGCTACCAGCAGCGAGGGAACGGAACCTTTGGAGCCACGAGAGAAATGGCCGACCTATGAGAACATCGTCGCTGCTTTTAATAAAGTCATAGATGGGGGAAAAGTCGGCGATCAAGTATATATACACTACTCGGGCCACGGAGGAAGGACCAAGACCGCATATCAAGAGATCAAAGGACCAAGTGGTATTGATGAAGCCCTGGTTCCGATAGATGTAGGCACACCGGTGGGCCGTTACCTCAGAGATATCGAGGTTGCGCATCTGCTCAAATCCCTGGTGGATAAAGGGCTGATAGTAACAGTTGTGCTGGATTGCTGTCACTCAGGAGGAGCTACCAGAGGCATTGGTGGAGCATCTGTTAGGGGTATTGGCACCATTGATTCTGCTGTCAGACAGTCTAAGAGCCTGGTAGCATCAGGTGATGAGCTTAGAAGCACATGGTTGGGTCTCTCCGGAGGGATGACTCGCAATATTAAGACTGGGAGCGGCTGGCTAGTGGAGCCAAAAGGCTACGTCCTCCTGGCAGCGTGCAGAGCCTCCGAGTTCGCACACGAGTTCCCATTCGATGGCAATGAGAGCAACGGAGTCCTTACATATTGGCTGCTCGATTCGCTTAAGCAGATTGGGCCCGGCCTTACCTATAAGCAGATCCATGACCGCATTCTCGCCAAAATCCATAGCCAGTTCGAGGACCAGACGCCGCAGCTAGAGGGTGAAGGAAATCGCATTGTCTTTGGAAGCGATCAAGTTCAACCCCTGTATTCCATCAACGTCTTGAAGATGGATGAACCAGGTCAAAGATTGCTCTTGAACGCCGGTCAAGCTCAAAACCTGCGTAAAGGAGTGGTGTTTGCCATATACCCGCAAAGCACTTCCGATTTCACCAAGATAGATCAGCGTCTTGCGTTGGCTGAGATTGTGGTGCTTGGAGCGACGGACTCATGGGCAAAGATCAGCAAGAGGTTGAAACCTGATGCAATCGAGCAGGGTTCAAAGGCAGTGATTCTCGACACAGGCACGAGCCGACTACGTAGAATAGTCTGTATGGTTGATCAGGATAGCTCGCCAGCTTCAACAGAGGCTTTGAAAAAGGTTGAAAGCGCTCTTGGCGAGAGTGCGAGTGGATTCATCAAGCTGGCTGGAAAGGATGAGCCTGCAGACCTTCAAGTCGCAGTTAGCGGCATGGATTATGAGATCTGGGATTCATCTGGAAAGCTCATCAGGAACTTGCAGCCAGCCTTAAGAATAGACGATTCCAAGTCTCCTTTGCGTATAGTACAGAGGCTCATCCACCTGGCGAAGTATAGGAACGTCCAGGAGTTCGACAACCACGATGCCATGTCGCCACTGGCGCGAAAACTCGTAGTCGAGCTGCTGGGAAAGCAGAAGGACTTTGATCCAGTAGACGCACCGAAGCCTCAGCCCTTCACAGACCCAGGGAATACTCCATCGATTTATATCGGTGAGTGGACGTTTCTGCGAGTGAAAAACGATTCGGACAAGATATTAAACGTGACTATACTGGACATCCAGCCTGACTGGGGCATAAGCCAGATCTATCCCTCCGGATCCGGGTTCTTCGAACCTCTGGACCCTGGACAGGAGATCACGATGCCTTTGATGGTGGACCTTCCCCAAGGGTATGTCGAGGGGACTGATCTGATAAAGGTTCTCGCAACGCTGGGATCTACGAACTTCCGATGGCTAGAGCTTCCAAACCTGGACAAGCCACCCCAGCAAACCCGTGCCACGCGCGCTATGCCCTCAAATCCTCTGGAAGAGCTTCTGGAAAAGGTGATTGAAGAGGGGCCAAAGACCAGAAACCTGGGGCCTGCTGCTTTTCCAAGCTGGGAATGGACTGCAACTCAGGTGGAGATCCGAATAAAGAGACCATAGTGCTTCGGGTTCCTTGGAACTTGCAGCCGATGAACGGATTTAACAAAATGCAAGATAAAAGAAATATCCGTCTGGGAAGCATCGAGAATGCATCAACTGATATTCATGCCTATTACGATAAGAGCTGGGCAATAGTAATCGGCATCAACGATTACGGAGGCAGGCACCCGACCCTGGCCAATGCTAAGAATGATGCAGTAGGCTTTGCCGCAGTCCTTGAGCAGAAGCTGGGCTTTGAGAATGTCTTCCTACTCCTGGATGGAGAGGCTACCCGAGATGCGATCATGGATTGGCTCAGGGATAAGCTGAGGACACAGGTCGGGCGAAATGACAGAGTTATATTCTTTTTTGCAGGCCACGGCACCACCTGGTCATCCATACAGGATGCTGAGACAATAAAGTATGGCTATATCATACCTCACGATGCCGAAGCTGGCAAGTATTCTCAGTACATAGATATGGATGAGCTGCGCCGGGCTTGCGGCATGATCCCTGCCAAACACATCCTGATAATCCTTGATTGCTGCTTCAGCGGAGTTGCAGCGCTGACTTCGAGGGCAGCTCCCAGGACCGGAACGGAACTTGATTATGACGCCTACCTGCGCGAGGCCACTGAGCGAAGCGCCAGACAGATCCTGACCGCCGGAGCCAGCGATGAGTTTGCTGCCGACAGCGGCCTGTGCCCTGGCCATTCTGCGTTCACTGCTGTACTAATCGAAGGCCTTGAGGGTGATGCAGACCTAAACAAGGACAATCTGATCACCGCGTCAGAACTTGGCTCTTATATAAAGCAGAGGGTCAGCAGGGAGACGGCGAGAGATGGAGCCAAGGGCCAGATGCCCTTCTTCAACTATATTGCAGGCAGCCGGGAGGGCGAGTTCATGTTCATCACTCCGGGCAGCGCCAGAACAAGAGACCGGCGTCTTGATGTCCCTCCATACTTCGGGCTGGTAGCTTTTTCCGAATCAAACGCCGAATTCTTCTTTGGCCGAAGAAGAGTTGTAGAAGAAACCCTGAGGAGAATGCAGAACATGCCCCGCTTCATCGGTCTTTTGGGCCCATCTGGAAGCGGCAAAACCTCACTCATCCAAGCAGGGATCATACCCAGGATTCGCAAAGGTGCGATACCCGGAAGCAGCAACTGGGACATCATCGTCTCTCAGCCGGGAGAAAGGCCTTTCGAGGAATTGGAGGCTAAAGGCCTGAGTAATGCATTAAAAGGCCTGGTGGAAGCCTCCAGGGCCTGGATTAAGGATCACCCCAGCACAACAAGGCTTCTCCTCGTGCTTGATCAGTTTGAGGAGTTTCTTGCAGCCTGCCCTGGCAAGATCCGGGAAGATTTTCTTGGTCAGCTCGCCACGCTGATGAAAGCCCAAGACCTGGCGGTCACTATCTTGATAGCTCTGAGAGACGATTTTCTCGATCACTTTGAGCAGTCCGATCCTACATTCCGGGAGCTTGCGCTGCAGGGATTCGCAGATGTATCGCCTGATCTAGAGGAGAGCGATCTGAGATCAATAGTACAGGAACCGTGTGCAAATGTTGGCCTGGACCTTGAGGATGGCTTGGTCGATGCAATAGTCGGCGATGTTCTGGAGGCCTCGCCAGGAGAGAAAACTAGGACAGCACGATGCATAGTCTTGCCTCTGCTGCAATCTGCCATGACCAGGGTTTGGGAGAAGCGTCACGCAGATGGAAAGATCACTCATAAGGCATATAGCGACATAGGCAAACTCTCAGGGGAACTGCCTATCTGGGCTGAACAGACATTCGAAGTACTCTATATTGACGGCCTCGGCCCACTGGCACGTCGCATTCTCATAGATCTCGTAAACCTGGGAGACACTAGCCAGAGGCTTCCTAATACAGGACGCAGGATGACCATGAATGCCCTCTGCCATGGCGAAGAAGAAGAAAGAAATGCTGTTCACAGAGTGGTGCAGAAGCTGGCCGATGCCCGCCTGCTAGCGACGTCGTCTGAAAAGCAGACCCATGAAGTGATCGTGGAATTGATCGATGACTCGCTGATCGAGAGATGGGACAAGCTCAAGCAGTGGCTGGATGAGGACCGCAGCTTTCTCATATGGCGCAGAGACACTGAGAGATATGCTCAGGAGTGGACGAAAGCCACCAATGGCGGCAAGACAGCTGATGAGGAAAGGCTGCTGAGTGGCCAGGGCCTGGTCGAAGCTGAGCGGTGGCTGAAAGAGCGTGGACGGGATCTAGGCAGTTCCGAGAAGAAATACATACAGTTAAGCCTTGATCATCGAGAGGAAATGAGGGTGCAAAGGGAGAAAGATCAGCGAGAAAGGGAACAAAACAAACGAAAGATTATCAAGATACTCGCTGTGTTCTCCATAGTCACCCTGATCTTCGCAGCATACGCATTTTATATGAAGGATCTATCTGAGAAAAAGAGTCTAGAGAATCTTGCTCTTTATGAAGCATCCAAGTCAAGCTCGATCCGGGATGTTCCTTTTATGTTCATTAAAAGCATCACGCTTGCAGTTCAATCCATAAATCATAAACCGACCGAAGAAGGAAATAATGCATTGCAGGAAGGGCTTGAACTTCTGCCCACACCTTTGGCTCGAATGACCTTGGGCGGCTCATTTGGAGATCTAGCATTCAGCCCTGACGGGACCATGATCGCCACTGGCACCTCCGATAAGATCGTCAGGATCTGGGACGGCGTAACTGGAAAAGAACTGATCAATATGACGCATGATGGTGCCGTAAGCTCTGTGGCCTTTAGCCCAAATAGTTCCTGGATCGTGACTGCCAGTTCTGATAGAACCGCCCGAGTCTGGGACATTGCGACTGGAAAGGTGATGGCAAAGATGGCGCATAATGGCGCTGTGATTCATGCAATCTTTAGCCCAGATGGAACTAGGGTGGCCACAGCCAGTCTTGATGGAACAGCCAGGATATGGAATGCCTCGAATGGAGAAGAACTGGCAAGATTGCATCATGATAGCTCTGTGCATTTTGCAGTATTCAGCCCAGATGGAATCAGGGTGGCCACTGCCAGTTATGATAAAACAGCCAGGATATGGAATGCCTCGAATGGAGAAGAGCTGGATAGAATGACGCAAGATGACGGTGTGTATTCTGTAGCCTTCAGCCCAGATGGAGCAAGAGTTGCCACTGCCAGTTTTGATAGAACAGCCATGATATGGAATGCCGCAAATGGAGAAGAGCTGGCAAGATTGGAGCATGGTAGCGTGGTGCTTTGTGCAATCTTCAGCCCAGATGGAAACAGGGTGGCCACAGCGAGTGGGGATAAAACAGCCAGGATATGGAATGCCTCGAATGGAGAAGAGCTGGCTAGAATGACGCATGATCTCGGTGTGAATTCTGTAGCCTTCAGCCCGGATGGAGCCAGGGTGGCCACTGCTAGTGAAGATGGTACCGCCAGGATCTGGGACGTTCTGACTGGGGAAGAGATAGCAAGAATGGAGCATAACGATTCTGTTAGATCGGTTGCCTTTAGCCCGGATGGTTACAGGATCGCTACTGCTGGCAGCGATAGTGCAGCCATGATCTGGAAAGCTCCATCAGCAAGAGAACGTATTGTGATGAAGCACGCTAATACGGTAAACTCCATAAAAATTAGCCTAGATGAAACCAGGGTGGCCACGGCCAGTAGTGATGAAACAGCCAGGATATGGAATGCCTCAAATGGAGAAGAGCTTGGCAAGATTGGTGCATGATGGCGCTGTGATTCATGCAATCTTCAGCCCGGATGGAACCAGGTTGGCCACAGCAAGCGCTGACAAAATAGCCAGGATATGGAATGCCTCGAATGGAGAAGAGCTGGCAAGATTGGTGCATGATAGCTCTGTGATTCATGCAATCTTCAGCCCAGATGGAGCAAGAGTTGTCACTGCCAGTTTTGATGGAACCGCCAGGATATGGAATGCCTCGAATGGAGAAGAGCTGGCAAGACTGGTGCATGATAGCGCCGTGTTTTCTGCAATCTTCAGCCGAGATGGAGCCAAGGTGGCCACTGCCAGTGACGATGGTACGGCCAGGATATGGAATGCCTATAATGGAGAAGAGCTGGCAAGATTGGTGCATGATAAATGGGTGAATTCTGTAGACTTCAGCCCAGATGGATTCAGGGTGGCCACGGCCAGCGCGGACGGCACTGCCAGGATATGGAATGCCTCGAATGGAGAAGAACTGGCAAGATTGCATCATGGTGGCACTGTGTATTCTGCGATCTTCAGCCCAGATGGAGCCAGGGTGGTCACTGCCAGTGAGGATGGTACTGCCAGGATATGGAATGCCGTGAATGGGATTGAGATTGTACGAATGGAGCATGATGGCGTTGTGTATTCCGCAATATTCAGCCCGGATGCAACCAGAGTAGCAACCGCCAGCGAGGACAAAACAGCCGGTGTTTGGGATGCTGTGACCGGAAAGGAGCTGGAAAGAGTGAAGCATGATCGCATAGTGAAATCTGTAGACTTCAGCCCGGACGGTACCTGGATTGCCACCGCCAGTTCTGATGGCACGGCCAGAGTAATGCCCATAGAAGTGGATCTGGTCTGCGAAGCCTGTAGCCGCCTCACCTGCAACCTGACTTCTGATGAGTGGCGTGAAGAGTACTGCAGCAGGTGCCAGGGCCAAAACATCTAAATCGATGCGCAAATCCAAGGGCGAGAAGCGCATCGCCAAGCTGGTGGACTCACCGAACCTGCCGGACGGCGAGGCGGTCTTCACAGTGACCATGGAAGGGATAAAGGATTAAAGGGTGAATGGTGATAAGGCCATCTTAGAAGGGACGTAGTCTTGATCGATACAGAAGGCCCTTCACCAATCAACATATAGTAACATCTGATATATATTTCTTTTGTATGATCATGGTTCGCGAGAAGTTGCGGCCTTATAGCTGCATTAGGAGCTGGTATGCTGGGCCTAATTATATCCATGATTATGAGAGGATAACGTGCCTTTGTGAGCGGCTGATCGTTCTTCTCGCGGCTTCGCGTGAGATTCAACAGGGTCCGTTTCACGCGAAGGCGCGGAGCAGCGAAGTCAATATATTCGGCCTATTCCGGCCTGCAGTAGCTAGCCGGGCAATCAACATTTATGAGTAGTGGGAGATCCGGGCAGCGGAGGGAGAATAAAACAGCATA
Source organism: Methanotrichaceae archaeon (assembly GCA_963844955.1). GTDB lineage: Archaea > Halobacteriota > Methanosarcinia > Methanotrichales > Methanotrichaceae > Methanothrix. The sequence goes on along the minus strand of CAWJQJ010000010.1, from coordinate 14,460 downwards.
ATGCCCCGGATCGCCGCCCTCTCGTTCTATTCCCAATAGATATAGACGATTACGATCATTTCGTCCCAGCGAATCGTTTTATCGTCTCTCTTTTGCGCTGCCATCTGCGGGCCTCTCTTGCTTTATCCTCCTGCAATATGGCCATCCGCCCTGATTTGTTGTCCAATTCTTCCTTTTTCTTCTTGGGCTCTTCTGTGCTCGATTGATCCATGCTTGATTCCACCTGAATTACTGCCTCTCCGGCCAGAGGGCAATTTCTGCTGCGAGGAGGTGCGCGACAATAAAATAATCAAGGCTTGATATGCGATGAATCTATTTAAAGGCTATGTAGGATCAAGAATTATCGAACAATTGCAGCAGAAGAGACGATCTCAATGGCGCGCAGGGAAGTTTTATGCACCCAAAGCTTTAATCTCTCCTCCTCCTTTTCCACTCACCATGAACTTCGGTCGGCTCTTCAGATCCAAACCCACACCCCGCATAGCCAGCAGTCCGCCCTTCAACTATCTGGAGCTGAGGACCAGGCCCTTCTACATCGTCGCATCGGTAGAGGTGGGCAACACCACCACCAAATGCGTTCTTACCGCCACGGACATGAACACCGGCAAGACCTACATCGTCAACAAGACCGTGAAGATGACCAGAGACGTGCGAAGGCCCAAAGCCGGGGAGGAGGTATTCGCCCATACCATCAACGGCACCCCTCTCACCAGAGAGTCCATTGCCGAGCTGGTGAAAAACACCCTCATCGAGAGCCACGAGAGGGCCCGCCTGGATATCAAGACCGATCTGCACTTCGTGGTGCGCTCCACGGGCGTGGTGGCCGAGCTGGACTCGCCCGATCAGGTGGGAGCCTTCATCCAGGCCCTGGCCAAAGGGTGCCTTGATGCCGGCGTTCCGCCCCGGCTCATGACCCCGGCCATGAGCATCCACAACATCCTGGAGAAGTTCAAGCGCTATACTATGATTGAGAGGGTGATCTTCATGGGCGCCGTTGCCTCCTGCTTCCCACCTCAGGGCTCGACAGGTGTGGAGGTGGTGGCCAACGAGATGGAAGGAGAGCTTGCCACCGCCGGCATAAAGGAAGGCAGCCGCTGGACGGATGTGGACTTTAGAAATCCCTGCCTCTCCATGGACTTCGGCACCACCCTGGATGGCAGGATTACCAGCGATGAGCTTCCCTATGCCCACACCATCGGCAATCTGCTCGGCCTGGCCGGAGCCATTCCCGATGCCGTGGTGCAGGGCACGGGCCTGGTTGACAAGCTGACCGGCGCCACCCTGGACATCTTTGACGGCAAGACCAAGCCCGATTACGGCAAAGAGGCGCAGCAGTACGCGGACCAGATCGACGAGCTGGTAGTAATTGAAAAAGTGCCCAGCAGCCGCACCAAATACGGCCTGGTTCCTGTCTGCCCGCAGGCCGCGGCCCAGAATAACGTCGTTCTCATCGGCTGCGATGTGGGAGTGAACGGCAGCGACCTTGCCAGGCTATCCAGGATTGGAGATGATCTTTACAAATCCAGGAACCTGAAGATCCTTTTCGGCGCACTGGACATCGTCTCGGCCCGCATGGCCCGCCGGCTGGTGGAGGTCGGCATCGAGGAGGGCGTCGTCACCAGGAATACGGCCCTGGGCGTGACGGGGCGGGCAGGCATCAGCGGAGGGAAGCCCGGCCTGATTTTGCAGGAGATAGAGAAGCTGGGGCTCTACGATGAGGTGGAGAAGAACGTGGTCTTTGTGGACGACGGCCTGGCGCGGGGCGCTGCGGTCATGGCCCGCTGCATGAACTCCATGGGCACTCCCAAAAATCCGCTGGGAGGCCTGAGGGGCAGCACATGCATACTCAGAGAGAGAATGGATTACGAGTCATCCAAGGGCTCAGCCCCCGCGCCCCAGCAGGCGCGGCCTGAGAAAGATACGCAGGCTTATTTCGTGGGAGGCCACAAGAGAGCATAAAGATGCCCTCGAAAAAATACGGACCAAAATACGGGCCTCTGCCCGCAGAGGGAAAGGAGACTCCAATATCGGTTCGGTCCATTGAGCGGAGGGAGGAGATGCTCTGGACGGCCAGTGAGCTGCACGCGAACTTTCCTCCCTGCATCAAGGGCATTATCGCCGGGGCTTTCGGCGAGAAGGGCAAGCACAGATCTGCCGCCATTCTGGCCGCATTTCTGGGACAGGCGGGCTACCCCCGGGAAAGGGCAAAGCAGCTCTGGTCGGAGGCGGCCAATGTGGAAGAGCGCATTTTTGAGGAGTGGTTTTTAAGGATGCACTGCCCCAAATGCCGGGCCCTGCAGCGGCAGAGCAAAGGCTATCCGGACCTGGGCATTTCCGATCTGGGGCTGTGCCGGCCGGATGAGGCCTGCGGCGAGTTTGAGGGGCCGGTCGAGTATGCCTGCAAAATAAGGTCGGAAGAAGATCTCAAGAGAGGCACTCTTTTGCATATCAAGACCCAGTACCTGGCTACTGTCTTTGACTGGACATCCGGCCGGGAGGCGGAGATTGAGCTGTCGGAAAGAGAAAAAGAGACGCTGGAGGGGCTGCTGGCCGAACTGTCCGGGCAAAAGGATAAGACCCTGGTCTATTCCAGAGTCCGGGTCAGGGGAAGGCTTCGCCCCAGGTTCTATCTGCGAGATCAAGAGGGTCCGCGCCGGCAGATGCTCTCGGACATCATCTGAAATTTCAGGCAGCCGGAGCGCTCTCTGTGACATTTCCCAAGCCTGCAACCTCAATTTGCAGGGCATCAGGGAAGCTTTCCGATCCCTGCAGAGATGAAGCGGCAATATCCACCCTGTAGATGCCGGCAGGAACACTGGCCGTCCAATCCTGGTAGTACTCATTTCCTGAAGACCTGATCAGGCTCAGCTTTGCCGCCTCTTTTCCGGTCGAGTCTTTGATGGAAGCGGTGGCGGTAAGCTGGACTTGCGTCTCGTTTTCCATTTCCATCGAGCCGTTCAGGGCGAAAGTTGCCGCAATCCTGACCGAGCTGTTTGAGTTTACTAAAGCCGGGGTAGCATTGACGCTCTTCAGGATCAGCTTCGCGGCAGAAGCTGTAGCATCAGAATTTGCACCTGCATCGGCCACACTCTTTGCCGCCGACTGGTCATCGGCCGGCTTCTCGAACTGGGACTCTGTCTTTCTCACGGCCTTGGGCCCGAACTCTATGGGCTCCTCGCTTATGGGCTTGCCTTCCAGGAAAGCGCTGGCGCTCTGGCTCCAGTCACCTTCTTTCGCGCAGGATGCACATTCGGCGGATGCGGATAAAGCCAGCGCGGCCATGGCTAACAGAAATGCCGTACCAACCAGCAGTAATGTTGAGATTTTCATTTCTATTCCTCTTGTCCTATCTCTCGTCTCATCCCTCATTATCATGCAATGAGGGCCTCCTTGGTATTCTATTTATATCATCCTGACGCCTAAAAGTGCCTGGAAGGACTATGGCAGAAGCAAAGAAACCTTTCCGAATTTTAGGGCTGGCGGATCTGCATGACCGCATTGAAAGGCTCGAGCCGCTCAGACAAATTGATGCCGATCTGATCGTATTTTGCGGAGACCTGCACAATGCCGGCAGCAAGGAAACGTCTCAGCCTGCCGCTCTTGCCCTGGCCGGCCTGGGGCTGCCTGTGCTCATCGTTCCCGGAAATATGGACCACAGGGATGTCGTGCCCGATCTCTGGAATGAAGCCGGCCTTCGCATGCTGCATCGCACCTCGTTTCGATTCGCAGACCTCGGATTTCTGGGCATGGGAGGAATGGTGGCGAAAGATCCCAGGCGGCTAGGAGACCCTGCTCGCTATTATCATCGAGATGAAGACGTTTATGAAACCCTGGCCAGGTCTCATCAGGATATATCTGACGCAAGAATCAGGATAGCAGTTGTGCACCAGCCGCCCCGGGGGGCACAGGATACCCTTTACAACGGGGAAAGCTCGGGATCGGTCAGCCTGCGCCGCTTCATAGAAGAATATCAGCCCCATCTTTTGCTCTGCGGGCATATTCACGAGGCTCGGGGGCAATGCCGCATCGGCTCCACCAGGGTCGTCAATGTAGGAGAGCTGCGGCAGGGGTTTGGGGCGCTCATTGAAATCGGAGAGAAGATAACAGTCGATTGGATCGAATGCTGAAGAAGACGATCGAGCATTGAGAGATGAAATAGAACGCGGAATTGGCGGCGTGCAGGCCCTGAAAAGGTTGTGCCGGAGGGCGGACTGAAAAACCGGAAAAAAGTCACCGAGGAGATGGATGAGCTGATCTCCCCCGAATTTGAGCCCTACTTCCTGGCAAATGCCGCCCTGCACCTGCTCGCTGAATGCAAAAGATGCGGCCGTTGCTGCCGGGAGGAGAAGACCATAGCCGTCTCCATGCGAGGACTGCCGCCGGATCGCCAGCCATCTCGGCCTCTCCCTGAAAAGGTTCATGATGGACTATACAAGACCCCATGAGCTGAAGGGCGAAAATGTCGGAAACGCCCGGATGATGAAAAAAGTGCAGGGCATGCCCTGTCCATTCTTCGATTCCGCTCTTCCCGGCTGCCGCATCCAATCCGTCAAGCCGCAGGTTTGTACAGCTGTTTTCTACCTCTCCAAGATGAACCTGCTCATATGCGAGGAACAGCAGAAGCTGTCCACCTTTCCAAAGTGCCCTGCCGACGTGGAGCTGAGGGCCAGGATAGCGGATTTTGCCCGGCTGCTGGAAGAGGATTCTGAGGCAAAAGAAGAGCTTAAGCGTCTCTTTTCCTATCGCGCGGCCCGAGGCGGAGCTATTCCGCCTTCTCCTCCGCCTGAAAGGCATGGAGATCTACTTCGGACGGGAGAGGGCGGCACTTCTGGCGCGCCGGTTGGGGCTTGCGAGAATGCCTGAGGATGAGGAGATAAAGCCATCGGCATTTTTATATGCCGTCAACTTGCTGGGCGAATGGGACGGAATTGATAAGGAGCTCTCATAAAATTAATCCTTCTGAATAGCTAGGGAGAGGAAAGCGCCTTGTGCCCGGTGCATGGACACACGCAGAGCTTTGGCAAACCTTTCCAGGTCGCTCTCTTCGCCTTCAGCGATTGATCTTTACCCTGCCGTCGGCAAGGTTCTTGACGATGCCACATATTCCAAGAACTCTGGCGATTGTGACGACCTTGGATCTGTAGCCGGACTTTTGAACCCTCCCCGAAACATAGGCGGTCAATTTCTGCATGTACTATGCTTCAGGGCGTTTTTTCTATATGGATTTATTCCATGCAGGGTGAAAGTGAATACACAAGGTTTATTTGCCATCAGGCGAAGCACACGTCCAGCAAATTATGAGGAATGCTATGCGACTTGCCATGGATTTAGAGCTACAGGATATACCCGGACAGCTTCTACTGGCCTTGCAGCCCTTTAAGGATAACAAGGCCAACATCATCAGTGTGGTTCACCACAGGGACAGAAAGACACCCCGCGGCATGATCCCGGTTCGCTTCGTCGTCGAAATGGACCGCTCCAAGATCGATACCGTTAAGGCTCAGCTCAAGGAGAGCGGCATCTCCGTGGTGCGGGCGGGCGAGGACCGCTTCATTGAGGCCGTATCGGTTGTTCTGGTGGGCCATGTGCTGGACAGCGACCTGGGAGACACCATCAACCGCATCGACTCCACCGGCTTTGCCGAGGTCATGGACCTGGCACTGACCATGACCGGTGTGGACGAGCCTTCATCTGCCTTTCTCAAGATCCAGGCCACCGGCAAGGCCGAGATCCAGAAAGCTCTGGCCGTCCTGCGCGAAGTTGGCATCGAGAAGAAGCTGCTTGTCATCGAGCCCATAGAGACGGAGGCGGTTTGAGCATGAGAGACGTCAAAGTATCCCTGGTGGGCTACGGCATCGTCGGCCACGGCGTGGTCGATGTCCTGAATCGCAAGAAGGAAATTCTCAGGGATATGGGCCTGAACCTGCTATTGATCAGCGTCAGCGATCACACCGGCACGATAGTCTCGGAAGACGGCGTGGACGCGGACAAGATCCTGGGCGAGAGGACCCTGGCCAACGTTGCCACCTCCAGCATGAAGGGCAAAGAGGCCATCGAGGCCATCGACTCAGACCTGATGATAGAGGTCACTCCCACCAACATCGTACACGGCCAGCCTGGCCTCGGGCATATGGAAGCGGCTCTGGCCAGCGGCAAGCACGTCGTGACCTCCAACAAAGGCCCTCTGGTGGTCTCCTACAGCCGCTTGAAGAAGATGGCTGAGGACAATGGCGTAATGATGAAGTTCGAGGCCACAGTAGGCGGCACCATGCCGCTCATCAGCCTGGTGGAGCGCACGCTGGTTGGCAACACCATTCTGGGGATTCGCGGCATATTCAACGGCACCTGCAATTACATTCTCACCCGCATGACTGAAGAGGGCATACCCTACACCCATGCTCTGAGCGAGGCGCAGGACTTGGGGATAGCCGAGGCCGACCCCAGCTATGATGTGGAGGGCGTGGACACCGCCGGAAAGGTGGTCATACTGGCCAATTCGCTCTTCAACATGAACATCAAGTACAGCGATGTTGATGTCACAGGCATCACCGGCGTCACTCCCGAGGCTCTGGCCCTGGCCAAGAAGCGCGGCTATGCCATCAAGCTCATCGGAGACGTGCCGGCTCTGACGGTGCGGCCCACCCTGGTGCCTTTGCACAGTCCCATCGCCGTGGCGGGAACCCTCAACTCCGCAGCCATCTATACCGATCTCTCGGGAACCATAACCGTCTCCGGCCTGGGGGCGGGCTCCATTGAGACGGCTTCCGCCATTCTGACGGACATCGTCAGCATCTACAGGACGAAAAGCGTCGATGCCAAATTCTAAAGCATGACAAGCTTTCTTGCCTTCGCACAGCTGTGCGCAACGGTGGAGGCAGTATCCGGCTCCCTGGAGAAGATAGACCTGGTCGCGGCATTCCTGGCGGGCCTGGACGAGGCTGAGCTCTCCATAGCCTCCTGCTTCGTCATGGGCACCGTCTTTTCTCCGGGGCTTGACCTGGATCTGGGAGTAGGCCCCAGCATTCTCTACGAGGCACTGGCGCGGGCCTGCGGCTGCCCGGCCGGGCAGATCTCAGATATGCTGCGCACCACCGGAGATCCGGGCCTGGTTGCAGCCGGCATTGTGGAGAAGAGAAGGCCGCTGGGCTTTGCCGCCTTCCAGGAAAGCGAGGCGCTATCCATCACGGATGTCTATGAGAGGTTTTTAGCCATTGCCCGCGCCTCAGGCAAGAGGAGCCAGGACAGCAAGATCAAGAACCTGCAATTCCTATTCAGCCAGGCCGGCCCCCTGGAGGCGCTCTATATCGCACGGCTGGCTATTGAGGACATGAGGATCGGGGTGGGCGAAGGAGGGGTGCGGGACGCCGTTGCCCGGGCTTTTGCCGGGAAGGGAGCAGACGCTGCGAGCGTGGAGCGGGGCTATAACCTCACCAACGATATGGGCCTGGTGGCGGTCAGCGCCAGGCGCGGCACTCTCTCGGAGTTGAGCGTCATGATCAATCATCCCATCAAGATGATGCTGGCCCAGCTTGGGGAGAGCATTGCGGCGGCAATAGGAGAGAGTGGCACCGCTGCGATTGAGTGGAAGTACGACGGGGCTCGAGTGCAGATTCATAAAGACGGGGAGAAGGTGCGCGTCTTCTCCCGCCGCCTGGAGAATGTGACGGCATCTTTGCCTGAGATCGTGCAGGCTGCCAGGCAAATATCCGCAAAGAGCGCCATACTGGATGGAGAGGCGGTGGCATTTGGCAAAGACGGCCGGCCCATGGCCTTCCAGCAGATCTTGAAGCGGTTTCGCAGGAAATACAATGTGGAAAAGCTCGCCGCCCAAATTCCCCTGCGGCTTTTCCTGTTCGATCTGATCTATCTGGACGGCAGGAGCGTGATCGATCTGCCCCTCCGGGAGAGAAGAGCTCTGCTGGAGAAGATCTCAGATCCTGCCCTGCTGGCCGATCAGATCCTCACCAGCAGTGCCGGCCAGGCAGAGGAGATCTACCGCCAGGCACTGGAGGCCGGCCACGAGGGGCTGATTTTGAAGAATCCCGCCTCAGTCTATGCTCCGGGAAAGAGAGGAAAGAACTGGCTGAAGATCAAGCCGGTGATGGAGACGCTGGACCTGGTGGTAATAGGAGCGAAATGGGGCGAGGGCCGCAGAGCCAGTTTCCTGGGCTCCTACCGGCTGGCCTGCCTGGATGAGGCGACCGGCAAGCTTCTGGATGTAGGCTGGGTGGCCACGGGACTTACCGATGAGTCTCTTGCGGAACTCACTGAGATGTTCCGGGAACTGGTGCTGCTGGAGAAGGGCATGGAGGTGGAGATCAAGCCTGCCGTGATCTTCGAGGTGGCCTACGAGGAGATACAGCAGAGCCCCAACTACTCCTCAGGGTATGCACTGCGCTTTCCGAGACTGGTTACGGTGAGGGACGACAAGTCTCTGGAGGAGGCGGACAGCCTGGAGCGCGTCATGTCGCTTTACAGAATGCAGCGAGGCCGGAGCAATTCCGTCTGAGATAAAGCTGGCAGGCAGGATATTCAGAGTTATTCAGAGTTAATTACAGGCTATTTGGAGGAGATGACGATGATAACAAAAATGCTGAGTGATCTATTGGATGAGGATCTGCGATCCCTTCTCTCCCGAGATGTGGGCATTTCCGATGTGCTTCCCGCGGTAAATGAGATCGTCATGGAGGTTGGGGGCAAGGGAGATGAGGCTCTCTTCAAGTACACCGAGAAGTTTGAGGGAGCCCGGCTGGATGAGCTACGCGTCAGCCAGGAAGAGATTGATGCCTCTTATGACCAGGTGGAAGAAAGGCTGATGGAAGCCCTGGCCAATGCGGCAGACAACATCTTCCAGTTTCATAACCAGCAGAAGGAGCATGAATTATGGATGACCGAGGTTGCTCCCGGCGTCTCTGTGGGCCAGAAGGTAGTGCCCCTTGAATCGGTAGGGGCCTATGTTCCCGGAGGCAGAGCCTCTTATCCCAGCTCGGCTTTAATGAACGTTATTCCCGCCAAGGTGGCCGAGGTCTCCAGGATAGTTGTATGCACTCCTCCCCGGTCCGACGGTTCCATAAATCCCCTCACCCTCGCGGCTGCCGATATGGCCGGCGCTGATGAGATATACAAGCTGGGCGGTGCCCAGGCCATCGCTGCCATGGGCCTTGGAACCGAGTCGATAGAGCGGGTGCAGAAGATCGTGGGGCCGGGCAATATTTACGTCACTGCCGCCAAGATGCTCATCAGGGGCAGCGTGGAGATCGACTTTCCGGCAGGCCCGAGCGAGGTCCTCATCCTGGCGGACAGGACTGCGGACCCGGGAGTGATCGCCTCCGACATGATCGCCCAGGGGGAGCATGATCCCAGGTCCATATCCGTGCTGGTTGCCCTGGACGATCTTCTGGCCAGCGCCGTTGTTGAGGAGCTGAATATTCAGGCGGCAGGCGCAGCGCGCGCGGAGATTGTGCAGGAGAGCCTGAGCCACAGCGCCGTTCTCGTGGCCGGCGACATGGATGAGGCTCTGGACTTTTGCAATGCCTTCGCGCCTGAACATCTGGAGATCATCACCAATGATCCCATGGGAGTCCTCCGATCCGTACGCAATGCGGGCAGCGTGTTCCTGGGAAAGTTCACGCCCGTGGCGGCAGGCGACTATGCCAGCGGCACCAATCACGTGCTTCCCACCTCCGGCTACGCCCGGACCTTCTCGGGACTGAATGTGGACCACTTCACCAAGAAGATCTCCGTGCAGATGATAACCGACGACGGCCTGCTGGGCCTGGAAGATACTATTACCACTCTGGCCGAGGCGGAAGGGCTGAAGGCGCATGCGGAATCGGTGCGAAGGAGGCTGGAGCCGAGGGCTTGAAAATACTACGGAAGCACACGTTCAGCAAATTATGAGGAATGCTATGCGACTTGCCATGGATTTAGAGCTTCAGGATATACCCGGACAGCTTCTACTGGCCTTGCAGCCCTTTAAGGATAACAAGGCCAACATCATCAGTGTGGTTCACCATAGGGACAGAAAGACGCCCCGCGGCATGATCCCGGTTCGCTTCGTCGTCGAAATGGACCGCTCCAAGATCGATACCGTTAAGGCTCAACTCAAGGAGAGCGGCATATCCGTGGTGCGGGCGGGCGAGGACCGCTTCATTGAGGCCGTATCGGTTGTTCTGGTGGGACATGTGCTGGACAGCGACCTGGGAGACACCATCAACCGCATCGACTCCACCGGCTTTGCCGAGGTCATGGACCTAGCACTGACCATGACCGGTGTGGACGAGCCTTCATCCGCCTTTCTCAAGATCCAGGCCACCGGCAAGGCCGAAATCCAGAAAGCTCTGGCCCTCCTGCGCGAAGTTGGCATCGAGAAGAAGCTGCTTGTCATCGAGCCCATAGAAACGGAGGCGGTTTGAGCATGAGAGACGTCAAAGTATCCCTGGTGGGCTACGGCATCGTCGGCCACGGCGTGGTCGATGTCCTGAATCGCAAGAAGAAAATTCTCAGGGATATGGGCCTGAATCTGCTATTGATAAGCGTCAGCGATCACACCGGCACGATAGTCTCGGAAGACGGCGTGGACTCGGACAAGATCCTGGGCGAGAGGACCCTGGCCAACATTGCCACCTCCAGCATGAAGGGCAAAGAGGCCATCGAGGCCATCGACTCAGACCTGATGATAGAGGTCACTCCCACCAACATCGTACACGGCCAGCCGGGCCTCGGGCATATGGAAGCTGCTCTGGCCAGCGGCAAGCACGTTGTGACCTCCAACAAAGGCCCTCTGGTGGTCTCCTACAGCCGCTTAAAGAAGATGGCTGAGGACAATGGCGTAATGATGAAGTTCGAGGCCACAGTAGGCGGCACCATGCCACTCATCAGCCTGGTGGAGAGCACGCTGGTTGGCAATACCATTCTGGGGATTCGCGGCATATTCAACGGCACCTGCAATTACATTCTCACCCGCATGACTGAAGAGGGCATACCCTACACCCATGCTCTGAGCGAGGCCCAGGATTTGGGGATAGCCGAGGCCGACCCCAGCTATGATGTGGAGGGCGTGGACACCGCCGGAAAGGTGGTCATACTGGCCAATTCGCTCTTCAACATGAACATCAAGTACAGCGATGTTGATGTCACGGGCATCACCGGCGTCACTCCCGAGGCTCTGGCCCTGGCCAAGAAGCGCGGCTATGCCATCAAGCTCATCGGAGACGTGCCGGCTCTGACCGTGCGGCCCACCCTGGTGCCTTTGCACAGTCCCATCGCCGTGGCGGGGACCCTCAACTCCGCAGCCATCTATACCGATCTCTCGGGAACCATAACCGTCTCCGGCCTGGGGGCGGGCTCCATTGAGACGGCTTCCGCCATTCTGACGGACATCGTCAGCATCTACCGGACGAAAAGCGTCGATGCCAAATTCTAAAGCATGACAAGCTTTCTTGCCCTCGCACAGCTGTGCGCACAGGTAGAGGCAGTATCCGGCTCCCTGGAGAAGATAGACCTGGTCGCGGCATTCCTGGCGGGCCTGGACGAGGCTGAGCTTTCCATAGCCTCCTGCTTCGTCATGGGCACCGTTTTTTCTCCGGGGCTTGACCTGGATCTGGGTGTCGGCCCCAGCATTCTCTACGAGGCACTGGCACGGGCCTGCGGCTGCCCGGCCGGGCAGATCTCAGATATGCTGCGCACCACAGGAGATCCGGGCCTGGTTGCGGCCGGCATTGTGGAGAAGAGAAGGCCGCTGGGCTTTGCCGCCTTCCAGGACAGCGAGGCGCTATCCATCACGGATGTCTATGAGAGGTTTCTGGCCATAGCACGCGCCTCAGGCAAGAGGAGCCAGGACAGCAAGATCAAGAACCTGCAATTCCTATTCAGCCAGGCCGGACCCCTGGAGGCGCTCTATATCGCACGGCTGGCTATTGAGGACATGAGGATCGGGGTGGGCGAAGGAGGGGTAAGGGACGCCGTTGCCCGGGCTTTTGCCGGGAAGGGAGCAGACGCTGCGAGCGTGGAGCGGGGCTATAACCTCACCAACGACATGGGCCTGGTGGCGGTCAGCGCCAGGCGCGGCACTCTCTCGGAGTTGAGCGTCATGATCAATCATCCCATCAAGATGATGCTGGCCCAGCTTGGGGAGAGCATTGCGGCGGCAATAGGAGAGAGCGGCACCGCTGCGATTGAGTGGAAGTACGACGGGGCTCGAGTGCAGATTCACAAAGACGGGGAGAAGGTGCGCGTCTTCTCCCGCCGCCTGGAGAATGTGACGGCATCTTTGCCTGAGATCGTGCAGGCTGCCAGGCAAATATCCGCAGAGAGCGCCATACTGGATGGAGAGGCGGTGGCATTTGGCAAAGACGGCCGGCCCATGGCCTTCCAGCAGATCTTGAAGCGGTTTCGCAGGAAATACAATGTGGAAAAGCTCGCAGCCGAAATTCCCCTGCGTCTTTTCCTGTTCGATCTGATCTATCTGGACGGCAGGAGCGTGATCGATCTGCCCCTCCGGGAGAGAAGAGCTCTGCTGGAGAAGATCTCAGATCCTGCCCTGCTGGCCGATCAGATCCTCACCAGCAGTGCCGGCCAGGCAGAGGAGATCTACCGCCAGGCACTGGAGGCCGGCCACGAGGGGCTGATTTTGAAGAATCCCGCCTCAGTCTATGCTCCGGGAAAGAGAGGAAAGAACTGGCTGAAGATCAAGCCGGTGATGGAGACACTGGACCTGGTGGTGATAGGAGCGAAATGGGGCGAGGGCCGCAGGGCCAGCTTCCTGGGCTCCTACCGGCTGGCCTGCCTGGATGAGGCGACCGGCAAGCTTCTGGATGTAGGCTGGGTGGCCACGGGACTTACCGATGAGTCTCTTGCCGAACTCACTGAGATGTTCCGGGAACTGGTGCTGCTGGAGAAGGGCATGGAGGTGGAGATCAAGCCTGCCGTGATCTTCGAGGTGGCCTACGAGGAGATACAGCAGAGCCCCAACTACTCCTCAGGGTACGCACTGCGCTTTCCAAGATTGGTCACCGTAAGAGACGACAAGTCTCTGGAGGAGGCGGACAGCCTGGAGCGCGTCATGTCTCTTTACAGAATGCAGCGAGGCCGGAGCAATTCCGTCTGAGATGAAGCTGGCAGGCAGGATATTCAGAGTTAATTACAGGCTATTTGGAGGAGATGACGATGATAACAAAAATGCTGAGTGATCTATTGGATGAGGATCTGCGATCCCTTCTCTCCCGAGATGTGGGCATTTCCGATGTGCTTCCCGCGGTAAATGAGATCGTCATGGAGGTTGGGGGCAAGGGTGATGAGGCTCTCTTCAAGTACACCGAGAAGTTTGAGGGAGCCCGGCTGGATGAGCTACGCGTCAGCCAGGAAGAGATTGATGCCTCTTATGACCAGGTGGAAGAAAGGCTGATGGAAGCCCTGGCCAATGCGGCAGACAACATCTTCCAGTTTCATAACCAGCAGAAGGAGCATGAATTATGGATGACCGAGGTTGCTCCCGGCGTCTCTGTGGGCCAGAAGGTAGTGCCCCTTGAATCGGTAGGGGCCTATGTTCCCGGAGGCAGAGCCTCTTACCCCAGCTCGGCTTTAATGAACGTTATTCCCGCCAAGGTGGCCGAGGTCTCCAGGATAGTTGTATGCACTCCTCCCCGGTCCGACGGTTCCATAAATCCCCTCACCCTCGCGGCTGCCGATATGGCCGGCGCTGATGAGATATACAAGCTGGGCGGTGCCCAGGCCATCGCTGCCATGGGCCTTGGAACCGAGTCGATAGAGCGGGTGCAGAAGATCGTGGGGCCGGGCAATATTTACGTCACAGCCGCCAAGATGCTCATCAGGGGCAGCGTGGAGATCGACTTTCCGGCAGGCCCGAGCGAGGTCCTCATCCTGGCGGACAGGACTGCGGACCCGGGAGTGATCGCCTCCGACATGATCGCCCAGGGGGAGCATGATCCCAGGTCCATATCCGTGCTGGTTGCCCTGGACGACCTTCTGGCCAGCGCCGTTGTTGAGGAGCTGAATATTCAGGCGGCAGGCGCAGCGCGCGCGGAGATTGTGCAGGAGAGCCTGAGCCACAGCGCCGTTCTCGTGGCCGGCGACATGGATGAGGCTCTGGACTTTTGCAATGCCTTCGCGCCTGAACATCTGGAGATCATCACCAAGGATCCCATGGGAGTCCTCCGATCCGTACGCAATGCGGGCAGCGTGTTCCTGGGAAAGTTCACGCCGGTGGCGGCAGGCGACTATGCCAGCGGCACCAATCACGTGCTTCCCACCTCCGGCTACGCCCGGACCTTCTCGGGACTGAATGTGGACCACTTCACCAAGAAGATCTCCGTGCAGATGATAACCGACGACGGCCTGCTGGGACTGGAAGATACTATTACCACTCTGGCCGAGGCGGAAGGGCTGAAGGCGCATGCGGAATCGGTGCGAAGGAGGCTGGAGCCGAGGGCTTGAAAATAC
>CAWJQJ010000009.1:0-69447 GCA_963844955.1 Methanotrichaceae archaeon | reverse complement strand
GCAGAACTTGGTCTATGAGCTATCATATTCTCTTAAACAAAGATATCAGTTCTATTCTAATATCACTTCCTCGCGCCCATCAAGAAAAAATCGGGAAACTAATCGATCGCCTGAGCGAGAATCCATATCCATCAAGAATCAAAATCATAGATATTTCATCGACCAATTTTGACATTAAAAAGTGCAAAGGCCATCAACTCAGATTCAGGGTAAGACTTGGCGAGTACAGGCTTATTTATGAAATAGATGAGGAAAGCCAAATGATTCTTGTTCTGAAGCTTGATAAAAGGGGCGATATCTATTAGATCCCTGATTGCAGTATGCACTCGCCATAATATCATCCACTTCACAATTATGGATAAAAGCCGCATGCCTAAAATAGCGAGGAATCTCCTCCCACTCCCCAGGAAGATGCATCTTTGACCAGCCTGCCAAAATGGTTTCGCTACAGCCCCAAGAACTCCTACAGCATTGCCGCCCTGCTGCCTCTGGTTGAGGCCGGCCTGGCCCGGGGGCCGAAGGACGGCATCATGCTCTACAGCTTTGCCACTCTTCAGGCCGAGGAGGTCTACGCCGAGGTGGACCGGGCCCGCTGCGGGAGGGCAGTCGATGCCGTCTACATCGCCGGCGGACCTCATCCCTCCGCTCTACCCGAAGAGGTCCTGGAGCACTTCGACTTCGTGGTGATAGGCGAGGGAGAGGAGACGCTGCCGGAGCTGATAGAGGCAATAGAGGAGGGCAGCGACCCGTCTGCCGTCAGGGGCATAGCCTACCGGCAGCAGGGCCAAATCATATTCACGGGAAAAAGGCCTCCCGTGGACCTGGACTCTTATCCTCCCTTCTCCAGGATCCTCTCTCCCATCGAGATCTCGCGCGGCTGCCCCTGGGGCTGCACCTACTGCCAGACGCCCCGCCTCTTCGGAAGCTGCATGCGCCACAGGTCCATTGACGTCATCGCCAAATACGCCCGCCGCCACAAGGATATCCGCTTCACATCCCCCAACTCCCTGGCCTACGGCTCAGACGGACGAAGGCCCCGGCTGGAGAAGATCGAGGCGCTGCTGAAGGCCTTAGCCGGGCAGAAGAAGCCCATCTACTTCGGCACATTCCCCTCCGAGGTCAGGCCGGAGTTCGTCTCCCCGGCCGCACTGGAGCTTATCGGCCGGTACTGCGCCAATAAATCCATCAGCCTGGGAGGGCAGTCCGGCAGCCCTTCCGTCCTGCGCAGCATCGGCAGGGGGCACGGGCGAAATGAGATCGAGGCGGCATGCGAACTGGCCCTGGAACATGCCCTCACTCCCCAGGTGGACCTGATCTTCGGCCTTCCCATGGAGTCGGAGCAGGATCAGCGCATGACCCTCGATCTGGTGAGATGGATTGTCGCTAAAGGCGGCAAGGTGCGGGCGCACCGCTTCACCCCCCTGCCGGGAACGCCCCTGGCCGGAGCGAGGCCCGCCCCTCTGGCTGCGGACGTGGAGGCATGCCTGGGCAGGCTCGCCCTGCAGGGACGGCTGACCGGAAGCTGGTCGGCCGGCAGCAGGAGCCATTGACGGAGATAACCAAGATTCTAGATGTAGAATTGCTTGAAAGGCTTTCTGTACTCATCCTGCAGCTCATATTTAATTACTATCTTATCGGGCATGATTTGAATCTCCTTTACGGACTGAGAGAAGAGATACCAGATGTAGCCTCTGTCCGGGAGCCTGTATCGGTCCGGCAAGGTGGTGGTGAACTCCGAGGTGCCCAGGATGTAGGTTCTGAGCAGCTCGCTTCCCGAGGCGAAGAGGAAGGGAAAGCTCACGTTTTCAATCTCTTGCTGGCAGGAGCCCCTCAGGCGCAGGCGCTGGGCCAAAAAATCCAGGTAATCTTCCTTAGTTACCACCAGCTCTTTGTACTCACTCATTGCAGTCATCCTCGATCTTACTTGCAGAGGGTGAGATAAAAGTAATCGTCGGTGATGAAAACGACTAAGCCGTCAGCTTTATCTTCTCCTTTTCGCCTGCCCGGGATCTTTCCTGGCCGGCAATCAGGGAATGGACCTTCTCGCCGGATAACTGGCCTTCCAAGAATGGATTTTTTTTAACGACAGCAAACTCAGGGATCTGGGACCCGAGCTCGTTGATCTGCATAATCAAGCCCGAAAAGGCCTCGATCTCCCATTCCAGCACTTGGCTTTGGCTCAGGTAGATGCTGCGCTCCGATACGACGGTCAGTTCATCAGGTCCTCGGAAGACCAACCTATTCTTGCCGTCCCTTCGTAAGGCTCTGTGAATGTCTCTGTCGTGAGCCAGCGCCATGCCGGGGATGATCACTCTATCTTTGACGCTCTTCAGCCCCAGCCTCTCAAAGTCCTCCAGGGTGATCAGATTGCCTATCTCCTTTCCTGTGGACACAACATTTACCTCGTCACCCAGTTCCCGGAAGATCGATGATAGCAGGGGATAGGCTACGGAGCTGGTGATGATGGTTGCGCTTCTCTCTATGGCCGGAAGCCTCTTCAGCTCCTCCTTATGATGGGCCAGGGCAAAGGGCGCTCCTGTGAGGGGATCCCAGAGCGGAGTGCCGATAACCCTCATATCATAGCTCTCGCTGATCTTCGTAGCGATGCTGCGAATATCCGCCACGCTGTAGGGAGTTACCTCCGGCATTATGGGCTCATTGCCGAAGATGAGCCCCTGCTCTTTGGAGTTGGCGAACGACATGAGCATGAGGCCCCTGGCACCCATCTCCTGCAAGTCCCGGCAGGTCTTCTCCAGCTCCAGGCCGTCGTTTGCTCCAGGAATGAGGACGATCATGGCATAAACTTCGCTTCTCTCGCAAAAAGTCCGAAAATTGCTGAGCACCATCTCAGGATGCTTATCATTTACATATTTGCGGCGAAGATCCGGATTGGTGGAGAAGATGGAGAAGCTGATCTTTCGCACGCCGGCATCGATCAGAAGATCTGCATCATCTTCTCTGGTAAATCCTTTTCCGCTGGTGTAATCCAGGAAGATGGGCACGCGGCCGTCGCTTACATTTCTCACCAGATCGAGAAGATGGGGGTAGCAGCTTATGTCGCCGTTTCCCTTGATGATGATCATATCAGGCGTGGAAGAGATGCTCTTCTGGGACAGCTCAAAGATCAATTGATCCATGGACTTATAGCCCGGTTCGATCTCAATTACCTCTCTTGAGCAGTAATCGCACCCTTTCTTATAGGGTTTGCACCTCCTGCAGCCCGATGGTTCAACTTTCCCGACTCCTTTATAATAACAGAAGCTGCAAAAACCCCCGCAATCCAGACCGGGCCTGCCACCTACATCCACAGTCAATTGCATAAATACTGATTATTCGTAAGGTAATTAAATCTTATGCAAATTTGTTCAACCGATTAAAAAACTTTTAAAGAATAATTATATATAGATCTCATCTCCCAGCAGCTTTCTCGCCAGACAAAGCTCGGCCAGGCTCATCTGCCCGGGAGCCGTGCTCTCTGTGACAAAGCCGTAGGTAAGGGCCGAGCCGTAGATGGGTGCCACAGCGCGAAGATGTCTTCCCAGTCGTCCCATGGCGATCATGCAAAGGGGCGTATCCGCATCCAGCAAGAACTGCAAGATCCTCAAATTATCCTGGAGGATCTGAGGGGTAACTGCGATCTTGGCAATGGCAGCTTCTGTCTTCTTCATTTCTCTATAGATGCGCGACATCTCCCCAATCTGCGGCATCCCCTGAAAGTCGTGATAGGACACTATCATAGGTTTGTTGATGGCTGCCATAGCCTCATCTCTCTGATCCGCCAGCAGCTCAATGTCCACGTAATCGGCATAATGCGCACAGCGGATGAGGAGATCGATCCTCTCGTCTTCGCTGCCCTGAAACATTCCGCCTTCCGACTTGAGGCGAGCCGTGGCTATGACCGGCCTGGCGGTAGCCTTCCGGACGGCCTTCAAGGTTTCCAGGGGATCGCCTCCAGAGAGCAGGTCCAGTCGCAGCTCTATCATATCCGCGCCATCTGCAGCCAAAACTGCCCTTTCCGCGTCTCTTCCCAGGACGGCTACTATGCGTGATCTGTAATTCATATGCCTGCTATCTCGATCAGGATTATTTCTCCACAATGCTCTCCTCGATCTTCATGCCGAAATGGCGGGCGCTCTCCTCCAGATGCACCAGCACCTCGTCCCCGGCTTTGATATCGGTGACCGGCCTTGGCATCCCGTCCGATCCGACAAGCTTTATGGTCTCGGCATTTTGCAGCAGAGTGCTTATCCTCTGGCCGCCGGCCTCGGCCTCGATGAGCATCATGGGCCTCTTCTCGATCTTGGACCGCCCCACGATGGCGCTTCGTGCCAGGCCGTCTTTGCTGACGATGGTCACCTCGTCTCCTGATTTCAGCTCGGAGAGATAGCGCGTCTTATCTCCCACCCGGATGTAAGCGTGCACTGCTCCGGCGTTGACCCGGAAAGGCCGCGCTGCCACGTAGGGGCTGTCCTCAGACTCGCTGTGCACCAGGAAGAATCCCCTGGCCTGGGAGCCGATGAGCATGCCCTCGCCAAAAGACATCATGCTGGCGGTGTCCACGCAGACCCGATCGCCCATGCCCACCGGCAGGACCCGGGTGACCTTGGCGGAGATAAGCTCCAGCCTGGCTTTTTCGGACTGATCGACCGCTTCCATCACCCTCTTGATCTCGGATGGATCGGGGCTGTCCAGCAGTACTCCATCCGACCCCTTTTCCAGTGTGGCCAGGGCCAGACGTGCCTCCTCTGCCGTTTTGACGCCGCTGATGATCTTAACCGGTGCGCCCTGTAGCCCGGCAATCATATTCTCCAGGGGAATGACCTTCCAGTCCGTGCCTATGACAATGAGATAGTCTACTAGCCGGCCCACCTCCACTGCGAACTCCTCGTACTTCTTGTTGGCAATGACCACATAGGCAGCCTTTACCCCGCAAACGGCCTTTGCGAGAGATGCGTCCTGGGAGCTTTTCCGGTCTTTAGGCAGAGGCAGCGTTCCATCGCCTTCGCCGCCCTTGCCGATGACCAGAATATCCTCAGTCCCCTTCTGGGTGCCAAAGCAGGCCAGCTTTATCTTGCCCAGTTCCCGCACGCGCTCGATGTTCTCTCTGTCCACAAGCACGCAGTCGAAGCCCGACTCGAGAGCGGTGGTGATCCTGGGCTTGATCTCCTCCCAAGGTCCCTGGGCCATGAGCCACTTCTCTTTCATGCGTTACGACTTGGCACACCCATTACTAATCTCTTTTGCCGCAATAAAAAAAATTTATACACGGAGAAAAGAATGAGCCTTCATGGATAATCGCCTGGTCTATAGCCCGGTGGGCATGCTTGTCATGCTCTTATTTGCATTCCTGCTCTTTGCCGTGGTCGGCTTTCTATTCCTGGATCTGGCCAGGACAGCCTTCACCAAGATCGGCTTCTCCTGGAGCCAGGCTCTAATTGTGCTGCTTGCCTCCCTCTTAGGCAGCAGCATAAACATACCTGTGACCAACCTGGAGTGCAGCACTCCCCTGGTCCGGGAGCGGTACGTCCGGGCCTTCGGCATGGTTTACCGGGTGCCTGTGGTGGATGTCGTGAGCTGCCAGACCCTGCTGGCCGTCAATGTGGGCGGAGCGGTGATACCATCCCTGATCTCCATGGCTCTGATCTATCGGTTCCCCCAGTCTCTGAGTTACGCCCTTGTCGCCATCGCTTTTGTGGCCGTCCTGACCAACCGCGTAGCCAGGCCCGTAAAGGGTCTGGGGATAGTCACTCCTGCTCTCCTTCCCCCCCTCAGTGCGGCTCTGGCGGCGATGCTGCTCGTCTATGCCGGGGGAGCGCAGCATGATCTCATCTTTCTCATCGCCTATGTGGGCGGCACTTTAGGGACGCTGATCGGAGCGGACGTGCTGAACCTTAACAAGATCCGGGATCTGGGGGCACCTGTCGCCAGCATCGGAGGGGCAGGAACCTTCGACGGGGTCTTTCTTTCCGGCCTGATCGCCGTGCTTCTATTATGAATGGAAAAGAGCTTTAAGACGATAGGCCAAGAGGCGTAAGCATGAGCTTTCGGGGATTTCTGGCTGATCTGGAGAGGGACGGACTGCTAAAAGAGGTGCATGAGACCGTGTCTCCCCGGCTCGAGGTCACGGATCGCGCCTGGGGAAAAGGCCCCATATTATTTCACAACGTAGATGGACACAAGTGCTGCCTGAACATCCTGGGTTCGCGCCCTCTTCTGGCCAGGGCTCTGGGAATTTCTGCCGGAGATATGGTCTCTCATCTCGCCGGCATAGGCTACGAGGGGCCCGTTCGCGAGGTAGACTCCTCGCCCTTTATGGAGTGTCAGGGCATGCCGGATCTCTCCCGGCTGCCCGTTCTCACCCATTTTAGGGGCGACGGCGGACCTTACATCACCTCTGCAGTTGTGGTCAGCCAGTTTGAAGGAAAGATAAACGCCTGTGTGCACAGGCTCATGGTTTTGGGAAAAGACCGCCTCGCAGCGCGCCTCGTTCCCGGCCGGCATACTCATCAGTTCTACCAGGCCGCCCAGGCGAAAGGAGAGGAGCTGCCCGTGGCCATTGCCATCGGCGTGGATCCGCTGCTGCTTATCGCCGCCTCCACTCGCGTTCCCCCGGAGAAGGAGTTCTCATATGCTGCGGCTTTGCGCGGCTCTCCTGTGGAAGTGGTGCGCCTGGAAAATGGGGTGCCGGCCCCGCACGCTGAGATTGTGCTGGAGGGCTACATCACCGGCGAGCGCGCTGCTGAGGGGCCTTTTGTGGACATTACCGGCACCTCTGACCTGGTGCGGCAGGAGCCGGTCATCCGGCTGACCAGGATGATGACGCGCGAGGAGCCTGTCTATCACGGCCTGCTTCCCGCGGGAGGCGAGCACAGGATGCTCATGGGCGTCCCATACGAGCCGCTCATCTACCGGGCCGCTTCCAGGGTAGCAAGGATCAGGAATGTTATCCTGACAGATGGTGGGTGCAACTACTTCCATGCCGTGCTGCAGATAGAGAAGGAGACGGAAGAGGACGCTAAGCGGGCCATCGAGGCCGCCTTCCAGGCGCACGGGTCTTTAAAGCACGTGCTGGTGGTGGACTGTGACATAGACATCTACAATCCGCATGACCTGGAATTTGCCATAGCCACTCGCATGCGTGGCGACGAGGATCTGGTGATCCACCCCAATGTGCGGGGCAGCACTCTGGATCCGCGAAGCCGGGAGGGCATTACCACCAAGGTGGGAGTGGATGCCACAGCCAGGCTGGATAGGCTCTGGAAGTTTCAAAGGGTGACTCCTGCCGGGCAGGGCTAGGGCGGCAGGCTCCCCGGCAAATTTCCCCCATTTGAAGCATCTTTCGGAAATTTTTAGATCTCCAGATACCGCCGGATGCTGTAGATGGCTGCCAGAGCCAGAATCACGGACAGCATCAGGCCCAGGATATCAATGATGACCTCACTCATTTTATCACATCTATCTTCTCTCTCTGTCGTCTTGTCGGCATAAATTCCCGGTCCTCTTCCGAGGGCGCCAGAACCTGCGCCGATTTCACGCCCGTGATTATGGCCATCAGCCTAACCTTTCCCGCAAATTCCGGCCTGATCCTCGCCCCCCAGATGACATTGGCCCTGGGGTCCAGCTCCTGGGTCAGAGCACCGGCGATGGCCGCCGCCTCTTTCAGGGTCATATCCGGCCCGCCTGTCATGTGGAGGAGACAGGCCTTAGCGCCGCGATAGTCCACGTCGAGCAGCGGATTTTTCAGGGCGGTGTGCACGATCTTCTCCGGGCTGGTCTTCATCTTTCCCTCGCCCACAAATATGTTGGAGGCTCCGCCGGATCTCATGATGGTGCAGACATCGGCATAGTCCAGATTGATGAGCGAAGGCGCGGTGAGGGTATCGCAGATGCCCTGCACGATCTCGGCGATGATCTGGTCCGCTACGGAAAAGGCTTGCTCGAAGGGGAGGTGTGGAGCGCACTGCAAAAGCCGGTTGTTGTCCATGACAATTGAGGTATCGGCATAACCGCGCAGCGTCTCCAGCCCTTCCTCGGCCACAAATATGCGCGCCTTCTCCAGGTGAAAGGGGGTGGTCACCATGGCCACCACAATCGCTCCCCGCTCTCTGGCCAGCTTTGCCACCACCGGGGCCGATCCAGTGCCCGTGCCGCCGCCTAGCCCCGCGATCACGAAGACCAGATCGGCTCCGCGAAGCAGGCTATCCAGCTGCGGAACGGCCAGTTCGGCAGCCTTTCTGCCAATCCGGGGGTCACCGCCTGCGCCCATGCCCCTGGTCAGCTTCTGGCCTATCAGAATCTTCTCGTCCGCCTGGGCCGTTTTCAGGTGCTGGCTGTCTGTGTTGACGGCCACGGTCATAGCCCCGGTCAGACCCATGCCGGCCAGCCGGCTCACCGTGTTGCTGCCCGCTCCTCCGCAGCCTATGACCAGGATTTTGGGCAGGCCGAACCCTTCTTCGTTTTCGGAAAACTCGCTGGACTCACGTAAATCTGTTTGCATTCCCTTTTCCCCTCATTGCTAGCTTGACTAAATAGTGATATATGTTAATAATTATTGCGGATAAGTGCCGGAAGTAGATGTGCTCCTCACTGTAATCGAGCGGGTAATGGCAATCTTATATGGCGCTCAAGATTGGAGTTCGCTAATCTGCCGGAGTTTTAACCTGGGCGAAGGCGTTGCAGAAGTCCAGGGCCCTCGTCCATGTCTCCAGCCAGAAGAATTGCGCTGTGGTTCAGGCTCTGCACAATGATATCATGCCGAGAGCCACCGCCTGAAATGCTCAGTCGAATGAGGCTTTTTCCACTCCCATTTCTGAATATAAGGATGGGGACGAGGTCTTCCTTTATGGGGGCATTACTATGCCCGAAGTGACTATACGCGTCGGCAAAAATCGATAAGCGCGCGCAGTGCAGAGCACTAGCGCGCCGCGCATACTAATGATTTTTAGATAGTCGGTCACGGATCTGCCAGGAACTGCGTCAGGAACGGCGTGCCCGGATAATTGCTATCTATCGTCCCTAACGAGAAGTCCCTTCCAAAGTAATATTGAGAGGCATATTTGGGAATAATAATCCCGTTCCTGTCATTCATAATATGAGATCCGATATGTTGGTAGTGAAGCATAACCGGAGCACCGGGAACTCCCCGGCTTAGAGAAACAGAAGTTATGGGTGGCGAATAGGTTACAGCAGGTTTTAAAGTGACTTGTTCTGGCGCAACAAGAGGTGTTGTGAGAGCTGCTGGCGCATAAGTGCCTTTTACATCTATCACCACGCTGTTGCTTTCCTGTCCATCAATGATATAAGACAACACATGGCGGCCAGGTATTTTTGCACGGAAAGGAAGACGGTCATAGCCAAGGAAGTAAGAGCTGTAGTTGTGCTCGCTGCCGTCAGGATATCGATCAATAAGAACGCCGGTTCCCTCCGTTGTCGACAGAAACACGAGAAACGCAGTTGCATCCTCATGAATTTCTAAATGCTTTGTCCAGCCATCTTTTCCCTCAATTCGCAATTGATGGGTATCTGCTGCTCCTTGAACCCAGGAACAGCATAGAAACAATACCAATATCATTGAGACTAGCCTAATTTTTCCCATAATGTTTTCCCCTGGATCTCACCAAATCCTCTTGACAATTAATGATGACTGCTCACCATACTGGATGATGGATTTATGGACAAATGTCAGAACGCCAATTAAGCTTTTTTTAGTACCGGCTCTCCCAGAGACTGCCCTCTTCCATCCAGCCATATTCCTGGTCTTGCCAACAGGTGCGACAGGCATTCTTAAGAGTCCACAGGCGTTCCTTTGTCCCCTGCACCTGCCACAAAACCGAATTGGGATTCGTGTATTTATTTGCCCAGAGACGCTCTTTTGCAGCCTGGACTGCGCATTTCGCAGGAACATACGGGTAGCTCCAATATGCAGGTGGATAATAATCAGGGTAATAAGAATCCAGATATTCAATCTCCTGTCCCTGGCCTTGCGAAAATGCATTCGAGAACTCTTGAGCGGTTCCCGTAGCGACCAAACCAAGATAGAAAGCCAAAATAATAAATGCAAGGTAGCTATTCATTCGATATTCCCAAGATAAAGCTATGTAATTAAATTAAATAGTTTCCCCTCAGCCTGTGTTTGGAGTGGACCCTCCGAGAAGATGATGAGTCAAGCCGCATTGACTCACGAAGGGAGGTACATGAAAAAAGACGAGGCTGCGCTACAGCCGGGAATTCGCAGGCAATTTTGGGCTGCGATTGCAGATATTTGACCGACAGCTATATAGTCTAAAGTGCCCCTCTTTAAAAGGCTTCATTTGCATTGATTCAAAAAAATTGTTGAGATGTTTTTGCAGCACGTCGATTCTTTGAAATCGATAAAAAGGTAGAATAAATGAGATTTGGAAATGGCAGAGACGGCCTGAATAGTGGTCCGGGAAAGATGACAGGCGTGACCTGTTCCGACTTCGGATGCAGTACCGGGGTACCTTTCCCAGCAGATGGATCCAGGCCCGCATATTCCCAGGAATGCTTGCCAAGAGCACAGGCGAAAGGCCTGCTAAGTAGCCAAGGCGATATTAAAAGGACTTGATTATAATACTGTCACTTCGTTTTAACGAAATAGCATTCTTCTCCAAGTGCCTCTGCAGCCGGTTGAAGTATCTCGCCCCAATAAGAGACAGCAGATACGACTCAACCAGTTTCTTTTCGGATTGGCATCAAAGGACTTCAACCAAATCAAAGATCATCGCTTAATAATATCAAGAGGCAAGAATGTCATTTGGAAATTTAAATATCATAGATCCGCTTTGCCGGGCACTGGCCAAGGAAGGATACACCGCACCAACTCCCATACAGACGATGGCTATACCGCATCTGCTGAAGGGAAAAGACCTGATGGGCATCGCTCAGACAGGCACAGGCAAGACCGCAGCATTCGTGCTGCCCATTTTGCAGAAGATCTCGGAAGAGTACAGGGCCGCAGTTCCCGGAGTTCCGCGAGTCCTGGTGCTTGCACCCACCCGAGAGCTCGCCGCTCAGATAGACGAGAGCTTCGCCACATACGGCCAGTTTCTCCGCTTCCGGCATACCGTCATATTCGGCGGCGTCCGGCAGGGGCCGCAGGTCAAGATGCTTTCCCGGGGCGTCGATGTCCTGGTGGCCACACCCGGCCGGCTGATAGACCTGATGAATCAGGGCTACATTATGCTGAAGGGCGTCGAGTTCTTCGTCCTGGACGAGATAGATAGGATGCTTGACATGGGCTTCATCAAGGATATGAGAAAGATTGTGTCCGCCCTGCCGCAAAAGCGTCAATCGCTCTTCTTCTCGGCCACCATGTCCCGGGAGACAGGCGATTTTGCAGAAAATCTGCTCAAGGATGCCGTGCGCATCGAGGCCGCTCCCCAGGCCAGCACTCTGGAGACCACAGAGCAGAGCGTATTCTTTGTGGATCAGAACAACAAGAATCCTCTGTTGCTGAGGCTTCTCGAACAGGAAGAGATGGAGCGCATCCTGATCTTCTCCCGCACCAAGCACCGGGCGGATAAGATCGCGGAGATGCTCAACAAAAACAGGATCAATGCCGACGCCATTCACGGCAACAAGTCGCAAAACCAGCGCACCAAGGCCATGCATGATTTCAAGTCAGGTCGCTTGCGGGTGCTGGTGGCAACGGATATTGCCGCGAGAGGCATTGACGTCAATGAAATATCCCATGTCATAAATTACGATCTGCCTAACGAGCCGGAGAGCTATGTTCACCGCATCGGTCGCACCGGGCGCGCCGGGGCGGAAGGAAAGGCATATTCGTTTTGCGCTGCAGAAGAGCGCAACATGCTGCGCGGCATTGAGAGGCTCACTCGCATAAAAATTGGCGCCATGCCGCACCAGTATCATTCCGAAACGGCAAAGACCGCCGTGGGCGCAGCCGCCGAGCCGGCATCGCCAAACAGATCGAGGGCCATGGAGAGAAGGCCCAGACAGGAGAGCGTGCACAAATCAGGCCCCAGAAAGCCTTATCCTGTCAGACGGCGCTAGACTGAAATTGAAAAGAGGTGGGAAAAACCTGAGAGGCTATTTTATGCTCCAAAATAGCCGATTATTGAGGTGACTACTTTGGGCAA
Source organism: Methanotrichaceae archaeon (assembly GCA_963844955.1). Taxonomy (GTDB): domain Archaea; phylum Halobacteriota; class Methanosarcinia; order Methanotrichales; family Methanotrichaceae; genus Methanothrix. Next base: position 57,328 of record CAWJQJ010000009.1, on the reverse strand, counting down.
TCCCGAGCGCTGGAAAAGGCACACTCCCCTGCCCCAGGACATCGAAGAGCGCCTGAAGAGCCTTGATCCTCTCTTTGAAAAAGGGGACGTGCAGCTGGCCTACCTCTTCGGCTCTCTGGCAGCTAAAGGCGGGAGGGCAGCGCGGCCTCCCGGTGATGTGGATCTGGCCGTGCTGAGGAGAGAAGGGCCTGCCGGGGAGCTGCAGGAGGCGCTGGCGGAAGCTCTGGGCACCGACCGGCTGGACCTGGTGGATCTGAAAAAGGCATCGCCGGTGCTGCGCTTTGAGATCCTGCAGCGGCGGCAGGCCCATCTATATCTCTGATGAAGAACTCAGGGAGCAATACGAGATGGAGACGCTTCGCCTCTACCGGGATACTGAACCGATGAGAAGAAGGCAGAGAGAGGCTCTGAAGGAGAGGATGGCAGCATGGCGCTCAAAAGAGGCGTAATCGAGAGCAGACTAAAGGAGCTGGATCTCGTAGTTGCCCAGCTCAACAAATACCGCGACCTTCAGCCGGATACAATGAAAAAGGATCTGGAAAAGCGCTGGGTGATCGAGAGGGGATTGGAGGCAGGAGCGCAGCTCATTTTAGAGATTGCAGATCAGATACTCTCCAATCATTTTGGCAATTATAGCGAGACCTACGAGGGCACGTTGAGAGGACTGTTTGAGAAGAAAGTCATCTCTGAAGATCTCTATCAACAGATCAAGGGCCTGGGAGGCCTGCGCAACATACTGGTTCACCAATACGTGCAGGTCGACCTTGACATCGTCTTTCAGGGCTACTGCAAGAGCCTGAGGGTATTCCCGGTCTTTGCCGAAGAGATAATGGCCTGGATGGATGAGCTGCCCCGGCGGGCCGCAATAAGATAAACAGCCCAGTATGTGCATATTGCCCATGCCTTCACAGCACGCAACGACTGCAATCCTGGCAGCCGCACTCGATGTTGTTGATCTTCCATTTTAAAGCCCAGCGCTTCATATCCTTGATGATGCTGATGATCTCAAGGCCGCTCTCTGTGAGGGAGTATTCGCTCTTCACGGGAAAGGATGTGCTGTCCACTTTATTCTCCACCAGCCCCTCCTTCTCCAGCTCGCGAAGGCGCGCCGAAAGAACCTTCTGAGTGATGCCAAAGAGACAGCTCTTCAGCTCGGAAAAGCGCCGGGTGTGCCCCTCCCCCTTGTAAAGCTCCAGGAGAATGAGCAGCGTCCATTTTCGGGCGATGTACCTCACGGTCAGGTTTACAGTGCATCCTTCCTGCATGGTATCCCTGGGGAAACGTTCCAGGCTATATACTTTGGTATCTCTAGTATACCATTGGCAAATATCGTGCATATATAAGCCAAGAGATGCCCATTAACATTTAGAGAAAAATTGAGATCGGCATCTTTAAAAAAATTTAAAATTAATTAAAAGGAGACAATAGAAAATGGCCGCTGTTGAGAAACCGGATATGTTCTGCTACCAGTGCTCCCAGACCGCAGGCGGCACAGGCTGCACCATCAAGGGAGTTTGTGGAAAGGAAGCGACCGTGGCACGATTGCAGGATAACCTGCTCTTCGCCATCAAGGGCATCAGTGCCTACCTCTACCATGCCCGCGAACTGGGCTACACCGACCCGGAGGTGGATGCCTTCATAGAGCGGGGCTTCTTCTCCACCCTCACCAATGTCAACTTCGATCCCCAGGAGTTCCTCAACCTGGCGGTGCGAGCCGGAGAGATGAACATCAAGACCATGCAGCTGCTCAAGAAGGCGCACATTGAGACCTTCGGCGAGCCTGCGCCCACGAAGGTCGGAACCGGCACCGTCAAGGGCCACGGCATACTGGTCACGGGCCATGACCTGCATGCTCTTCATAAGCTCCTGGAGCAGGTGGAGGGAAGCGACGTCTTCGTCTACACCCACTCCGAGATGCTGCCCGCCCACGGCTATCCGGGCCTGCGCAAGTACAAGAACCTGGCCGGCAACCTGGGCAAGGCCTGGTTCGATCAGAAGAAGCTCTTCGCCCAGTATCCCATGGCCATCCTGGGCACATCCAACTGCTTCCTTCCCCCGCGCGAGGAGTACAAAGACCGCATGTTCGCGGCCGGACCGGTGTACCTTCCCGGAGTAAAGCACATCGACGGCTACGACTACTCTGAGGTCATCGCCAAAGCGCGCTCGCTTCCAAAGCTGCCGGACGCTCCCGGCGAGTACGTGCTGACCACCGGCTTTTCCACCTCCGTGCTGCTGGCCCATGCCGCCAAGATCAAGCAGCTGGTGGAGCAGGGCAAGATCAAGAGGTTCTTCCTGGTGGGCGGCTGCGATGCACCCCTCAAGAAGTCCGACTACTACCGGGAGTTTGTGCAAAAGCTGCCCAAAGACACGGTGGTGCTCACCTTAGCCTGCGGCAAGTTCCGCTTCAATGACCTGGATCTGGGAGACATCGAGGGCATTCCCCGGCTCATCGATCTGGGCCAGTGCAATGACGCCATCGTAGCCCTGGAGGTGGCCCAGGCCCTGGCCGGCCTCTTTGGCGTGGGCGTGAACGATCTGCCCCTGACGCTGGTGGTAAGCTGGATGGAGCAAAAAGCGGTGGCCATACTATGGTCCTTGCTGGCGCTGGGAATCAAGGGCATATATCTGGGGCCCATTGTGCCCGGCTGGATCAATGCCGATATGCTCAAGATACTGGTGGAGCAGTACGACATCCGGCTGATAAGCACGCCGGAAGAGGATATCAAGAAGATGATGGGTTGAAAGTACCAGTACAGACCATCTTCTTTTTTTAAAATCCGCCATCAAGCAAGGCAAGCTTTTTGGGATTTCTCCAACGTAACAGATAAAGTAGTCCTGCTTCCTCTTGCGATTATCTACTGCCGTGTGATCGTAGAAAAGGGAGCCAGCGGCCCAGGCAAGAAGGTAGGATCGAGAAGCTGGAGTAGCGCCGAAGCCTCGCTCAGGTAAAGTCAGCGGAATTCAAATCTCATCCAGTCCCCACTTTTTCCGGAACTGGAGCTTCTGCTGGCTGTTCATCCAGTGGCTGCCGTCACAATAGGGCTTGTTCTCTGACTTTCCACAGCGGCAGAGGGTTACCCTGTTGCGGGATTCATACATGCTGCCATCAGCAGATTCAATCGGAATACCGCCACGCACCCAGAGAGGGCCTTCACAACCTTTCTGTTTGTCACGCACCAGCACCAGAGATGGTTCAAATTCCTTCTCAAAGGGTTTGCCTGTTTCCTTATCCCACAGAACCAGCCGGCCCGAAGGACAGATCATGGCCTCTTCAATGGCAGTTTGTCGGGCTTGTGAATCGTCTGATTTTTGTATGAGATCACGTATCCCACCCGCTCGCAGGCAGAAACGAGAGTGATCGCAGAATTCATGGGCATCAGTCAGTCTCAGCTCAGGGCCTTCAAATATCTCTGCTTTTTCCAGGTAGGGCTTTCTGCTAGCTGTTTCACTGCCATCGAAACCGATCACCCGGTGAGTCCCATCACAGAAAGGCTTATTTTTGGAGGCACCGCAGCGGCATAGGACGTAGGTCTCCTGCTGTGGGTATTCCTTTTTATCAATCAGTTCCCGAGTGTGGCCTGCCTCATCAGTCACGATTACCTGTTCGTATAGAGGCAATCCACCTGTAATCCGATAGGGACCATCTTTGATTATCTTGATCCTCATTTCTTTCTTTTCGGTTACCAAAATTCCCCCTCAGTGACAGTAATCAGCATCATCTCTCACCCACACCAGCACCTTTTTCGCAGCCGAGCACCTCTCCGCCCTGGACCCGTCCGCCGCCATTCTCCGCCAGGTCCTCGACATCGATCTGGCCCATCTTGAACCTGGTAACAAGGATGCCGGTCATGACGGCATCGCTATGCTTCGCTGCTTTTTTAGCCAACTTTGCTCAATCTCCCTTCTCAGATTGTTGAATAGGGTATAAACTCTCCTCGCTCCAGCGCTCTGCTAAATCCAGAATTTTAATGAGGATATACTCGGAAGTGTCTATTAATATTAGGTAATGCATCTTAGGTTCTGGAGTACTGAAATGAGACTTAGAGTAATCAGCGCCAGAAATGAAATCCCTAATTTGAACCCAAATGAGAAGACAGTTCACCTGGCCTTTCGGGCCAGTAATGTAGATTTCCTTAACCTGATGCAGAGATGCCCCAGGCTGAGGATGATTCAGGTCCCGCCATCCTACCGCAAGACCATGTCCAATGCCATCCAGGTATTCCTGGAGATGCAGGGCGTTGAGATGCTGGAAGGCGACGTATGGGGCCACAGAAAGGACCTGGACGAGTACTTCACCGTGGAAGACAGCACGCTTGAGGAGATTCGCGCCCTGGCAGCCGGCGGCGCATCCGCGGACGATGTGGCCAATCAGATACAGAAGAAGGCCAGGATCGGCTCTGAGCTGATCAAGTACATCGCCAAGACCAAGATTACCGCTTGAGCCGCACGCTGTGCAGGCTCAATTATCCATCTATTTTCCAGTCCTTGCGGCTCCCGACCGCCAGCTACAAATATCTATAACGATTATATAGATAGTTTGCCGCGTTTTGCGCTGTAAGAACGAGGGCTTGCTAACCGACTGAGCTCTTAAGGCTAAAGAGTTCGAGAGACGTATCCCACCGTAGATGCGCCTTGAAGCTCTGAAAACCTGAGAGGTGCTGTCTTCGGGCAGCATTTCGGAAAGCATCGGATGGGCTGAGGATCAAACGGCCGATAAAGGTGCACGCCGTAACGGGCGCAGCATGTCGTTGGTCAGCCTTTGGATCCGAAATCCTCGCTCAGGCCCAGGACGCGGCACAAAGCCGAGGCAGAGGCGAGCACGAGGCCCCAGAAAGCGGGTTCCCGTAAAACGGACGCTGTGTAAGAATCCAGTGCTGTGCCGCCTTCGAGCCCGGCTTAATAATAGTCGAGCTTCGGGCGGGTCAGGCCATCACTTCGCGGTGATTGGTCCCTCCTAAAAGGGCGCTGTGGATCGGCGCTGGCCTGCCTGGGACTTGATATCTCTTTCTCTTGGTGATTTCTTTGGGGTGGAGAAAGGTCTTTTCTAACTTGAAGCGAAAGCCTTTTATCTCGGCAATTGACGTATAGTATATCGGCGAAAGTCGAAGTGTCTTTTTCCCTCCTACATCACTGACTTTTGCCTCCCTCCTTCTTATCCATCTTTCATGAGGGCCTAGAGCATCCGATTTCGTCATCCTGAGCCTCCCAAAGACTTATAGCCTGACTCGTCCTTATTCGCTCAAGAACGCCAGCCATAAGGAGGAGAGGCAATTAAGTCGGGGCGAGGGGGCTTGATGGCTGGCCAGGCCCGCAGCTCCATTTATCTCATTCAGCATAATCGATTTTATGGGCTCGCTGCTCTTCGGGAAAGTTCTATGGCATTTTAAGAAGATTTTATGAAAATGACATAGAACTTTTCTGAAAGAAATGCACTTTACACGCACCACATTATACAATCATTCTAAAAGGCCTAAATCCTCTTCTGCCCAACAGCCTATTCCATACTTTATGAACTCACTAATCAAGTTAACTTGATTGGTCTACTCGTATCGATCAGTTCAGCCCACTGCTAGCGATCATGACGACCCTTTTTTCTATAGCGCATCATCAGGGAGTTTGGGCTGAGAAGAGTATTTATAATAATATCTTTGGCCGTTCTAAAGCATATCGAAAAAAGAGAGGGATGGATTACAGGTTACACACACTGCTTGGAGCTGGGATCAGCCCGTATATCCCAGCTCCTTGGCCTTGGCGAAGGCAGCATCGGCTTCGTTGTACTTGCCTAGGGCTTAGAAGAGCAATGCCTTTATTGGTCCATGCCATAGCAAGTTTGGGATCTAGCCTGATGGCCTCATCACATGCCTGGATGGCCTCATCGTACTTGCCCTGTGCAAGAGAGTACCGCCTTTGTTGGACCAGGCCATGGCAAGTTTGGGATCTAGCCTGATGGCCTCATCGTAAGCTTTGATGGCCTCGTCGTACTTGCCCTGAGCAGAGAGAGCATTGCCTTTGTTGGTCCAGGCCATGCATCGTTGGGATCTAGCCTGATGGCCTCATCATATGCCTCGATGGCTTCATCGTACTTGCCCTGAGCAGAGAGGGCTTTGCCTTTGTTGTACCAGGTCGTGGCATCGTTTGGATTAGCCGGATGGCTCTCCTCGTAGCATTTGATGGCCTCATCGGCGTCACCGGGGTAAGAAATATAGCGAACTAAGGAATGCCACAGACGATGAGTTATCTAAGGCACGCAGGATCGCTCAAGCCATGATCGAAGGCTACCTTCTGTATTTAGACACGACTACCACTTAACGCGCCCGATGTCTGCAAGTTGCACACACTTGAATATAGGGCTCAACAAAGCCAGAATCGGAGCCCATGATATTTTTATAAATATGCTTTCGACCTCGTAAGGTCTGGTGTTACGCGCCGGATTCTGCAGCGCCTTTTCTGTTTAGCCGATGCTCATAATTCGATAACGGACAATTGTCGATAAATCATTCCATTGTGTCATAGAATGGGCCATTTGCCAGAAGCGATTCGTGACCATCCTGGCCAAGTGAGAAAATCGGCGAAAAGACTTGCAGGTTATATGCACATCCCTTCTAATCGAGATGCTTCACCGGCCCGAATCCATGCAGATCATACGCCTCCTTCACCAGCGCCGGCGCCACGGTGGCGTAGATCTCCGTCGTAGACAGCCTCTTGTGCCCCACCTGCTTCTGAATCATGGGCACCGGCACGCCGGCCATGAGCGCATTCACCACATGGCTATGCCTGAGGATATGGGGCGTGACCTTCCTCCGGGAGAGCTTCTGCCTGGGCGAGACCTCCTGGATCCCGGCCTCTTCTGCCAGGCGGTCTATGGTCCGGAGCACCGTCTTGGTGCTCAGGTGGCCGGAGCTCCGGCCGGGGAAGAGCCACACCTGGCCGGGCTGCAGGCTCTCCCGGATGGCCTGCAAAGTTCCCTGGCTCACCCGGGCGGCCAGAAGACAGCTCTCACAAAATTTTATATCCAATTATCATGATAATTGCTCAGCGGAGGCCCTCTCCCTGCAGCCCAACACCTTCGACGTAGTTCCCAGGCGCAAGAGCATCACCATGTTCAAGGCAGGAGGCCACTGGATCTTCAAGCACTTCTTCGATGACAGGGAGATCTTCCGGGAGCTGGCCGACTACTACGACAAGGACCTCTACCGCTTCGAATTCAAGACGGTAGGCGAGAGGAACAAGGCCCTCAAGCTCCTGGAGATGCGCGGCTTTGACGTGGACCTGGTGGAGGACCTGAAGGGCTACGTTGTCAAGCTGCCCAGGCACAGCAGATACGCTGCCGTGCTGAAGAACTCCGTGGCCCTGATCGAGACTCCGGAATGGCGCATCTTCCTCATGAAGGACCTGGCCGCGGTAGAAGAGGCGCAGAGGCAGGGTGCGAAGCTAGTAGAAGTGGACGTGAAATTCTAGACCGGGATCGTGGAGCGATTATATGCCGCGTCACCTGGGCCTCCAATAGCATCAAAAGCTTTAAAAGAAGATCCGAAAGCCTTTGTCTTGAGAAAAAAGTCGGACAGATCAGGATAAGGAATATATTATTCGCCTGCCTCACCAAATCATCTATGCAAGAAGATCCAACCATCTCCTGTTATGACTCCCACGCCCAGGCTTATGACCTCTACCAGTCCGCCGTGGTCCCCGGCTACCAGGAGATGCTCGACCTCGCATCAGAGGCCTGCCGCAGATACCTGCCCCAGGGAGCCAGGATCCTGGATCTGGGCTGCGGGACTGGCAATGCCTCTCTGGCCGTTTTAAAGAGAGTCCCCTCGGCCAGGGTCTATCTCCTGGACGGCTCGGAGAGGATGGTGAACGTGGCCGCCGACAAGATCAGCCGGGCCTATCCGGATGCGATCCTGGGCTGCCGGGTGGCGGACCTGGCAGAGAGCGATTGGGATCGTGGCCTGCAAGCCATGCAGTTTGACGGCATAGTCTCCACTCTGGTCTTGGAGCATCTGCCCTTTGATCGCTACAAGACGGCTCTGCATAAATGCCTGCGCCTGATCAGGCCGGGCGGCTGGCTGCTGGCTGCCGAGGGCTATGCCGAGGAGGGAAGCGATATGCAGGAATGGTTCTTCCAGGAGATGGAATCCCGGCGCAGGGCAGTTGATCCCCGGATCTCCGACTTCGTGGCCCGGCTGAGGGACGAGAAGGAGACGCACTACTATGCCGGCAAGAGCCAGAAATCAGGGTGGTGGAAGGAGGCAGGATTTGTGCAGGTTGATGTGCTCTGGCAGTACCTTTGCATAGCCCTGATGGCGGGCAGAAGGCCGGAGGCAATTCATCCAACTCAAATTTAATTTTTATGCTAATAATATTAACCACAAAGATCACAAAGATCACAAAGGACGCACAAAGAGAGCCTCTTGAGGAAGGATAAAAATCCCGTCATCTAGTTAAACCTTGCAGACATCTTCTATTAATGGGGAAGCCAAGATGCCGGCAGAAAAGGTTACATCAAAAGTCACTATTGCATTGATTCAAAGTTCCGTCTCTGAGGACCTCGATCTCAACCTGAAAAGAACCATGGAGAAGGTAAGGGAGGCTGCGGCCAGGGGCGCGCAGATCGTCTGCCTTCAGGAGCTTTTCCGGACGCGCTATTTTCCTCAATGGGATGGAAAAGACGCCCGAGCTTTGGCCGAGACCATTCCCGGCCCGTCCACGCAGGCCTTTTCTGCTCTGGCCCAGGAGCTGCAGATAGTGATAATTGTGCCGGTCTTCGAAAAGGATGAATCCGGCTTTTATAACTCCGTAGCCGTGATCGATGCCGACGGCAGCCTTCTGCCCACCTATCGCAAGGTGCATATCCCCCACGATCCTCTCTTTTACGAGAAGAGCTACTTTGAACCCGGCGAGGAGATCCGGGTTTACGATACCCGCTATGCTAAATTTTCCGCCCTCATCTGCTATGACCAGTGGTTCCCTGAGGCGGCGCGGGTAGCTGCTCTGGGCGGAGCCCAGATCATCTTCTATCCCACAGCCATCGGCTGGATTAAGGGCGAGGAGGACCCGGAAGAGGGCGACTGGCATGATGCCTGGGAGACGGTGCAAAGAGGCCACGCCATCGCCAGCAGCGTCTGTGTGGCTGCTGCCAACCGGGTGGGCCGGGAGGAGGACCTGCTCTTCTGGGGCAGCTCCTTTGTCTGCGATGCCTTTGGAAAGATCCTGGCCCGGGCCAGCCGCAGCGAGGAAGAGGTGCTGGTGGTGGAAGTGGACCTGGGCCACAATGAGTCGGTGCGGGAGGGCTGGGGCTTTTTCCGCAGCCGCCGCCCGGATGTCTACTGGCCCATCATCGAGATGGTGCGGGAAGAGGAAAAGCCTGAGAAGAAAGCAGGGAAAAAGGAGGGAGCAGGGCTCTGTCTGGAGGACACGCCCCACGCCCTGGGCTACCACATGCCGGCTGAGTGGGAGAGGCATGAGGCCATCTGGCTCTCCTGGCCCTACGACCTGGACAGCTTTCCGGATATAGAGGCGGTGGAGAAGGCCTACGTTGCCATCATCAAGGCCATTGTCCAGAGCGAGACCGTCAATTTGCTGGTCAAGGACGAGATGATGCTGAGCGCGGTTATCGGCACTCTCAAGGAAGAAAAGGTCGATCTGCACCGGGTTCGCTTCCACGTCATCAGCTATGCCGATGTCTGGTTCCGGGACTACGGTCCCACCTTTGTGGTGAACCGGGAGAAGGAGGCCGGGAAGGGCCGGGTGGCGGCAGTCAACTGGATCTTCAACGCCTGGGGTGAGAAGTATCCCGAGCTGATGGCGGATGCGAGGATCGGCTGCCTCATCAACGACGACCTCAAGATGGAGTGCTTCCAGCCCGGCATCGTCCTGGAGGGAGGGTCCATAGATGTGAACGGCTGCGGAACGCTGCTGACCACGGAGCAGTGCCTGCTCAATCAGAACCGCAATCCTTCCCTGAATAAGGAGGAGATCGAAGGCTACCTGCGGGAGTATTTGGGAGTTCGGAGGATCATTTGGCTCCGGGAAGGCATAGCCGGAGACGACACGGACGGGCATGTGGACGACATCGCCAGGTTCGCGAATCCCACCACGGTTCTTTGCGCCTATGAGGATGATCCTGAGGATGAGAACTACTTGCCCCTCAAGGAGAACTACGAGCTGCTCTGCCGGGAGACGGACCAGGACGGCTGCCCGCTCACGGTGATCAAGCTGCCCATGCCAGGAAGGGTGGGCGCGGACCGGAGGCTGCCGGCCAGCTACGCCAACTTCTACATCGGAAATGATGTGGTCATGGTGCCGGTCTTCGGGCACAAGAACGACGAGAGGGCGCAAAAGATCATCCAGGCGGCCTTCCCGGGCCGCAAGGTTGCCGGCATCAACTGCCGGGAGATGGTGCATGGCCTTGGCACAGTGCACTGCATCAGCCAGCAGCAGCCGGTGGGGTGAATATGTTAAACAAACTTCAGTGAATTTCGGTTGCGCCAGCGATCGGATGAGGAAAAATCCGCCAGGGCTAACGTGAACAAGCTATGGGAAAAAAAGGACGGGTATCCCTCATTTCACGACTTTAAAGGTATACTCCGTATCATATGACCCGCCATTGAGGTCGCCGATTCCGAAATAGTACCAGCCGGCATTGGCAATGTCCGCCTTCAGCAAGACGTCGTCTCCCGGCTTTTCCGCATCCATCCTGGTTATCCAGTTCATGTTCTTGCCGTAGAGGTCGATCCTGCCCTTCATGCTGGCCTTGGTGGATTTGGGAACGCCTGCCAATGATGCCTGCAATGCACCAGGCGAATCGATGTAGACCTTGTAGAAGTCGCCGTCACCAGCCGGGAAGATGAAGCCCTTGACCTCACTGTCAAGCCCGATCTCAACAGCATCTCCTATCTCATTATTAGGCTCCTGATCCACGACCGGTTTGAATTCCACCAGGAAATCATATGTCTGGTTGTACGATCCGCCATTGAGGTCACCCACGCCGAGGTAGTACCATCCCGGACTGCCGATATCCACCTTGAGGATTACGTCGTCTGCAGCATTCTCTGCATCCATCCTGGTTATCCAGTTCATGTTCTTGCCGTAGAGATCAATCCGACCCTTCATGCTTCCGGCTATGGACTGGGGAACATTCTTCAGCGATGCCTGCAGCACTCCGGAGCTATTGAGGAAAATCTTATAAAAGTCCCCATCCTGAGACGGGAAGATGTATCCGGCAACTCCCGCACCGATTTGCATCTCGGTTGCATCGCCTATCTCGCCGTTGGGCTCCTCATCCACCACCGGCTCGAAGGAGACCGCCAGGGAGTAATCCGGGGCATATGAACCGCCATTGAGGTCACCCACGCCGAAGTAGTACCATCCGGCCTTGCCGATATCGACAGTCAAGATGACGCCGTCTCCTGGATTTTCCGCATCCTTTCTGGTTATCCAGTTATAATTTTTGCCGTAGAGATCGATCCTTCCCTTCATCTCCGCAGGCATCGCGGACAGCTGGGCCTGGAGTATTCCGGGACTGTCCACATGAATCTTGTAGAAATCTCCATCCTGTGCAGGGAATATGCTGGAGCTTACTGCCTGATTGAGGCTCAACTCGGTTGCATCTCCAATCTCATTATTCGGTTCGTTAGAATCCGCCGTCTGCCCCAGGGCTCCCGACAGGACTGCCAGCAGGGCCAGGGCAATGGTCAGCAATGATCTTGACATTTCAGTCCTCCTGTGAAATAGTAAGTACTGAAGGTATTAATCCTTTAGGGAGTAAGAATCGACAGGGTTGATGTCAATCCTGAAAAAAGGAAGTAATAGAGCCCTTTTGATCAAAGCTGGATAGACCCGTCTCCTCCAATCGCATCTGTATAGCTATAGGGCGGATATGATACGCCTTTCCCGGTCCAGTTCGCCTCAGGCACCTGGCCCGATACCATTCCCCGGGCCTGCACCATTATCGTTTTTCCGTTAGCAGGTTCATCGATCTTTATCTTCCAGCTTGCCTTTACCGTTGACCCGGCCAATACATCTTCCAGGGAAATGTTCCTGGACCCGGAATCAAGGCTCATCCCATCCGGCAGAGTTATTGTTGCTGCAGCATCTCTGGCGGCAAACATGGATGAGTCAAATGGCGAGGGGCAGGGGTAAGTGATGTCTGCGGTAACCGTCGCCTTTGAGCCCGGCTTTAGCGATCCGGTGGTTTTGACATTGACCTGCCAGGGCATCATCACCATCCCCCAGTATGGATGAGATTCGCCTTCGGCAGTGTAGTTCCAGCCGCTTTGCATTTCGTCGTAGGTCCAGGCGGTAATTCCCGTCTTGCCTGTCTGGTGTTTCTGATCCCGTCCCCAGGGATCGCTGAAGTAAATGATGCCTTTTGTGTCGTCGTATCCTATCACCGTTCTGTAGTGTCCGCCTCCGCCGTTCGGCTCGAATGTCATAAGCACAATCACCGGAGTATCGGCAGCAATAAGCCTCTTCAAGTCCTCCAGCCAGAATTGATCCGAGGAATGGGGGAAGGATGCATAACCCAGAGCCCTTTCCGGATATCCGGCGACCGGAGCCTCGTGAGGGAAGAATCTCCCCTGAGCCGAACTCATATTGCTGAAGTGACCTGCCCTGACCATATCATAGGTCCAGGTGCCTGCGGAAGAGCTGCGGGCCACATCCGCGATCTCTTTCTGATTGATGTCCGGCCCGTAATAGTCATATACTCCTTCTAAAACCCCTTCGCCGCAGAACAGGCCGTTCATCTGCTGGTGCCAGGGGAAATCGGCGATCATATGGGATGAAGGCAGGAGCGTGCTTCCTTCCGTCTTGATATCTGCCGCCATACCCACCATCAGACACTGAATCAAGAGTGCCGTTACGGCTAACATGGAACGAATCCTCAAATGAAAAACCCCCGTTTTCTTGTATCTTGGATATTAACAATTTCAATACTTATTTTTATCGTTATCCTCCCCTGTAGTATGCCAGCCTCCGGGCATGGGGCCGGAACAGCTCCACCAGCCTCCTCTCCTCCTCCGCCTCCAGCGGCAGGAAATCCCGGCCCACCGCGGCCAGCGTCTGCACCTCTCCGGGCTCGCGCAGCCCACGATGGCCGTGCAGATCTCCCGGGAGAGGGCAAAGCGCAGCAGCAGCTCTGCCGTCCTCCCATCCCCGGGCGAGATGTAGTGCGAGCCGCCCAGCACCTTCATGCCGATGACGGCCAGGCCCCGGTCCCTGGCCGCGGCCATGACATTGTCCAGAAATCCGCCCAAAACCGCTTCTGCCGGATTGACGGGCATGAGGACGGCATCCACCGGCCAGTTTTCCACGGCATAGAGCAGAACTCGGGGATCATAGTGGCCGGTGACGCCCAGAAAGCGCACCCGTCCCGCGTCTTTTGCTTCCACGAAGGCCTGCAGGGCTCCGCCCCGCCCTTCCATCTCCTCGATATCCCGGCGCGTCCGGATATCGTGAATCTGCCACAGGTCCAGCCGCTCCAGGCCGAGGGTTCGCAAGGACTCATCCAGATCGGCCCTTGCACCCCGGAAGTCCCGGGCAGCGGACTTGCTGGTCTGAAAGATGCCGGAGCGAAGCTTTGCGTGGCCTTGCCAGAATGCGCCATAGTAGCCCTGGCTGCCGGCATAGGCCGGGGCAGTATCGAAGTAGGTTATGCCTTGCAGGGCAGCCTCTTCTATCACGGCCCTGGCCTCCGGGCTTCGCCCGAATGTTCGCAGCACTCCCTCCCCGCCCAGGCCCACCTGGGTGACGGCAGGGCCGCTCTTTCCAAAGAGCCTCGTAGCAATAGTCATAATAATCCTCCTCGCCAGTATATTTGCCTGGAAAGTATAAAAAAGGCTCTTCGCTGTTTTCTGTGGGTTTCATGCGCCTGCCGCAGGATTCAACAACTTTCCCGTAGGCCTCTATGCGCTTCTAGCGCCTCTCCGGTTAAAATAGTCGTTAGACACTGGCTATGACTAATGCTTGCGGAGTAAAACCGCAGAGTCGCAGAGTTCGCAGAGCCGCGCGAAGAGAAACAAAGCATTCCTTACCCACATCATATAGCGAAGAGCCAAAAAAATGCTCCGTCCCGTAAGCGTCAAATGCCCTTAACAATGATTATTGGGGCGAGGTACATGGACGCTGATCTTCTGTTAAAAGATGCAGATGAACTGTATCAACATGGCCGTTTCGAGGAAGCCATCCCGCTTTACGAGAGGGCCCTGGAGCAGGACCCGGAAAATGAGACTCTGTGGAACCGCAGAGGCCTGGCCTTATGCCGCCTGGGCAGGCATGAGCAGGCCCTTGCATCTTTTGAAAGGGCTCTGCAGATAGATCCCAACTCCACCGATGCCCGTAATAATAAAGGAGTCGTTTTCTACAAACAGAAGAGATATGATGAGGCCACTGCCTTCTTCGACGAGATAATCCGGGCCAATCCCGGCTATGTTCGGGCCTGGTACAATAGAGGCGTGGTCGAAGATCGGCTGGGCAGGTACGACCAGGCCGTCTACTACTATGATAAAGCCCTGCAGCGAAATCCCGGCGGGGCCAGAATATGGAGCAATCGGGGAGCAGCTCTGGCAAATTTGGGCGACTTCGAGGCGGCCCTCGACTCTTTTGACCGGTCCCTGGCCCTGCAGCCGGAGCGAGGTGAGGTCTGGAATAACAAAGGGGCCGCTCTGGGCAAGCTGCACAGGTACGATGAGGCGCTGGCCCATTTTGAGAGGGCGCTGCAGATCGATCCATCCAGCGCGAAAGCCTGGTATAACCGGGGCGAAGCCCGGCGGCGTCTCAATGAGTATGAAAATGCCATTGAAGATTTTGACAGAGCCATTGAGATTGATGCCCGGCATGCCAGAGCCTGGAACGGCAAGGCTCTGGCCCTCAAGGCGCTGGGCAGAGAGGAAGAGGCGGAGGCGGCTTTTGCCAGAGGCGCTGAAGAATAGGAGGGAGGCAAAAGTCTTTGGTGTAGGAGGGAGAAAAGAGGTGCTTCGACTTTTGCCGAATATACTATAGGCATTTGCCGATATTTAAGGATTTCGCCTCTCTCCTATCCCTATTTTGCCGCGCCGTTTTTCATCGAGAGCGAGATCCTCTTCCTGGCCGTATCCACTTCCAGCACCCTCACCGTGACCCTCTGCCTGGCCTTGACCACCTCGGCCGGATCTCTCACAAATCCGTCGCGTAGCTGGCTGATATGCACCAGCCCGTCCTGGTGCACGCCTATGTCCACGAAAGCCCCAAAAGCGGTGACGTTGGTCACAATGCCGGGCAGCTTCATGCCCGGCTGCAGGTCCTCCATCTTCTCAATCCCCGGTGCGAAGGAGAAGGCCTCGAACTGCCGGCGCGGATCGCGGCCCGGCCGGGATAGCTCCTCCAGGATGTCCTGCAGTGTGGCCTGGCCAGCTTTCTCGCCCGTGTACTTCGCCGGATCGATTTTTTTCAGAAGGGCCTCATTTTGCATCAGCTCTTTCACGCTGACGCCTAAGTCGCCCGCCATCTTCTCCACAATGCCGTAGCTTTCCGGATGCACAGCCGTGCCGTCCAGGGGATTTTCTGCCCCGGCAATGCGCAAAAATCCGGCTGCCTGCTCAAAGGCCTTGGGCCCCAGGCGCGGCACCTTGAGCAGATCCCGGCGGGAGCGGAACTGTCCGTGCTCGTTCCTGTACCTGACCACCGCCTCAGCCAGCCTGGGGCCCAGACCCGAGACGTAGGTGAGAAGCTCCTGGCTGGCGGCATTGACATTCACGCCCACCAGGTTTACGCAGGCAGACACCACATCGTCCAGAGCCCGTCGCAGAGCTGACTGGTCCACATCATGCTGATACTGGCCGACGCCGATGGCCCGCGGCTCGATCTTCACCAGCTCTGCCAGTGGGTCCATGAGCCGCCGCCCGATGGAGACCGCGCCGCGCACGGTGGCATCCTCATGGGGAAACTCCCTTCTCGCCGCATCCGATACGGAATAGACCGAGGCCCCCGATTCGTTGACCATGATGACCGGTGGCTTCAGCTTGAGGCTCTGCAAGAAGGCCTCCGTCTCTCTGCCTGCCGTGCCGTTGCCAACAGCAATCACCTCGACGGCGCAGCGCTCGCATATCTCCAGCACTCTCGCTGCAGCCTGGCTCCTCCTCTCCAGGTGATCGTGGGGAAAGATGACATGGCTCTCCAGCAGCCGGCCCAGGCTGTCTATCACGGCCAGCTTGCAGCCGGTACGCAGGCCCGGGTCGACGGCCAGCACGCACTTTTGCCCCAGAGGCGGGTCTAAGAGAACCTGGCGCAGGTTTTCGGCAAAGACGGAAATGGCCTTCTCCTCAGCCCGGACGCGCGCCGCGGCGAGCGTCTCATTTTCCAGGGAGGGAACAAGAAGCCGGTGGTAGCTGTCCAGAGCCGCCTGCTTCACCTGGCAGCAGGCCTGGCCTTCTCCCTTTATGAAAAGCTCTTCCAGGACCGCCAGGCCGTCCTCGTCTGCCGGGGCCACATGCAGGCTGAGTGCGCCCGTCCGCTCGCCGCGCAGCATGGCCAGCAGCCGGTGCGGGCTTGTCCGGGATATGGGCTCGGAGCAGTCCAGATAGTCCCGGAATTTTCCTTCGTCCTTCTCAGCTTCAGCTTCTGCTTTTGCTCCTTTGCCGGCCGGCGCGGCAGGCCTCGCCTTGGACCTGAGGAGCCCCTCTGATTGAAATAGCGCTCTCATCCTGCTTCGCGCCTCGGCATCCTCGCTCATCCACTCGGCCATGATGTCCCTCGCCCCGGCCAGGGCTTCCCCGGCAGAGGCGACGCCCTTCCCGGCGTTCACAAAAGCTTCTGCCTCCTTTTCCGGGTCGAGGCGCAGATCCTGGGCAAAAATCCTCCTGGCCAGCGGCTCCAGGCCGTGCTCCTTTGCCGTGCTGGCCCGGGTCTTCCTCTTGGGCCGGAAGGGAAGGTAAATGTCCTCCAGCCGGGCCAGGGTATCTGCCGCCTGCAGCTTCTCATGCAGGTCGGCGGTGAGAAGCTCGCGCCTGGCCAGGGATTGAAGGATGGCTTCTCTTCTCTCTTCCAGCTGTCTGCTGTGCAAGAGAAGATCGCGCACGCCGGCAATGGCGACCTCATCCATATTTCCTGTGGCCTCCTTCCGGTATCTGGCGATGAAGGGCAGGGTTGCGCCGCCGTCCAGGAGCGACGCGACGGCCTGGACCTCTCTCTCGCCCAGCGACATCTGCATGGCTATTTTCTTAAGGTGAGAATCAGACATATCGCATCCTCCCTGGAAGGCGGAGATGAAAAAGACACCGGTTTGAGGAAAAAGCAAAAATCAGGCCGGTCCATCCGGCCCCTATGGGAAATGCAAATGGTGAATTGCGGGTGACTCTTCTGCTATCTTCACTAATTACTGTTTCGTAACTTTGTCAGCCTTGGGCCCTTTCTCGCCCTCAACTACCTCGAAGCTGACCTTGTCACCCTCGTTTATTGTGACATCCGGCATGAGGCCAGTTGCGTGAACAAAATAATCCTTTCCGTCGTCGCCTGCAATGAAGCCAAATCTCTTGGTTCTGTTAAAGAATTTTACAGTTCCGGTTACCATTCTGATTCCTCAGTGTGATAACCAGATACTAACCGTCTATTTAAATCTACTGGATATCCCGGCCAATAGAGATGGCTTCCTGTCTCTTTGCCTGCCTTTTATCCCCCTTTTTCGCGAAAGATCTTCGCGGCCCGGTCGGCGGCGATGCAGCCTGCTTCGCACTTTTTGCAGTGGTTGCACTTTTTCTCATCAACTGTCATCGTCTCAGCCACGGCAATCGCCCCTCGCGGGCAGTTCTTCTCGCAGATTTTGCATCTCGTGCACATCTGCACGCGCAGGATCGTCTGGCACACATCTCGCAGCAGCTCTTCCGCCTCTTTCTTGCCGGCTATGATCATGATATGCCCGTTGGCAAAGACGCTGACCCTTCCTTTCTCCGTCTTTAGCATTGTCGCGCCCAGATCTTGTGCATATTTCACATCGCCTAGGATCTTCAGGGCGCCGGCCACCGCGGCGAAAGGATGATTTTGGGGGGCTTTTAGCGTGGCTTCGATGGAGTACTCCAGGCCGCAGGGCGATCTTCCTCGCACCGCCTGCAAATCGACCTCTCCTTTCTCTTCCTCCCGCACGAAAAGGTCCAGGTTGTGCTCTTTGGCCATCTCAAGCATCTTGGGAGGGTGCCTCTTCCAGCGCCAGAAGCCCCAGTCGATGTATCTCCTATCCAGCCTGTTCTCCTCAGCCCATTGCTGCAGGCAGGCCGTCCACCGTTCATAAAGCCGGGGATGCGACTCTTTAAGGCGGGCGAACTCAGATTGCAGCGAGGCGGGGCATAGCCAGCAGCCGATGCGCTCGAAGTCCTCCTCGTAGAGCGGATTTGGCTGCAGTCCGCTCCAGCGGATATAGAGCATGACCTCCAGCGCCCGCCAGCTGCGGATGGGCGCCAGCGTGGTCTGGCCGGGAACATAGGGATTTCTCTCCACGGCCTTGATGGCAGATCGGTTAAAGGACTCGTAGATGCGCCGCCCCTCAATGGTCACGCAGCCTTTGGGATAGTGCTCTTTTAAAAAAGTGGTCATAGGCCCCAGCTTATTGGTCTTGCAGCACCAGCGAAAATCCTTGGCGGGAGGGCCGAAGCTCTTTGCCTGCTCAAAAAACCTGTCTTCTGCTTTTATCTCCTGCAGTCTGAGCTTCTGGGCTTTGCACAGATCCCGCACATACTCCACGGTCTCGGGAAATTCCAGGCCCGTATTGATGAAGATCATCTCCGGCCGGGAGAGCGCCTTTTGGGCCAGGCAGAGGCAGGCCAGGCTGTCTTTTCCGCCGCTGAAGGAAACGTTTACGGGAAGCCGATTTTTTGACAGATAATTCTTGATCTCTTTTAAAGCCGCCCTCTCCAGGCTCCTTAGCTCCTCCTCATTGGCGGAGATCAGATCCGGCAGGCCTGGCCGCTTTTCGCTGAGGGAGAAAGGCATCTGAGTCACGTCCTTGATGCGGATGGCAAGGGATTTGTCCCCTCTCTTGCGAACCACGCCCACCCCGGAAAATTTGCCTATTTTCAAGATGACGTTCTCGCCCTCGCATAAGGCAGAGGGCCCGCTTATGATTCTATCCGGGGCGAGCCACTTTCCTTTTATGTGGCCTTTCAGGATTGAGCCGTCACATATCACCAGGCTCTTTTCCGCCCTCTGGGAGAGCAGGGCGGCGCCAGAAGGCTCCAGATCCAGCCGGTGGCAGCCGGAAGCAACGTCAAACCAGAGTGTGGCGATGTGGCGGCCTTCCAGGATCACCTGATCGCGCCGGTCCAATCCTGCAATCTTATTGAGCAGGATTATCCTGCCCTCCAGGAAATTTGCATAGCCATAGTCTTGAATGAACAGCTTCTCGAGAAGCTCTCTGGCTGCCCGAGAGCACAGGCGGACGTCGCCCGGCGGCGCGAGATCTATCTTGCGGCCAGGGCTGTTGCAGGTGGAGCATTTCCCGGAAAGAAGTGGGAGGCTGCAGTTGTCGCACCAGAATAGCTCGCTCTTGCCGGGAGAGAAGGTCTTGCAGGAATTTTGCATGGATTTATGAGAGGTTTTCGGCTGGGTGTATTTAACCGCTTGCATCAAACAATCGAAAGGGTTAAATACTACGACGATTACATTGTTATTATTAATATTATGTAGTGCCAAACCAAAACAATGAAACGGCTCCGGGTCCTTTTTGCTACCCTTAGCCATCCCCTCGCCCTGGGCCGTTTTATCCCTTCTGTATCTCCATGCGAATGGAATCTGAGAATTTGATTATCAAAAAAAGTTAATTTGGTTTTGAAATGATGATAATTCCGGTTTTTCGATGCTAAAACTGGGGCCACCTGGGCATATTTATATCCGTGTACCAGAAAGTGCCATACCAGGCATCCACTCCCAGGTGCATGCCTTCCCAGGGATATTTTTTCTCCTTGCTCTCGCATTTCACCTCAGGGCAGTATTTTGTCTCAGGACAGACATATGGGGGACATATGCACAACCTTCTCAACCGGCGGAGCGATAACGGTATTATTTGCCTTACTGCCTACGAATTCCAGCTCCACTTTTTCCATTCCGGATGACGTTACCTTTGTGTTGTCGACCTCGCTCCCCACGATATCCACAACTATCGATCCTGCGCCGCCAAAAGCATAGGCGCTGCCAGCTGACAGCATCAGCACCAGGGCCAAAATGATTGATATCCTCAACATGAACCTCCTCCTGCAAATTCCATATTTAACCTATGTTTTATATATACTGGAAGTAGAAAAATCTTTCGGGCCGATAAGACTGGATTTATTTTATCGTAATACCCTGATGCAAGCATCGGGGTATTACGATAAAATAAAATGATATGGTATTTATTGTCCCCGGCCCAGATTGAGGATTTTTTGTGCAGTGCTCGTATATCCGGTATCCTTTTTGATCATGGGCCGGTTATATCTGGTGGGAATGTAAGAACTCCATGGGTAGCATAGAGGCCTCTTGAAGTCGTCCCATGGGGTATTATAGCATTTTTTCTCCCCGCATGGGCCACAGTCCCAGCACTGATTGCCACACGTCCGGTTGGCCTCCTCGGCAGGGTAGCCGATCTGGATGTTGTTGGCGGTGCTGCCCACGATATCCACCTCAACCGGCATGCCCTCCGGAGTTATGATCGTGGTGTTGTTGGCCAGGCTTCCCATAATGTCCAGGCCGGTCGCCTCTCCGCTCACCGCACCATGTGCGGAAGATGCCCATAGAATAAGCATGCTGATCAGAACAATTTGCTTTCTCAACCCTTTCGCCCCCTTTTATAATTAAATCCATTAAAATGTCTTGAAAGTAGAAAAACCTTTTGTTGGAGCAAACCATTATAATCTCCTCCGGCCAGATTTGCCGTCCATGAAACTCATCTATGTGGCTGGCAAAGGGGGCGTGGGCAAGAGCGTCTGCTCTGCAGCTTCCGGCATCTGGACGGCTCAGCAGGGCAAAGATACCCTGGTCTTTTCCATGGATCCGGCTCATTCCCTCTCCGATATCTTCGACATCGATCTGGGCAGCCGGCCCAGGCAGATCCGCGAGCACCTCTATGCCTATGAGCCGGATCTGGCTCAGGAGTCAAGCGCCTTCTTTCGCAGATATAAGAGCATCCTCACTGCCCTCTTCGGCCTCTTCGAGGTGGAGGTGAAGCCCGAGGACTTCGGGAGCATGCCCGGCGTCTCCGAGCTGATCTTCATGGACAAGCTAAACGACATCTATGTGGATAAGAGGTACGACTTTGTGGTGATTGATTCGGCACCTACCGCTATGGTCCTTCCCCTCCTGCAACTGCCTTCCATAACCACCGGCTTCATCACAAAGGTGCTGGGCATGAGGAATAAATGGATGGGCATTCTCAACCTCCTGGAGCCAGGCTTTGGCGAGCGCATTCTGGCCGAGGTCAGGACCATGCGCCAGAAGGCCGAGACCATGCGTATTGCCCTCCTCGACCCGGAGATTGCCAGCATCAGTGTGGTGACCATTCCCGAGAAGGCAGCTGTGGAAGAGAGCCGCCGCCTGATCGAGACGGTAGAGTCGCATGGAGTCTTCGTCTCCTCCCTCGTCATCAATCATGTGATCAGGGACTGCGATTGCCGGTTCTGCCGGGAGAAGAAGGCATCGCAAAGCTCCTACATCAGCGAGCTGCAGAGCCGCTATCAGGCAAAGAGAATAACCATCTTGCCCGACTATGGAGCAGAGGTGAAGGGGGAGGCTCTATTGCAGGTGGCAGAGGATCTCTACGGGAAAGGGCAGATGGAAACATCAGCAAATTGATATATTTTGGTAAGAAGACTCTGTGTGAGGAAGGCAAATGTTTGAAAAAGTTCTCGTTCCCACCGACTTCTCCAGCTATGCCTATAGGATGCAAGAGTGCCTGGCGGACATTCCTGGAATCGAAGAGGTCGTGCTTCTTAATGTCGTGGACGGCGCCGATCCCATGAACCTGGAGAGAAAAGGATGGAGCTACAGCGCTCTTATCGACGAGGCAGAAACAAGGCTTGAGGAGCAGGCATACCACCTCACCCATCTATCGGAAACGAGTCTTCAGGTCAGGACCCTGTTAAAGGTGATTGTGGAGCCGATGAGCGGCGCGGACGGGATTGATCAGCAGAGGCTCAAGCCCAGCCCCGGCCTTGGGCTGATCGATGGAGGCAGCGTGGGCGATGCCATAGTCCGGGCAGCGGCAGAAGAAAAAGCCTCGCTGATCTGCATGGGCGCGCAGGGCAAAGGGCTGGTGGAGGGGATGCTCCTGGGAAGCGTCTCCACACAGGTGCTGAGAAGCGGCGGGACCGATCTGCTCATCATCCGCCATAAGATCCTGGATGCTGGCTATGAGAAATTCTGCAAAGACATATTTTCCAGGGTGATAGTCGCCACAGACTTCTCCCCTGCGGCAGAGCCGGCAATATCCGTCGCCCGAAAGCTGGCAGGCGTTCGGGAGACAGGCGTTTCAGAGATATTGCTGGCGCATGTCATCGGCAAAGAGGAGGATTTCGATGAGGCTGCCAAAAAGCTCAATCTTATGCGAGAGGAGCTGGCGGGCACAGGCCGCAAGATCACAATGCATGTCCTGCAAGGCCGCCCTGTCGAGGAGATTCTGGCCCTGGCTAAAAAGCATGGCGTATCGCTGATAATGATCGGCTCTCAGGGCAAGAGCTGGAGCCGTCAGGTGCGGGTGGGAAGCACAACTTTTGAGGTGGCCCGCCGGGCGGAAAGCCCGGTGATGGTGATCCGGCCGCCTGAGGAAAGCTGAAAAGGAAAGGCAAGAGTCCGACACCATTCCTTTTATCTAATTTTCTTTATCCCATATCTTTTATTTGTTCATTTTGCTCTATTTCGTCATGTGTTTCTGGGCCTGTTGCATCATCATCTCGGCCGCTTTATAGTAAGCATCCCGGGGCATCAGCTCCCGGCTCACCTGGGCTTGCAGCTCCTCCGAGATCCGCCCTTCTCTTGCCAGCTGGCGGCCTGCCTCTCTGGCGGCCTGGAAGATGCCCTCCACCAATCTTGTCTCCCCGGCCTTTATCATCTCCTTCATGCCGTCGGCCATGGGGCGGAGCAGGGCTCCGGCAAAGTCTGAGCTGCCGTCCGGTCTGGTGTAGACGGCTCTCATCTGCAGGAGGAGCGGATCGAACATGGAAAGCTCCCAGGCGCCGCAGGTGGAGACAAGAACAGCCTTCTGCCGCTTTGCTTCCTGGCCACCCTGCAAATAGAGGGGCAGTTGCCTGTCCATCAGATTCTTGAGGGGCCCTGTTATGCCTGCGTAGTAAACCGGGCTGGCCCAGACGATGACATCAGCCTCTTTGATCTTGGGAAGGAGCATCTGCATGTCATCCTTCTGTTCGCATTCTCCGGGATTTTTAAACCAGCAGCTCATGTCTCCATTGCAGGGCCCGATCTTCAGCTTCCTGGTGTAAAATACCTCCACGTCGCTGCCCTCTTCCTTCATGCCCTCCAGAAAGGGATTGAGGATCATGGCCGTATTTCCCTCATCCATGTGAGGGCTGCCGTTAATAGCTAGAACCTTCATGATGGGGTATTTCATAGTTCAAACGATAAATAATGATCGAAGAAGCAGATCATGCAGCAGAAGGTCATGATGCCCGACACCAAAAAGCATAAGAAAATGTATCCGGAAAGGTCTTCAAATGTCTTCCTATTCAGCTTACAGCGGATCAGGCATCGATCAGATAGATCCCTTTGATGCTGGCGACAGCAACCTCTGGCGCAAGGCAGAGTACCTGGGGCGCTATCTCTTTGCCTCAGATTTCCTGAGGCCCTACAAACCGGATCTCGTGGCAGATATATCCTGCGGCCTGGGGTACGGAGCTTTGGAGCTATGCAGCGCGGCCGGTAGGGTCATCGGAGTTGATGCCAATCGCGCCCTGATAGAATCGGCCCGGCAAAGGTTCAAGATGCCAAACCTGCATTTTCTCAATAAGGACCTCAATGCCGGGGAGCTGTCACCCGATATAGCCGTGGCTTCTGTTTCTGCAGTGGTCAGCTTCGAGACCCTGGAGCATCTGCTCGATCCCGCTCGGGCAGCAGCCCAGTTCTCCGAGATCCTGCAGCCGGGCGGCTTTTTTATCTGCTCGGTCCCCAATGTACTCTCCGAGTCTGGTGACAGCAGCGGCCTTCCCAGAAACAGATCTCATAAGCAATGGTTCAATTTCGCCTCGCTCTCCCGGCTGGTGCAGCAGAACGGAATGCAGGTGATCTACCGGCTGGGCCAATCCTGGTCTCGAGCGCTCTTTCGAAGAGAGCAGCAGCTTTCCAATGCCAGGCGAATTTTGCGAAAGCTCTGCGATGAGCCGGTGATGCACTCCGGGGAGAATATACGCTGGCTGTCTTATGTCGCAGCGTATCCCACAGTCGAGGATGTGGATGGCTCTTATTCCATCATCATTGTTGCCCGCAAGAATGATATTTAGGAAATAACGCCTGGAAACCCTATTTTTTCTCGCCCAAACTTACCTGCAAATTTTGAGAAATAGAAATGATTTTAAGGCATGAATCATACTATATTTACGAAGAAGTTTATGAGCGATTTCCAGCCGTTAAATGAGGATGATGGCAGACTGCTTGATATAAAAGGGCATTGTGATAGCCCTGCGCAAAATCCTGCTGATAAGAAATCTGCCTCTCTTTCCTGCTCAACTCCAGATGTCTTAAACCTCGAAGATTTGGAAAAAATTATGGAGTATGCGCCTTTTGTCATCATTCTGGTGCAGGCTGATGGCACATTTCGCTATGTAAATCGCAAATTCCAGGAGATCTTCGGCTATGATCTTGGAGATGTTTCCTGCTGCAAAGAATGGTTGAAAAAAGCCTATCCTGACGAGGCATACCGACAAGAATCCTTATCCCTCTGGATCAATGATCTTCGAAAGATCGCTGCTGGAGAAAAGACATCCCGAATTTTTAGGGTAATATGCAAGGATCATTCGGAAAAGACAATCAATTTTGCTTTTGTGCACCTGGGAGATGGACAGTCTCTGGTGAGCTGTGAAGATATAACTGAGCAAAAGAGAATGCAGGAGGCGCTGCTCAAGGAAAAAAATGAGGCGCAGGCGGCAAACAGAGCCAAGTCCGAGTTTCTGGCCACTATGAGCCATGAGATAAGGACCCCCATGAATGCCGTCATCGGTCTGACCGATCTTCTGCTCGATGAGGATCTCACAGCAACGCAAAGGGAGTACCTGGAGACCATTCGCAGCAGCGGGGACTCGCTGCTCTCCATCATAAATAATATTCTTGATCTCTCCAAGATCGAAGCAGGCATGATCGAACTGGAGTGCCGGCCTTTGCCTCTGGCCGCTTGCCTGGAAGAGTCCATAAGCCAGGTGGCGGCTATTGCTTCGGAAAAAGGTCTCGAATTGGCCTACCGGATCGATAAGGAAACCCCCAGAGCCATCCTGGGAGATCCCATCCGGCTCAAGCAGATTCTGGTCAATTTGCTGAGCAATGCCGTCAAGTTTACTGAGGCGGGCGAAGTTAAGGCTTATGTATCCGCCGTCCCAAAAAAGGATGGAGAAGATGGAGAGCATGAGATTCATTTCGCAATAACGGATACGGGAATAGGAATTCCTGCTGACAGGATGTCCCGGCTGTTCCTGTCCTTCAGCCAGATCGATGCCTCGACCACGCGCAGGTACGGTGGCACCGGCCTGGGGCTGGCCATAAGCAAAAGGCTGGTGGATCAGATGGGCGGAAAAATCTGGGCGGAGAGCGTGCCCGGCCGGGGATCTACCTTCAATATCACCATTCCGGCAAAAGCCTCTGTACAGGTGCCTGCTGGCAGAGAAGCCTTCCTGGGACTGGAGAGCCGTGTCGAAAAATGCCTCGGCGAAGGCGGCTGCCTTTCCATACTTCTGGCCGAGGATAATGCCGTCAATCAGAAGGTGACGGTTCAGATGCTCAGCAAATTGGGGTACAGGGCGGATGTAGCGGAAAACGGCATCGAGGTTCTGCAGAGAATGGAGAGCAACCGGTACGATGTCATACTAATGGACATACTCATGCCGGATATGGACGGGCTGGAGGCCACCAGGAGAATTCGCAGGAGATGGCCGAAAGGCCCCAGGATCATCGCCATGACGGCATCAGTTCTCAAAGGAGACAGGGATATGTGTTTTGCCGCGGGAATGGACGGCTTCATCAGCAAACCGGCCAAGATCGAGGAGCTGAAAGCTGCCTTGCAGTCTTGCCGGCCCAGCATGGGATGCTGAAATTTCCCATCGATCTAGACGCCCAGAGCGTTGACCGCCTGTATCAGCTCGCCGAAGGCCTCCATTTCCAGGTCCAGGACCTCCTCTGCCGTCATGGAGATGCTCATCTCTCCATCCACGGTGAGCTGGTCCGGGCCCCGAGCCACAATCCTGTCCCGGCCATCGCGGCTCAGTGCCTTTTTGATCTCTTTTTCGTGGGCCAGGGTGCGGCCGGGAATGATGACCGTTTCCCTGACCTCGCTTAGATCCAGGTCCATAAAATCCTCTATGGTTATCAGGCAGCCCACATCTTTGTTCACCCCCACCACATTGACCTTCTCTCCCATCTGCCGGAAGATGGCGGACAATAGGGGCAGGGCCGCTTTGCTGGTGACCAGGGTTGCGCTTCTTCGCAAAGCCGGCAGAAGAGCGATCTTCTCCGGATGGCGGGCCAGGGCGAAGGGCGCTCCGGTGAGAGGATCCCAGAGAGGCGTTCCGGTTACCCGCAAGCGATGACCCTTTGCCGTCTGGGTGACGATGTCTTGAAACTCTTCGATTGAGTGGGGAATTATGCCGGGAATGATGGGGGCATTTCCCAGGATGAGGCCCTGCTCGCGGGCATTGGCGAACCTCATCAGGATCAATCCCTTGGCACCCATCTCCTCCAGGTCGCGGCAGGTCTTCTCCAGCTCTGCGCCGTCATTGACGCCGGGGATGAGGACGGAGGCGCAGTAAACAGCGCAGCTCTCGCAGAAGATCTTGAGGTTGCTGAGGGCAATCTCGGCATTCTTGTCGCCCATGTACTTTCTTCGTAGAGACGGATTGGTGGAAAAGACGGTAAATGAGACCTCTGTCACGCCCGCCTCCACCAGGGCGGCGGCATCATCAGCGCGCTTGAAGCCTTTTCCTGAGGTGTAGCCCAGAGCAATGGGCACCATTCCCTGGGAGAGCATCTTTGTGAGAGGCAGAAGCTCGGGGTAGCAGCTCAGATCCCCTCCGCCGCTGATGGTGACCTTATCGGGTATGCTTCCCATGCATTTTTGGGCCACCTCGAAGACGACGCCGTCCATGGGCTTGAAGCCGGGATAGCCCTCCACAATGGCACGGGAGCAGTAGTCGCAGCCCTTCTGGAAGGGCATGCAAAACTTGCAGCCGAAGGGGGAGACGCTTTTCACTCCCTTGAAATAACAGTAGCTGCAAAAGCCCTTGCAATCCAGGCCCGGCCTTCCTCCGACATCGGCAAGTATCTCCATGCTGCGAAGAGCTTTGCCGGAGGGTAAATAGGTTTTGGGCTTTCAGATGAGGTTGAAGGCCAGGATGCCATAAATCAGAAACAACAAGATTCCCTCCAGGCGGGTGATTGTATTATTGAGGCACATGAAGCCCAGGAGGAAACTGAGCAAGATCATCGCAGGAAGTGTGGAGAAGATGAAGGCGCTCTCCGCAGTAACCGGCGCAAAGAGGGAGCTTGCGCCCAGGATTATCAGGGAATTGAAGGCATTTGATCCCAGAATATTGCCCATGGCAATCTCGTATCTCCCGCTTTTAGCGGCAATCACGGAGGTGGCCATCTCAGGCAGAGATGTCCCCACCGCCACCAAAAAGAACGATATCAGAGTTTCACTTATGGCCAGGTCCTGAGAGATGGCCAGGGCTGAGGAGACGAGATACCTGGCGCCTGCGTAGAGAAGCGCCATTCCCAAAAAAAATGGTGCAAATTGCCAAAAGTCAAGCCTCTCATGCTTCTTTCTTGCGGTTTCATTGGAATTTTGCTGCTGCCCTATCTCATGATTGATAAAAGCCAGATACATCAGAATCAGAGCAATCCCTTCCACCATTGTGACCTGCAGATCTATGAATGCCACCAGGACCGCTATGGCAGAGGCCAGAAGCAGGGGGACATCGGTATCGGTTATCTGCCGGCTTACGTAGACGGGAAAGAGCAGGCTTGCCAATCCCAGAGCCAGACCGATGTTGGCGGCATTGGAGCCTATGACGTTTCCCACTACCAGTCCGGGGTGGCCGGAGAGCATGGCAAAGATGGAGGAGGCCAGCTCAGGCAGGGATGTGCCAAAGGCAACAATGGTTGCCCCGATTACAAACTCTGAGACTCCCGCCGCTTTTGCCATGTGCCTGGCGCTATCTGTCAGGAGCCTTGCCCCCAGGAGGAGGGCGGAGAGGCTGATGGCAAAGATGAGGAATTGCTGCATTTCCATGATATATCCGGGCGCTTGAGATAATAATCTATCGAGAGATATTGGCAGCCCTGATGGCTGAACACATCCTAAGAACCGGTCACTAATAGGAAAACAATATATACATCCTCGAATACATGCTTAAGTTAAAGTATTGGTTGAATGCTTTAGCGATGCTATCAACAACCTTAAGAAAACAGATCGCGAAGAATGGCCGCGAACTCATGAGGATGATAAGGGAAAATGAATGGCAGAAGAAGAGGAAACCTGAGGCAGTGATGCGATCGGAGGTAACCTTTGTACATTAAAGAGGTGGAACTCAAGAACTTCAAATCCTTCGGCAAGAGCGTCCGGGTTCCTTTGAAGAACGATTTTGTAACGGTTACCGGGCCCAACGGCAGCGGCAAATCCAATATCGTTGATGCCCTGCTCTTTGCCCTCTGCCTCTCCAGCTCGCGGGCTATGCGCGCCGAGAGGCTGCCCGATCTCATCTACCGGGGAGATAACGGCAAGAATCCGGACTTTGCCCAGGTTACCGTAAAGCTGGACAACACCTCTCGCCTCTTTCCCCTGGATCAGGATATCATTGAGGTGTCCAGAAAGATCAAGGTCAATCACGATAAATATGCGTCTTCTTATTATTTTAACGGCAAGTCCTGCGGCCAGGCCGAATTGCTGGACCTGCTGGCCAAGGCAGGCATAACTCCGGAGAGCTACAATATCGTCATGCAGGGGGATGTGACGCGCATCATTGAGATGACCCCGGTCGATCGCAGAAAGATCATAGATGAGATTGCCGGGGTCTCCGAGTTTGATGAGAAGAAGAAGAGGGCTATGGAAGAGCTGGATGTGGTGCGAGAGCGCATCGGCCGCGTGGATGTGATTATTGAGGAGGTCGCAAACCAGCTTGACCGGCTCAAAGCGGAGCGGGACCGGGCCCATTCTTACCAGGCGCACCGGGAGGAGCTGAAGAGGCAGGAGGCTTTTCTGCTCTTAGCCCGGCTGAAAGAGGCATCTCATGAGCTGGCCGGCCTGGATGAAGAGATCCATTCCCTGGAGGCCAAGAATGAGGGGCTCCTGGAAAGGTCGGAGAGCCGCAAGGCAGAGCTCTCTGCACTGGATGAGAAGCTGCAATCCATAAGCTCGGAGATCACTCATAAGGGAGAGGATGAGCAGATCTCGGTCAAGCGGAAGATCGAGGAGCTTAAAGGCGAGGTGGCTCGCGAGGCCGCCCGCATTGAGATGACCGAGAAGGCGGTCTCTGAGATGGATGGGCAGCAGAAGAGCTGTTTCATTCAGATGGGCAGCCTCTCCACTGAGCTGGAGGCCCTGAACGGCAAGGTGAGAGATGCGGGGCTGCGCAAAGCGAGCCTGCAGGGCGAATTGGATGATCAGCTGGAGCTTCAGGCCTCTGCCCAGGGGAGCCTGGCTCAGGCGGATGCCAGGTTCTCCCTTCTCAGGGATGATCTGGCGGGAGCCAGGCAGATTCGGGAGGAGAGCAAATCAAAGCTTGGCGACCTGGTGCGGGAGAGGGACCGGTTGCTTGATGCCGCCAGGCGCGGCGGCCTGGAGAGGGAGGAGCTTTCCGCCGGCATCAAAGAGGCGCTGGATGCCCTGGCCGGCCTGGGCCACGAGGCTGAGAAGCTGAAGGCGGAGCTTGCCGCCCTCAACAGCCAGGCCATGGGCATGGAGAGGGATAGGGACGACCTGGAGAGCGGACGGCTGCGACTGCGCCGGGAGATCTCTGAGGCGGAAAGAGAGCTGCAAAGGCTGCAGGGAGAGTTTGCCAAGAGCGATGGGCGCATGAGGGCTGCCGAGGACAAGGCCGGCTACAGCCGGGCGGTGGAGGCGGTTCGCTCTGCAATGAAGAGGCAGATGCTGCAGGGCCTTTATGGCACGATTGCGGAGCTTGGCAATGTGGCATCACGCTACTCTGCTGCCCTGGAGGTGGCCGCCGGGGCGCGGCTGCAAAGCGTCGTGGCTGCCAATGACGCGGATGCATCAGCCGCCATCGAGTATCTGAAGAGGTCGCAGATCGGGCGGGCCACCTTTCTGCCTCTGAACAAGCTGGACCGGGGCAGCCTGCCCTCCCGGCCCAATCATGAGGGTGTGGTGGATTATGCTCTCAATCTGGTTGAGTATGATGCCAAGTTCCTGCCCGCTTTCTGGTATGTCTTCCGGGATACTCTGGTGGTAGAGAGCCTCAGCCATGCCCGGCCGCTCATGGGCCGCTATCGCATGGTCACCCTGGAGGGGGACCTGGTGGAAAAGTCGGGAGCCATGACCGGCGGCCACTATCGCTCCCGGATGAAGTTTGCAGCCGAAGAGAAGACGAGGCTTCTGGAGCTGTCTGAGAAGATTGCCGGCGCGCAGGCCGAGCGAACCTCCCGGCTGGATAAGCTGGACGCAGTCGAGGAGCAGATCTCCCGCCTCTCCCGCGAGGTGGAGGAGCTGAACAAGATCATCTCCAAGAAGACCTTCCAGACGGACGAGATAGGCTCCTCAAGGCCGCGCCTGGAGAAGTCCATCCAGGAGAAGCGCGAGCGTCTGCTGGCCATGGAAGGCGAGTCTTTGAGCTTCAAGGAGCAGCTTTCCCTTCTGGAGGGCGAGATCAGAGTCTCGGAGGAGACCATAGCCGGTGTGCAGCAGAAGATCGATGTCCTGGAGGGCGAGCTGAAGGGCTCGGAGATTCCCGAGCTGAATAAAAAGGCGGATGCGGCGAGTTTGGAGATAAAGCGTCTGCAAGAGAGGCTGAATGGAATTGAAGCCGAGATTCTCAAGGACAGGCTGCGCGAAGAGAATCTTAATGAGAAGATGGCGGAGCTTGCGGCTAGAAGAGAATCGCTGGACGGACAGAAGGCGGAGGCTGCAGCCCGAAAGGATGCGGCAGCCGCGCTGATTGTGGGCCTGAATGAAAAGCTCGCCCTGGCCCAGGCGCGCGAGGCTGAGATCGAGGGAGAGCTGCACGGCCTGAAGGGCGTGCGAAAAGAGCTTCTGGAAAAGACGCTGGCCCTGCAAAGGGAGATAGATCAGGCGGAGAGGGAGAGGGACCGAATTGAGGCCCGCCACAATGCCACGGCCGCCGCCCGAGACTCCATCTTTTCCCGGGTCAGCGATCTGCGCGCGCAAATTGAGGGCTGCGGGGTGGACTCCACTGCCGAGCCGCCCAACAGCGAGACCGTGGCTGAGAAGATCAGGGCTCTGGAGCAGGCCATGCGCGCTCTGGAGCCGGTGAACATGCTGGCCATTCAGGAATACGATCATGTCAAAACCCGCTACGACTTCCTGGCAGAGAGGCGGACCACGCTCTCCGTCGAAAGGGAAGCGATCATCGACAAGCTGGAAAAGTATGATCAGATGAAGAGGGAGGCATTCCTGGCCAGCTTCACCGAGATCAACAAGAACTTCAAGCAGATCTTCCAGGAGCTTTCCAGGGGCGACGGCGATCTGGTCCTGGAAAATCCGGAAGATCCTCTGGCGGGAGGCATGACCATCAAGGCCCGGCCGGCCGGAAAGGCCCTGCACCGCCTGGAGGCCATGTCCGGCGGGGAGAAGAGCCTGACCGCCCTTTCCTTTATCTTCTCCATTCAGATGTACCGGCCGGCTCCCTTCTATGCCATGGACGAGATCGACATGTTCCTGGATGGGGCCAATGTGGAACGGGTGGCCAAGCTGATCAAGCAGATCTCAGGCAAAGCCCAGTTCATAGTGGTCTCCCTGCGTAAGCCCATGATACTGCAGTCCAGGTACACCCTGGGAGTGACCATGCAGGAGAACAACATCACCAGCGTGACCGGCATCTGCACGAGCAATGGAAGCGCAGGCGAAGGCAAAAGCAGCGCAAGCACAGGCTGAGGCGAAATGAGCGAAGATCCATCCATCCAGGAGTTTGAGTTCGGAGAACCGGCCGAGGTTTTGGTAGAGCTGGCCAAGAGGGGAGAGATAGATCCCTGGGATATCGATATCGCCAAGGCCACCGAGAAGTTCCTGCAGTACATCGACTCCCTGGAGAAGCGCGACCTGCGTATTCCCGCCAGAACTCTGCTTTACGCCAGCATCCTCTTGCGCCTGAAGTCCGACTCAATGGAAGAGCAGAAGGTGGAGGAGCCGGAGCCGGAGGTGGAGGAGGCGGGCGAGGAGCCGGAGGAGGAGATAGAAGACCAGCTCCCCAGGCCGCCGGTGAGAAGGCACACCAAGCGGCCCGTGACCCTGGACGAGCTGATCTCAGAACTCAAGAAGGCGGAGCTGGTTGGCCGCAGGAAGGCCATGCGGGAGAGGTGGCCGAGCACGGAGGAGAAGGCGCTCGATCTGTCCCACGATGAGGGAATCGAGGACAGAATCAAGGCGCTGGGGCCCATCCTGGACGACATGTTCATGGAGAAGCCGACGGTAACCTTCCAGGATATAAACAGCAAGAACGGCATGACTGAGGACGGGGTCACCAATTACGTCTCGCTGCTCTTCATGGCCCAGAGAAAGCAGGTGTGGCTGGAGCAGGAGGAGATCTTCGGGGACCTGTTTGTGAGCAGGCATGCGTAGAAGGTCTGTGCATGTCGAAAATGGCTGCCTTATCCAGCGAAAAAGCTGTGGCATCGGATTTGCAGTCTATCGTGTTGCCAAATCAAAATTCAATTTTCGCAAAGCTATCATAGAATCCATCAACGGCTTCCTTTCCATGTTTCCAAGCCTGCCCGCGTTGAGGGCGCCCAGCCGCCCCGCGCAGCGGCCCAGGCCCGCGGCTTTTTCGGCATTTGCTCTGAATTGGTCGCAACTGTGCACCATTTTTCCCTTAATCGTCTATATCTTCCTTAGAGAGTACACCATCTGTTGTGAGATGGATAATCGCCATTGTAGCCGGGTACGCAATACTGGCCTGCTTGAATGCCACCCTGGCTCAGGGAGAAAATTTTTCGAACCTGAAGAACCTGATCTCTTCGCGTGAAGATCCGGGCATGAACTGTGAAGAGCTTTCGCATCTCCTTAATTTCCACAACTACAACTCGATCCCCCGGCAAGGATATGTCGAGCTGAATCTGGACGGCGCATTCTTCATGCTCACTCCCAATGGCGATAATCCGGGTTTATGCGAGATAGAGATCGCGATCAAACAGTGTCCCAATACGAGGATGTATGAGGTGGACAGAATTATTTGAGATCCCTGGGACTGGTGCAGATGATTTTGACGACGATGATTGACGACGATGATCGCCGATACTTCAAGATCTGATCTCATGTCCGCCGTGTTTTTAATATTTTGTTGACCTAAGGAATATTGCTGATAATAAGCATAATAAGCATATTTGGGAGATAGGACATGAAAAGAAGCAAACCAGAGATCGTCTCGGAAATCCTGGAAATATGCAGGGATGGGGCCAATAAGACCAGAATAGTATATCAGGCGAACCTCAACTTTAGAACCGTCAATCCGTATTTAAATATCCTTATTAAAAATCATCTAATTGAGGCTTCCCTCGGAGAATACAAAACAACCGAAAAGGGCGCAAATCTACTGGGAGACCTCAATCAGGTCAATGATAAATTGAGCAGCAATTTTTCATCCTCTGCTTTATCTGTCCATGATCAGCCCGAATGAACCCCGGAAAAAACTTGCCATTTTTTAAGATCTTCCGGAACCCAGCCTTTCTAGCGCAAGCTTAAATCCTTTTGAAGAAGACCGAAAAACCAAGGATTACATTGACCGCAGATTCCTATGCCAAAGCCGTTATCGAAGCCGCCCTCTTCGCCTCGGGCAAAACCCTCTCCGCCCGGGAGCTGGCCGGGCTGTCCGGCCTCTCCGAAGAGAGAGCGAGCGCTCTGGCCGGCGACCTGGCCGCCGAGTATGCCGACCGCGGCTCAGGGATAGAGATCAAGAGCATTGGCGAGGGCTACTCCATGCAGGTGCGCTTCGGCCTGGCCGGGCGGGTCCTCTCCTTCGCCCCCAAAGAGATCGAGGCTCCCCTCATCAGGACCCTGGCCATCATCGCCTACAAGCAGCCCATCAGGCAGAGCGATCTGGTGCAGATCCGGGGCAACAAGAGCTACGATCACGTAAAAGAGCTGGAGAGAAGGGGCCTCATCAACGCAGAGAGGCACGGTCGCACCAGGCTGCTCACCACCACGCCCGGCTTTGCCGATTACTTCGGCATCAGCTCCAGCAATCCCCAGGCCATCCGAAGAGCCCTTCTCAAGGACAAAAGGCTGGTAGGCGTCTCGCCCATGTACGAGAGCCTGGCCCTGCGCCTCGGCCTGAACTACATAGCCGTAAATCCCTACCGGCCTTCCGCCGGGGACCTGGAGCGCTTGAAAGAGATCGATCTTCTCGTGCTCGCCCCCGGCTACGAGAAAAGGGTGAAAGAGCACTACTCCGGCCAGATGCTGGAGGCGAATGTGCGCACCCTCTCCCAGCTCAAAGAGAGCGCGGAGAGGATCTGCCAGGAGGCCGGAGCCGGGGATGTGGAGCCGCTGGCCGCCGAGGTGGACTCGCTGCTCAAGAGATTTCGCAGGAGGGCCAAGACCGCCCGGCCCGTGCGCCCCCTCACGCCCATGATTGAAGAGATCGCCCGCGACCTTCGCCTGCCTATGCAGGAGGACGGCCTGTCCGCGGCGCCCGACTCGGCTGGCATGGATGCGGATATCCAGGTGCCCGTCCACCAGCCCTATGACATGGACATCCTGGAGAGAATTGTGCAGCGCTGCGAAAAGCTCCTGGGCGGCAAGGCTTAAAATATAGAATTAAAATGAGAAATAAAATAAAGAATTAAGAATAAAAAAATAAATTCAGCCCTAAATCCACTCCTTTCTCCGGAAATAGAGCATCATTACCACTACCACCAGCAGCATTAATATCAAGACCGCCGGGTAGCCCACAGGGAGACTCCAGCTCCGGCATGAACCTGAAGTTCATTCCATACAAACCGGCCAGGAAGGTGAGGGGGATGAATATGGTGGAGATGATGGTGAGCAGCTTGATCACCTCGTTGAGCTTGTTGCTCAGGCTGGAGAGGTAGGTTTCCAGCAGCGAGGCAGACATATCGCGGAAGGTCTCGATGTTCTCGATCACCTGAATGGTGTGGTCGTATACGTCTCTCAGGTAGATCTTGATCGCTTCCGAGACGAGGGGCGAATCCGTCCTCTGCATCTTGCTGATGGCTTCTCGCAAAGGCCAGACTGATTTTCTCAGAAACAGCATATCACGCTTCAGATTGTAGATGGTGGGAAGAATGCCCGGCTGAGGATCGGCAACAACGATGTCTTCCAGATCCTCGAACCGCTCGCCGAGCTTTTCCATGATGACAAAATAATGATCGACAATGGCATCTATCATGGAATAGGCCAGGTAGTCCGCACCCTGCTTTCTTATTTTGCCCTTGGCCGTCCTCAATCGATCTCGCAGGGGATTGAATACATCAACCTCTTTCTCCTTGAAGGATATTATGAAATTGGGGCCCAGGATCATGCTCACCTGATCCATATCCAGATCTGTGTCTCCCAGGTCGCCACCGTCCTCCTCTTCTTCTTCATCCGTCTTTTTGTCGCCCTGTTCATCATAATAGAGCATCTTGAGGACGATGAATATGTAATCGTCGTAATCCTCGATCTTGGGGCGCTGATCGGTCAGGATGTCTTCCAATACCAGGGGGTGAATTCCGTAGCATGAACCAAGCTTCTCCAAAACATCCATCTGGTGCAGCCCGTCGATATTTATCCAGGTAACCGAGGGCTGATTCCTAAACTTGAAGCACTCCTCAACCTCTTTCGCCTCAGCCTCATGATAATGATGCTCATCATAGTCTATTACGGTGATCTTTGGCTTTTCCAGGGGCTTTTCGCTTTCCAGAGGCAGCGGATGTGCAGGAAGGTCCATGATATCCGGTTTTGATGAAAAATTTCCCTCCTTTGGTCCGCTTCCCGCATTCTGGTTCAGGCCGTTTGCCTGGCGCAGGCTCAAACCCTTCACCTTCTCCGCAATATTCCTGGATGTCGCCATCTTTCTACCTCTAAACCGGAGATGTTTCCTCTTTTACTCTCTCTACCACAACCATCTCATGAAGGTCTTCAATGCCTTCAATCGATCTTATGCGATCGTTTATGAGGCAGTTGAGCTCTTCTAAGCTTGCGGACCAGACCTTGACAAAGAGGTCGTACTCGCCCAGTATGCCGTAGACCTCAGTTATCTCAGGGATCTTTGCCAGAGCGCTAACCGTCTGATCGTGCTTTTCCGTGTCCGTCTGCACCAGCATGATCGCAGTCACGGCATAGCCCGTGGCAGCCGGATTGGCGGTAATGGTGAATCGCTCTATGACCCCGTTGGCCTTCATCCTCTTGAGCCGGAACTGTATTGTCGCATCAGAGATGCCGGATTTTCTTGACATCTCTTGCAGGCTCATGCGCGCATTCTGGCGAAGACTGCGAAGAATGGCCCGATCTACCTCATCAAGCTCCAAGCTGTTGCCCATGTTAATCTGGTATTCTCCTAAAGGATGGCTTATATTATTGGCATGTTACCAATATTGCCCTATAAAGGTTGTCATTTCTCCAAAAAATGATATTAATAATAAAAATTTTATTTTATATTCAGTGTGTATTGATAAAAAGCATACAGATATGATGTAGGAGTGGCTCACTAAGTTAGCCCTTCCTACATCCATACTGTAATGCAGCCAGCTTTTTCAAGGCAGATTGTCGTCACCAGTGCTTATGCACGAGGCGCAGGGAGGCAGGACTACAGCGTTACCAGGTTCGCCAGTCCCGCAAGTGTAGCATGGTACCCAGTCGTTGCTGTAGATCTGCCCGCTGCAGTTGAGGCCGAAGCACGTCGGTGGCTGCCAGTCGGATGATATGGCAGAAGTCAATGCTCCTCCCTCACCCAGATTTATGCGCGCCTCAACATCTGCTGCGGCGCCGTCCGGTCCGTCCACTGAGAAAGCCTCGATGTGGGCTACGTTAACATAGATGCCATCCTTCTCAGCTCTTGCCCGGTAGGTGATAGTCCTGCTCTCTCCAGGGGCCAGATCCAGGATAGTCCAGGTGATGAGGTTGGACCTGTTCTCAGAAGGCTCCAGAGATGAGTTGAGGAGTTGCATTGAACCAGGTAGCTGGTCTATTAGGAAGGCTACCATGGTATATTTCTCCCGGTTCTTCAGGTTCAAGCTGTACCAGACTACCCTCTGGTCCAAAGCATCGACTTTGGCAGTCTTAGAAGCGGAGATCTGGGGCGGGCAGCAGGTAAGCCAGTTCAGGCGGACTACGGAGAAGTTTCTGGCCAGCGTCCAGCTCTCGTCATACTTTCCTGCGGCCTCTACCCGGTTGACCAGATTGGATGGCTCCTCGGTTATGTTCAGCCGCAAATCGATGGTCACCTTGCTACCGATGCTCATGGAAAGCAGTGTCCAGTTGGCATAGCTTGTTGTCAGCTCTGTTGGCCGGAGGGAAGAGGTGACGTACTCAGTCCCTATCGGGAAAACGTCCTTCACATAGACCGGCCCTAAAGCCCGGTTGCCATTATTCTCGATGGTGATCCTATAGTCGGCAAAGGTCGAATTGATCAGGTCTACTCTGGCCTCTTTGCTCAACGAAACATGCGGCCGGTCATACTTGGCCACGCCTGCAAGGATGGTCTTTCTCCTGATCTCGAATTTCCCGATGTACTGATCGTCTCGATCAACCTCGTTTTCGCTATCCGGATACTTGTCCTTGTAAAGTGTGCGGAAATCGGCCTTGCCGATCACACTGGCCTCGGTCTCCATATCGTTCAAGCCCCTGGCTGTTGACTGCAGATCCAAGCTCTGTGCCGAGGAGAACCTCTCGCTGATCAGGCTGGTGGGCGTCTTGGACCACATGCCCTCATTCCACAATAGGTCGCTGGATGTGGAGAAGGTGGGCGTGTAAGAGTAGCTGGCCGGCAAATGGGTGAGGTTGATATCCTTGACGATGTAGTTGACGACCGTACTGATCCTCTCTTCACTTTGATACTTGCCCGTGCCCGACTCGTAAGATTTCTGGCTATTTCCAATATTCCTGTCACCGGCCACGTACCCAATGCCGCTAACGGATTTCTCATACTCTACATTCTTACCGTATTCATCGAACTTCTCGTTGATCTTGAAGCTGCCCACATAGTCCTCCTGAGACTCGAAGATCTGGCTGGCATTCCACGTTCTATTCGCATTAGCATCTTTCTTGAGGAGGCCTATGTGGCCCACGCCCTCGAAGTCGGTTTCGGTAATCATTGTGCTGCCATTTTCGTCCAGCTTCAGGGAACTGTCACGGTTGATGCGGTTGGCGTAGGTGTACTCCTCGTTGGTAGAAGCTCCTGTGGCATAGTTCCTGGACTTGGCTTTCTCGATCCACTTGGTCTGGTAGTCGATATCCCGGTTGTTGGGCAGGGAGAAGGTAGTCGGCTTATACGTTGCAGTCAGGCTCTTATTCCACTCAATTGAGCGATTGGAGTTTCGGTACTTGATCACTTCCTCGCTGGCATATGTGCCGCTGCCATGCTCCTTGAGGGCGGCATAGGTCTGGGGCGGGCCGATGTTGATGTCGGCAAATGCTGTGCAAATTGGCTTATTCTCTCGGAACAAAGTTGCTTTGTTCGATAGAATGACTGGGTTGGTACGAATGTCATTGTGGACATTCACAAATCCTGTTCCCGTCACACCCTGGCCCATGCTAAAGGAAGTGTTGCCGATGTCCTGCGCTACCTGCACTATGATGGTAATAGTCCCTGAGTCCTTCTTAGGGTCTATATTCCAGGTGTTTTTCGCTTCATTTATAGGCTCCGGAGAAGCGGATACGAAAGATACACCATTTGGATAATCATCCACGATCTTGTCCCCAGATACGTACCATGTAATATTATATGATACATAATCTCCAGGCTTCACAACTTTTGGTGAGGCGGTCTTGGTCAAGCAGTCCATGACGATTTTTACCTCTTCCCATGCTGGGTCCGAAGTCACCTCATTCCCATCTGGATCAAATGCTGTGGCCACAACCACATTCTTCAATATCGGTCCATCGCCAGCTTTCACTGTGTTGTATGCGTAGAAGGTGAGCGACTGGCCAGGGGCTAAGGGACCAGGTTCGTTGAGAACCACAATGCCTAGCTTGTCATCGTTGAGGGTCAAAGAGGTGAGTTCCAAGGAGCCTGTGTTTTCCACCACATACTTGTACTTGATAGTATCCCCTACGTTGGCAACCTCCCGATCTGCCTCCTTGAAAACCCTTATACCTGTCATCGGTTGAGGAGACACGCAGCTCCACTCCACATCCACACAAGCCCGATTGCTCTCTACGTCTTCGTCCTGTTCCCCTACTTTGCCAAATGCGGTGGCGCAATTTGTTAGATAATTCGGTTCAATTACTCCGGGAGTTTTCCTGTACTGCTTATCGACAACATTGCCATAGGGGTCAACAGTCATTATCAGAGTGTCTCCTGTGGCATAGTATCTTACTGTGTAGGTTCTGCAGCCTTTTTCTGGCTTATCGTACTCTATTTTGAGAGTCTCCTTCGTCGGGAAGAAGTTATAGAAGTCAGATTGCGCTTCGCCTTTCATACCGTATGTCGTGGCCAAGAGGTCGTATTTAGCCGGCCTGGAATACTCAGAAAATACCAGGAATCCTGTGGCATTGAGCTGCTCTTGAAGTGTCTCCCCTGTCGAAATATTGGTGTAGTTATTGAGGGTGTAGTTCGTCTCAGCAATGGTCTTCGTGCCTGATTTCAGGGTTGCACCTGCCTTATAGAAGGTATCACGCTGGTTTTTTATGCTTTCCAGCTTTGCCTCCAGCTTGGTCTTATTTCTGGACAAAGCGTCAATCATCTGCAGAATATTGGCAGGATCGCTTTCTGCTGCCATGACGCTGAGAATGGTCTCTCCGTCAGTTATGATGGGAGGCAAGGTGGTTATGCTCGACGCTTTGTTACAGGCTTCTGGCCGCAACTTGACATTGTATGTGATGGTCCAGGAACGGCCTGGTTCTAGAGAGCCGATTGGTGTAAGATCCAAGATCAGATTGCCACCTATGATGTCATGCTGGATTACTGTATCTCCATATTTTGCAGGCGGAATGAATTCCAGCATTGGGCTTAGCTCGTCAACAATCTTGATATCATGGATTTCTATTTCTCCGATATTCTCCACTATAATGGTGAAGGTGGTCTGCATATTCGGAATTAAAGTTACGGCCTGGGCGGTCTTCGTTATCTTTAGCGGAGACTCTGGTTCAGGCGATTGCTTAAACTTGTTCCCGAAGTCTGCCTCTGTTGATGGCACCACATTTTGGTCCGACTTGGTCACTGTGACCAGGCCGGTTTCAGAAACCACAACCGTGTAAATATTGCCCACCGGATAGGTCTGGGTCCAACCTGAAGATGGGGACGGTCCTTCCTCAAGTGTGTAGGTGCCGGGCAAGATGCTGTCAATACTGTAAGAGCCCAATGAATTGGAGGACGTCGTCGCAGACTTGACGGGCAGGTTATCCTGCATCAGATTGATCGTCCATCCACTGAGGCCCGGCTCGTTTGCATCACGTTCTTCGTTGTTATTAAGGTCGTTGAACTTTATGCCAGAGATGGACCCTACGGCGGGCTCGCATTCTCTGTAGGATACCGCGACGGTCTCTTTGACGGTACAGCCGTTTTCGCTTGTGACAGTCAGAATATAAGTTCCCGGAGAGCTGACCGCTGTATCTTCGGTCGTGGCTATTTCCAGGTCGTCAGAGTTCCTCCAGCTATAGGTATAGCTTCCTTCAGGTTCGACGGTTGCATCAAGTTTCGCTGAGGTTACGGTACAGGTTAGCACCGGAGGTGCTGCGATCTTGATGATTGGGGGCGATCTTGTGTTCTTAGCAGTCACATATACCGTCTCGCTTGGACCAAGCTGGATGGCAGATGGGTCACAGTCAACACCACAGGTTATCTGCGTATCCCAGCATGGTACTGGAATCTCAGCTACCGAATAGGTGCCTGGCTCTAATGGGCCGCTGTCATTGGGATCGGAGGTATCGCTGAGCTTGAAAGGCTTGCCGTAATTCGTCGTGAAATCAAATTCCTGAGGATCGCCGGCAGGTGAAGTGACCTTGTCCACGATGATGCTTCCTTTTTTAGTGTTCGTGAAGGTCACGGTGACTCTTTTGCCTGGCTCGAGATCGATCGCATCAATCGTGCTGCCATCACTGC
Organism: Methanotrichaceae archaeon; assembly: GCA_963844955.1. Classification (GTDB taxonomy): domain Archaea; phylum Halobacteriota; class Methanosarcinia; order Methanotrichales; family Methanotrichaceae; genus Methanothrix. The sequence continues at coordinate 15,734 of CAWJQJ010000009.1, read as the reverse complement.
AGACCGCGCTGGTTAGCGTCCAGCCTGATGGAACGATCTCTTCGATGGAATAGGTTGCTGGGATTAGATCGCCGAACGTTTTGCTGTTCGAGTAGGTCCCATCTGTTTCACCGTCATCGTCAAGAGTGAATTCTCCTATAGTCCCGCTCCCCTTAAAATCGAAATCTTGCGGATCTTCAGGAATGGCGTCCTTGATTACGGTGATTCCCGCTAGGGGCAATACAGTAATCTTGATTTCTTTCATGCCCTTACATGAAGATAATGCTTCATTGGACACGACAACAGAGATAGTGACTTCTGTGGGACACTTCACATCGGGAGCGGTCCAAATGAATGGGTCGGTATTAGTTCCTGTATTGCTTCCGCAATTTGAATCAATGCAGCAAGTTGGATCATTACAGCAATCTTCATCACTGCAGCAAACTGCAGCCCAGTCAAAGTCAAAAAGATCTGGATTGAAGCCCGTAGTAAATTTATAAGTCTGCCCTGCATAATAAGTAGTTGGAGCAACAGCACATGTGGCCGAGCACAGGAATATTAGGCACAGTAGCGGTGCCAGCACCCAGGCCAAGCAGATCTTGAAATTGAAAGGATGGACTTTCATCGCTCCTTTTTTGTTCTTGGGCATTTGATGAGTTCCAATCGGTTTTGCATTTATTCGCATATTCAGTTATCCCTCCTCCAAAATCTCTCAGTCCTATGTTGGGAAAGCTACTTCTATCCAAGGTTGTGGTAGTGGTTCGAAAAAGATTGTCATAATATCAGAAGATTCATCTTGGCATGGCGTTGCTGCTTCATAAGTTAGCTCAATCTGGAGGGAATGCCCCATCTTATCATCCGCGCTTGGATAGTAGTCTGTGCTTAATGAAGTAGGTGCAGTGAAATATCCTGTACCAGATGTCATCCAAAGATATGAAGCTGGACCTCCATCATTTGATCCCGTCAGTGACACCGTTTCGTCAGTCTCACATATATGTAAATCAGGACCCGCAGAAACCTCAGGCCTATTCTGAATTGTAACATGTGTTTTCGCAGTGGTCTGGCAGTCATCAATATTATCAATAGTGGTTAATACATATTCGCCAGCATCAGCTTGCGTTGCCGGATGATCAACGCTCGGACTTTGCAGATTGCTCGTGAAGCCGTTCGGACCGGTCCAGGAATAGCTTTTCATCCCATCAGGACCGCCGGTCAACTGAAAAATTGAGCCTTCACAAACCGGAGAGTTGGAAGTTGCTGTTGCCGCAATAGCTGCATTGACAATTAGGTTATTGGTTTTCGAATGAGTGCAACCATGCGAATCCGTTACAATAAGCTTAACCGGATATGTCCCTGCCGCAGGAAATGTGAACTCCGGATTCTGCAAATTGCTATCCTCTGTGCCGTCGTTGTTGAAGTCCCAGCTCCATGCAGTAATTGTGGAGGTCATGCCAGCAGTCTGTGTGGCAGTCGATGCATCCGTGAATTGAACTTCAAATCCGCATTGCTGGTTGTATGTGAATGCTGCAACAGGGTGGGCCCAAACATACACATCATGCTGGATTGAATCTGCTACTCCTTCATCGTCAGTCACGGTCAAAGTAACTGTATATTTTCCTGCAGATGCGTAAAGATGATCCGGAGGATTTTGTCCATTGTGGTTTGAATTGTCACCGAAATTCCAGAGCCATGAGGCGTATGGTGTGTATCCGCCCGTTGTCTGGTCCGAGAAATGAATTTTGCCGTCCAGACACACATTATGATAATTGAATTCGGCTACCAGGGGCGGAGGCACAATGATAGGACCTGCATCTAAATAGCATTTCGATTGTTGATACGCATTTCCTGCAGGCGGATTACAGGCTTTTGGGCACGTATTTTGGTCACTGGCGGCCCATTGCACATATATATTTTTTAATATAAATTGTTGTCCACAAGTATAAGAAACAGTTGCAAGTTCAATGTCAATGGGATCATTTAATCCTCCATTAGATAAAGGCCCTAGCCAAGTTATATGATTGGCTTCTATTAAGGTATTACCTGCATATATGTCGATCACCGAGAATGGGCAATATCTTCCATTCTCATTGGTTACAGTAAATGTCCCATATAGCTTTACGGTTGTTGCTGTGTTGGGAGTGCATGCCGTATCTGCTGTGAGAAAGAGTCGGTCAAGAGTAACGTCGTTTGCTTTGCAGCAGCCGCTATTCGGATCGTTTGGATCGCAATCCGCTCGACATCTAGGCCACGGATCATCTCTGGCCTCAATTTGCGAAATACAAATTAGTAATATAAGAACCATGATACCATATTTTCTCATAGCATTCTCCCTCCCGGAATCAGTTGGTTATTCCTCGTCTCTTTTTGAATACATCATAGATCATTATATCATATAACCTTATCTTTCAATCTTATTCTATGTTCTAAACTATATTTTTTATAGATAGTATTTCTATATATAAAAATATTTAAAAAATTTAGGTTGCATGCACCAGCTATGCAACGCCTTTGGCATCTAAGACACATCGCTTATGGAAATTTGTTCCGCCGGATTAAACACCAAATCAAATGGGAATGTGCATGTATGCAATTCTCTTGGATCAGGATCATTAGTGTGGCCAGTACCCGTTTGAATAACCTTAAGCGTCACAGTGTTTGACGCAGTTGGAGTAGTCTGGCTAGGCTGGTTAAATGGTGACCCTGACAAAATCGGCGAATAGCATTCTCCCTGTGATGAAAATTGAGCTTCTTCATTAACCCACCACTCAAAGGATATTGAGCCGTCCGGAGTAAATGGCGCCGTTAAACCGCAACTATTATACCAACACCAGGTTGGCGTATCGGTTGTGCAGTAATCCGTAAGCGCAGTTGGACAGCAGTCTTTCACCACGATATCAAAACAGGTCGTGCCTGTACAAGTGCCCGCATTTTTGCTCGTAATATCCACAAATATTTTATAAGTTCCTGCTGTGGACGGAGCATCAAAGGTAAGGGTATTTCCGTCCAGTGTGGCTTGACCACTATCCTCTGTGATCGCTGATTCTGTATTCCAGCCATTCAAATTTGTTGAATCTGGGTACCATGAGAATGTGTATTCATTTTCATCTGAAGGATGAGCATATAGCACGATATGTTCGTTTATAAAGACGTTTTTTGTTGCTGGGCATGGCATCTGGACAACAGCCAACGCTGTGCCCAGAATCATTAACAGCGCAGTAATCCCGATTAATTTCGCTCGCATATATTTTACCCCTACCCTATTTGTATCATCTGCTTATCATACAGCACTTCTCGATTCAGTCTAAGGCACAATAGTACCTTACTTCTAATAATTTCTTTAACTACTTATAAATTTCTCTTACCAATAATCCTTAGTTTAAATAAGAATTTTAAGTCGGATTAAGTTTAAGTATTAGAAATACTGATTTAATAGAGAAATAGTAAACAATAAGAAAATATTTACAATAAGAATAACTGGAGAGTTTTGGGAAAATGACATCTAAATGAGGTGAATAGAATATGAGGATTCTGGTATTTTGCATCACAATTGCATCCCTTTTGATGATAACGATGCTAGGTGCATCCCAAACATCTGATAAAACAACGGCGATAGACCTAATGATTAATGCCGACATTCCTGCATCAGCCACTGAAGAAGAAGTAGATGTAGCAAGATCAAATCTCTTAAATGTGTATGAAGCAATCAATGGGAGAGATCTGGTTGCCACCATCTTTTCCACTCAAGATCTGATCAATACCAAAGTACGTCTTCTCCTCACCCGTATGGGTTTCCGTTCCAATTTTGAGTTAGGCATGTCAGGAAATCATTCTGATGAAAAAATCAGTACAGAATCATATGCTGCTCAGAGTATGATATTAGATAAAACTAAACAATATGTAGAATCCTGTAATATCTGCGGCCAGAACGAAATAACTGTCAAGGGCTTTATGCCACAGTCCTTCGATCAGAACCAGGATACCTACAAAGCGCTTGAAGAACTAGGGATCCAGTACAATGCTGGCTTCCAGGCCGGGCTCCTGTATGCACCAGGACATGAGAATGACGTCTGGCCTTATCTTGTGGAAGGCCATAAGTTCTATGCCGTGCCGGTGAGCACCTACACACTATCCGGCAAGAACGTGGTCCTACAGGACAGCTACTTCAAGGACAATGGCCTGGACGCCGCCCAGTGGTACGACGCCCTTGTCGGCAAGTTCGAAGAGGTCCAAGGAAAAGAGGAGCCTATGGTTATAAGCCTGACCACGTCTGTATCGGGCTCTGGAGACTATCTGAATGCTTTGAATAGATTCATGGACTATGCCGCATCCAAGAAGGCCAGCTTCGTCACTACTGCGCAGCTAGTTGAGATGGCTAAAGCAGATGTGCGCGATGTGTCAGAATTGCCAATCAACATGACCGCCTCTGAGGGCTGTCCGACCTGCGACCAGAATGAGGGCAATATCAATGCCACAATATCTGTGATTGATGACACACAGAATGATACTCTCGAAACAATAAACGACTCGGAATAAGCAAAATTTGTTTCTAGCGTACCGCATCTCTTGCGGTGCTGCAAAATTTTTTAGTTAAGATTGTGATATGGACCCAGAGTACTTGGGACTGGCCATTCATCTCGTTCTTTAAGAGGGAGATCACCATAATTTCCGATGGATTGCAGGCTTGTTCATCTAGCGAGACATCGACCCGGAGGTGCAGGTCCGTGTAAGGCCCGGTAAAGTTCCTCCTTAACATAACCTTTTATTTTCAAAGAACAGGTAACCAAAGAATTATTCGAAGAGAGGCTTACATTATGGTCGAGATCGGAGATGCTGCGCCTCAGTTCTGTCTGCCTGGCGGGGACGGGAAGGAGGTCTGCCTGAAGGATTTCCAGGGAAAATGGCTGGTTCTTTACTTCTATCCCAAAGACAACACGAGCGGATGCACCCGCGAGGCTGTGGACTTCACAGCCGCTCTGCCCGCGCTGCAGGATCTGGGCGCAGAGGTTTTGGGAGTGAGCCGCGATTCGCCGGCCAGCCACAGGAAGTTTGCCGAAAAACATGGGCTGAGCCTGAAGCTGGCGAGCGACCAGGAGCATAAGGTCACAGAGGCTTATGGTGCCTGGGCCCTCAAGAAGATGTATGGCAAAGAGAGCTACGGCGTTGTGCGATCCACCTTTCTCATCGATTCGCAGGGCAAGATCGCTCACATATGGAAGAAAGTTAAAGTCGATGGGCACGCTGGCGCCGTGGTGAAGAGATTGCAGGATCTTGCCGGCAAAGAGGGCTGAACCGATCAATCGAAACATTTCTTTCCATATCATCATTTGTGAGTTGAAGATGTCGATTCTGGTGGGATGCAGCGGCTGGTCTTACGACGATTGGGCAGGCGCCTTCTATCCCCTGGAGCTCTCCGGGAAGAAGGGCGAATGGCTCACATACTATGCGCAATACTTCCCGACAGTGGAGATCAATAGCACCTTCTACCGGCCGCCTGGCGAGCTCCAGGTTCAATCCTGGATAAAGAAAGCCAGGGACTTGAAGAGCTTTGAGTACTCCGTAAAAGTGCCCCAGCTGGTCACCCATAGGGCGCTGGTGGAAGGAGATTGGGAGAAGGCCATCTTCTGGGCCACCTCTTTTGAAAAGAGCTGCGTTGTGCCCCTGGCCAGGGCAGGTCTCCTGGGTGGTGTGCTGCTACAGCTGTCTCCCTACTTCATAAAAAAAGGCACGGCTATCGCCAATCTGGAAAAAGTGCTGGATGCTCTCTCTTTCGAGAAGCACGACTATGCGGTTGAGTTTCGGCACCAAAGCTGGCTGGACGAGCGCGGCCAGGAGATAGATCAGGCTGCCCGGCAGGCTCTGCAGGAGCGAAATGTGGCCAATGTGCTGATCGATGGCCCCGGGCTTCATGTTGGCACGCAGCAGACCGCCGATCACGCTTATTTTCGCTTTCATGGCCGCAACTACGATATCTGGTACCGCGGCGAAAAGAAGGGCGACCACCGGCTGGATAGATACGACTATCTCTACAAGCGGGAACAGCTTGAGCCCTGGGTGCCTCAGATCAAGGAAGCCGAGCTGAAGGCTGCCAGGGTGAGAGTGTACTTCAACAATCATGCCCGGGCCAAATCAGTGAGAAATGGTTTCCTGCTGATGGACATGCTCTCCATCGAGCACAGGTCAAAAGAGATCCGGATGCAGGATCAGTTCACCCTCGGGGAGTTTTAGAGTCTCAGAAATCTATCGGGGGCCAGGCTGGTCGCCAGCATCACCATATTGATCTCACGGTGCTCGATCCAGGTGACTGCTTGCCTGTTCTCCTCCTCCATCCAGAACTGTTCGATGGTTTTTCCGAGTGGAGCATAAGCCAAGAGCTCTTCAGTCCTTTGCTCCAGGTAGCTCTTTTTGCGGAATAAGCCCGGATTCTCCACAAGCCATTTCTGAAGCTTTTCGGCCGCTGAAAGTCCGATGGACAGCCCCAGTTCCCGGAAGGCAAGGCGAAACTTCGCCGGCTGCTCAAATGTCTTGGCTCTGCCAAAGGCTGCCAGTCCGTACAGGGCGAAATCCACCACCCTTTCCAGCAGGCCTTCATCCTTCAATCTGCCTTTTATAATCAATTGTGCAATTCTTGCAGCATCGAAGAGCAGACCGCCGATGCCGAGAGGATCGTCGGTCGCAAGGCTAATGCCCCGGCGGATCTCTGCCATGTCGGCAATCTCTGTTTTCAGTTCCGGCAGCGACGATGCTGCATGGTATCCGGTCGCTGCTGCCTGCAGCTCGTTGTAGGTGACAAAACCATCGAGAGGATCGTGCTGGCCCATTGATGAAACCAGGGGATAGGTGAGATCGATGCTCATCTTCCAGTAGATCCTCTTTCCATGCCCGGAAGGAGCCGGGTAGGTGAACCGGGCATGGGCAGCTTTTGCCAGCTCTATCGCCCACCTGGTGAAGGTCGGATCCGCTGCCGCCTGGCTCACGCAATTGAGAGCATGCATCCACTTTGTCAGGTAATGGTAGTACTGCCCGTCCCGGTCCCATTCCAGACGCTCACTGGGCGGCTGGCTCTGCCTGCGTTCGTTCAGCTGCTTTCCGATACGTAAGCCCCCTATGGTCGGGTGGCTCTCTCCTTCCTGCTCATCCAGGCCGCTGATCCAGCCGCGTCTAGCATCATCATCCCGGTGCCGGCCCAGGGTATGATGCACCTGGTCTACCAGGGATAAGCAAAGGTCCAGAAAGGTCTTGTCATTGGTGCGGCTCCAGAGTTCCAGGTAGCTGCATACTGCGAAGGCATCCGTCCATAGATAACGGCGGGGGTGAACCGTTGCCGGTGCAAGTCCGGTTAGACGGGCATAGTTTTGCATGATCTCCCTGACCAGCTCAGTTGTCATGTTTTGGGTCATTCCTGGCTTTCAAATCTGGCACTTCGGCCTGGCTTAACACGACTCAGCCTGATGACTGTGTTTTTCCATCTTTGCCGCACCATAGCATATCATTATATATATCGGCGATGCTATTTATTTTCTCGTTTCCTCTTCATGGCGGGCGCTGCCATCTGCCTGCGGGAGGCATGCGGCCCTTTTGGGGAAAAATCATGCCGGCGATTCCAGTTCTCGCTATTTATTTATAGCTGGAAGTAGTGACAACCAATGCGGCAATTGGAGGTTAGATGACGAAGAATTTTCTCATTTTCATCATTCTTTCTATCCTGCTGGCTTCTTGCGGGGCGGCAGAAATGAAGGCAGAGGATGCGAAAAAGAATAGCAGTTCACTTATTCCCAGGGATCTTCTCTTCGGCAATCCGGACCGGATCACCACCAGGATCAGCCCGGACGGCGCGAATTTGAGCTTCCTGGCCCCAAAAGACGGAGTGCTCAACGTCTGGGTGGGGCGGGCAGACTCGCCGCAGGAGGCAAAGCCCGTCACCAATGACACCTATCGCGGCATCAGAAGCTACACCTGGGCCTACACCAGCAATCATATTCTCTACCTGCAGGACAAGAATGGAGACGAGAACTGGCGGATCTATTCAGTCAATCTGAGCGATGGCAAGATCCTGGACCTCACGCCTTTTGAGGGCGTCCGGGCTGAGATTCGGGCGCTCTCCCCCAAGCACCCGCATGAGGCCATCATCGGCCTGAATAAGCGCGACCCCCAGTATCACGACCTCTTCCGGATCAATATCGAGACCGGCAACATGTCTCTGCTCCTGGAGAATCGGAACTTTTCCGGCTTTGAGATCGATGACGACTTGCAGGTCCGGCTGGCGAGCAACATGACTGCCGATGGAGGTAGCGAGATCTTCAAACCGGCCGGGGAGGGAAGCTGGGAGCCCTTTATGAAGATCGGGATGGAAGATGCCCTCACCACCGGCTTTGCCGGATTTAATAAGAGCAATGATCTCATTTACCTTATCGACAGCAGGGGCAGAGACACAGCTGCTCTTTATGCCCTCGATCTGCATACGAAAGATAGCACTTTTCTGGCAGAAGACCCCAAATCGGACCTCAACGGTATGATGATCCATCCCACTGAGAAGAATGTGCAGGCAGCGGCCTTTTATTACGACCGGTTTCGCTGGACGGTACTTGATCCGGCCATTGAGGGGGATATGCAAAAACTGGAAAGTATGGAGGAAGGGGACATGACCGTGGTCAGCCGCAGCCTGGACGACCGGGTCTGGGTGGTCGTCTTCACCAGAGACAACGGACCGGCGCGCTACTATCTTTATGACCATGAGAAAATGCTGGCCACTTTCCTCTTCACGGACAGAGAAAAGCTGGCGGGCCTGACCCTGGCCAGGATGCTTCCCGCCGTCATAAAATCGCGCGACGGCCTGGATATGGTCTGCTACTACACCCTGCCTGGGCAAAGCGACGAGAACGGCGACGGCCTGCCGGAAGAGCCGCTGCCTATGGTCCTGTATGTGCACGGCGGGCCCTGGGCGCGCGACTACTGGGGGCTTAATTCAGTTCATCAGTGGCTGGCCAACCGGGGCTATGCCGTCCTGTCAGTTAACTTTCGCGGCTCCACGGGTCTTGGCAAGAACTTCGTCAATGCGGGAAATTTGCAGTGGGGAAGGAAGATGCATGACGACCTCATCGATGCCGTGAACTGGTCGGTTCAGCAAAAGATCGCCGATCCCGACCGGATCGCCATCATGGGCGGAAGCTACGGAGGCTATGCTGCTCTGGCGGGCCTGACCTTAACGCCAAAAACTTTCGCCTGCGCTGTGGACATTGTCGGCCCCTCCAATCTGAAAACGCTCCTGGAGACCATTCCCCCCTACTGGCAGCCGGAGGTAGAGCAGTTTTACAAGAGAGTGGGTGACCTGAGGACAGAGGAAGGCAGAAGGCTGCTGGAGGAGCGCTCTCCCCTCTCTTATGTGGACAGAATAGAGCGGCCACTGCTCATCGGCCAGGGAGCCAACGATCCGCGTGTCAAGCAGAATGAGTCGGACCAGATCGTCAAAGCCATGCAGGCAAAGGGGCTTCCTGTGACCTATGTGCTCTACGGCGACGAGGGGCATGGATTTGCCCGCCCCGAGAACCGGCTCTCCTTCTATGCCATAGCCGAGGCGTTTTTGGCGGAGCATCTGGGCGGCAGCTTCCAGCCCATCGGGCAGGACTTTGCGGGAGCAAACCTGACCGTGCCCGCCGGAGCGGGAGAGGTTCCCGGCCTCTCCCAGGCCCTTTCAGAATGACATTAGGGCGATATCAAAGAGGGGCGATATCAAAGAGGTGTCAATCATGAACATCTTAAGCATATTATTGATTTGCATGTTATGCATGCTTGCCGCAGGTGCCGCTTATCCAGCGCCAATTCATATCGGCCATGGCCTTATCGGGAACCTGAACCCTCATGAAACCGGAGCTATCGTTCTGGGAGCGCATTTCGACCCAAATCAGGGAACCTATGACAATTATTGGAGCTGCGAATATCGGATATTTGACTACTGGCGTTTAATGTCATCCGGATTCCAGTGGAGCACTCCGGCGCGATGACATCTTCCCGCTCCTCTTTGAGATTTGAATTTGAAGATATCTCCATTACATGATTTGAGGTCTGATATCATTTGCCCAGCGTCTTGAAGTATCCGCTCATGATGCATACCGCATCCTCGGGCCCCATCTGCTCGAACTGCTCGCAGGGACTGCCCAGGTAGCAGGGCAGATGGTGGATGGTGCAGACGGCGCAGTCACCCTCGCTGTCCGTCTGGAAAGCCAGATGGGGGCACCTTTTTCCGGCGGGCTTGAAGATCATGGCCTCTTCATCATCGGGATCGATGCTGCCGTCTGCCAGGATCGAAGAAGGATTGACGATAAAGATATCCAGATGAAGGCAGCATCCTCCGCAGCGCAGGCAGAGCATGATCCTGTCTATGGGAAGCTGCCTATTTAGCTTATGCGAGGAAATGTTTTGATGCGCACCAGTAATAGATTTAAAATATGCAGACCAATAATTTATCGAGGAGATCACCATGACCATGAGAATTCTGATGCCCCTGGCAGAGGGCTTTGAGGAGATCGAGGCGGTAGCCGTCATCGACATCTTGCGGCGGGCCGATGTGGAAGTTGTGACGGCGGGATTAAGGGAGGGCCTGGCAGTTGGCTCTCATAAAATTAAAGTGCTGCCTGACACCACCCTGGAAAAAATCGACTATCGGGACTTTGACGGCCTGGTCCTGCCCGGCGGGGCTCCCGGCTTTGTCAACCTGGGAAACGATGAGCGCATCCTGAAAATGGCACGGGAGATGGATCGGGCTGGAAAGGTCGTCGCAGCGATATGCGCAGCTCCCTCGGTTCTCATCAAGGCCGGCGTCTTGCAGGGCCGCCGGGCCACGGTCAGCCCCTCCGGAAAGGCCCAGGTGCAGGAATGTGCAAACTTTTGCGAGGAGCGGGTGGTGGTGGACAAAAATCTTGTCACCAGCCGCGCTCCGGGAACGGCCGTGGAGTTCGCCCTGAAGCTGGTGGAGGTGCTGGCAGGCAGGGAGAAGATGGAGCAGGTCAAAGAGCAGACGATGGCGGTATGTCCGGAGGAGTGAGATATATTCCAAAAAAATTTTGGCCTGCTAAATGCTAGATCAGCGGCTCTGGCTGCTTTCCCTCCGGCGTTAGCGGCAGGCCGCCCGGTGCAGGACCAGGGGCCCTTCGAAGTGCAGCGCCCGGTTTAAGATCAGGCGTTTGCCCTGGTCGGTGAGGGCGAAGACAGGAATGGAGATGCCTATCTGCAGCAGGGCCTTCTTGCCTACCACTTCCCGAACTGCTTTTGAGGCGCAGGACCAGACCAGGTCGCAGCTCTCTGCGAGCGTTGCCGCCTGCTCGTCGCTGATGCCTGTGGTGTGAACCGCCAGAATGGCGGCTCGCACTCCCAGCTCATCTCCCCGCGCCCGCAGAGCCGCAGCATCGCCGGCATTGCTCCCGGCTATGGTCACGGCGATCTTCTGAAATCCCGCGGCCACAGCCCTTTCGAAGCCCTGCGCCTGATCAACCGTTGCCTGCCGGTCAAGGAGAAGGCAGCCTCTGGCCTGCAGCCCATCCTGAATCTCAGGGATGGGCTCGGTCTCGATCAGGCCGGTCATGTGCGCGCCCACGGCCTGCAGCACATCCGGCCTTGCCACTACCAGCGTGCCCGCCCCCTCGCAGACCACCACGGCAGCGTCCACCAGCCCCTCTTTCATGGCATCGGCCAGGATCTCAGAGGCTCCGAAGCTCACCGGCCTGTCCTGCAGCTCCAAAATCCGCCCCGGGCCGTACATGCCCATTCTCCTGCATGTGGCTTTGCAGGACCCTTGCCACGCTCTCCCGGCTCTCCTCTTCTATGCCGTACAGATCCCGGCGCAGAGGGCAGGAGCGTACGGCAGGCCCGGTCAGAACCTCGATCCTGCCGTCCTTTACCTTAACTCGCGCCCCGGCCATCTCCAGCAGATGCTCGGACATCAAAACATCCTATTTTGCCCTCTTGGTATTGGTCGACTTGCAGCGCGGACAGGCCAGTCTGTAGCCGAAGCCCCGGAAGGCCTGGCCGCAGTCCCCGCAACGATAGTCCTTGGCGAAGGCTTCTTCTATGCTGCCCAGGTCAATTCCACAGCCGCAGGTGGCGCACATAGAAATAAAATAGCATTTTGATCGTAAATAAGTTCTCCCAATAAGCAGGCCAGCCCCAGGGCAGCCGGCAGCGAGATAGTCTTAACAGCCATCGCCTCGCCAAAGCAGGGCCTTGAGTACCGTTTCCTCCTCAACGGGCCAGGCACGGGCAATGTTATGCGAGATTTTCCCCACCGAATCCCGGTGCCTACTCCCGCGGTCTATCTGGGCACCATTCTGCTGACACAGGCCGCGCCCTGCGAGCTACGGTCTTGGGCGTGAGGTCCTCCACCTTTGCGCCCAGGCAGCTCTCCAGCCAGCCCAGGAAGCCCTTGATCTCCTTTTGCTTCTGCTTGTTCATCTCCAGCGTCCTCTCCGCCAGGAGGACTGGTGAATCGTGCACTACATCCGATTTCTCCGGTTCGGCGATGAAATTGCCAGCCTCGTCTTTGGGCAGGCAGGCATCTACAGCGCCAGGATCTCGGCGGGCTTGCCCTCGGCGTAAAGCTGCTGGCGGGCCAGGGCGGGCGCTGCTTTCGCGCGGGGGTGGCAGCAGAAATGCGATGGAATATTCCAGTTACAAAAAGTATTTTACCTTTCTTCGCCAGATCGTATTATTGTTATGGAGACGAAGGATTTAATTCAAAAGGAGATTGAGGTTTTCCCTGAGCCTTATTTGGAAGAAATACTCGATTTCATTTATTTTTTGAAGGGAAAAGCATCAAAGAAAAGAATGGAGACGGTGATATTAAGTGAATCCGTGCTCGCAAAGGATTGGCTAAGCCCAGAGGAGGATGAAGCTTGGAAAAATTTGTGAAAGGAGATGTGGTTGTAGTCCCTTTTCCATTCTCAGATTTGACTGAGGCAAAAAGACGTCCTGCACTCGTGCTGGCAAAACTAGACGGAGTGGATGTAATTCTCTGCCAAATAACAAGTCAGCAATTCAGGGATAGATATGCGATTCCCATAAATGAATCTGACTTCGAAGAAGGGTATCTTCGGAAAATAAGCAATATTAGTTCTAAAAGTGATAATCGATTTTCTGGCTAATTGATTCAATTGCTTCCTTCCACAATTCCTATCTCCTCCTCTGTCAGAGCGTACAGCCTGCACACAGTCGCATCGATCAGCTGATCTGTCTTCCAGGGTCCGCTCCAAGAGCGGCCCCAGCTTGCCCGGCAATCCCTCGAACTCGGCCCGGAGCAGCTCGGCAGGCTCCTGGCGGGGCGGGATCGATAGCCCGCTTCTTTCCGTTCTTCTTGAGCACCCTAAGTCGCTCTGAACCACTCTTCCCTGGTGATCTTAGCTCTTCTTATATGCTGATGCTTACTTCCAGGTACTGGCCCTTCGAATCCCAGCACTCTCAAACGTCTGATCAACTCCTGTCGGGAAACAGGAGTCAATCTAGACAACTGCTACCGTCTCTCGTGATGGAGTTCCAATGGTCTGGCCACCAAGGGCTGGAATAGATAGTCCTCTTTGCAGCCTAGCTACAATCCACTCTTCGATTACTTCGATGAGTTCATTTCTGCAATCTTCGATGGTTTTTCCAGTAGCCCAAACTCCGTCAAGTTCGGGTACCTCGGCAAAGTAGGGATATTCGTCATCAATAATTTTGTACTGGGCTTTTTTCAAGGCCACATCCATATACTCTGAGAACATATTGCAGCATATGTTCATCTCAATGAGATTTAACTTTTTCTGAAAGCTGAAGACATGCAGAATTAGGGCGTCAGCGATTCATTTATGCATTTTCATTTGCCTTTCCTTCCACAATCCCGATCTCCTCCACCGTCAGCCGTACAGCCTGTACACCACCGCATCGATCAGCCGGTCCGTCTTCCAGGGTCCGCTCCAAGAGCGGCCCCAGTTTGCCCATTGACCCCCTCGAACTCGGCTCTGATGTCTTCTCCCGGCTTTCGGAGAGCCGGCTTGATGGCCCAGGGACCTTTAGCATTATCGTCTTGGTCCACCCCAGCGAGCATAGGTCCCGGGTTGTAGAGGAGATCGGGCTTATCGGGATCCAGGGCAAGGAGCTCCTCCAGGCAGATGCAGACCTCCGGGGAGGCCACGGTCCTGCACTACGAGCCGGCCTTGGACCCCCACCTGCAGAGGATCGCCGAGCTGGCTAACCCTGGTGTTCTGCATCTACAATGAGCAGGCCAAAGGCAGGAAGGCCGGGGCGAGGATGCCGGGAGCGCAGAAGACGCTGGAGGCATACTCGTGAGGTTGCACTGGAGGCGGCAGGCAAGGCTGGTCGTGACTGGGCCGATGGCAAGCAGAGCCATGGATCTGCAGGTGGCCAGGGATATTTTGGACTTCAAAAGCCCTATATATTAAGATAGAGAAATGATTCCCAAGTGGATTTATGAGAAGATCTGAGGTCCTTCAAACACTAACCGCACATAGGAACGAGTTGGCCACTTTTGGGATTAAGTCGCTGGCCATCTTTGGGTCAGTAGCCAGAGATGAGGCACGACCTGATAGCGATATAGACGTCTTGGTGGAGTTCCAAGGGCCTGCGACCTTCAATGCGTACATATCTTGAAGATATGCAGGTATCGTGTAAGAAACTGCTACGCTATGCAGAAGGCTTGGACTTTGACCAATTCGTCGCGGACGAAAAAACCCACGATGCAGCAATTTTTAATCTGGTTATTTTAGGCGAGGCAGCCAAGCATATGCTGTGTCAGTCCGACAGAGGTCATGCAGAATGCGATGGGAATACTGAGAGATAGATTTTATATCCCTTTAAGGGCATATAAAATATTATGAGTACTAAAATCATCTCCATAGAAGATAATGTGTACAAAAAACTAGTGGAGACCAAGAGGGAAGACGAAAGCATAAGCGATGTTATCGAGCGGCTTTTGAAAAAGGAAAAGACAGATTTATCGGCATTCTTTGGGGCATTGAAGAATAGCGAGCTGCTGGATGAGATTGAAGAAGATTCGAAGCGGATAAGAGCTTCTGCAAGGTCTAGAATTTGATTGTACTGGATACAAGCGCCCTGATCGATCTCTTCAGAGGATCCGAAGTGGCAAAGTGTTTCATAGATGACGAAGCGGTTACCACAACTATAACATATTATGAGATCTTTCAGAAAATAAAACATAGGAACTCAAAGGCAGAAGATAGATTCTTCAGATATTTCTTCTCATGCCTGCGCGTCTTAGATTATGATGTTCATGCGGCTGAAGTCTCCAGCGACATTATGGCAAATCTTATGAGCTTGGGCACCCCCGTTAATGGCTTTGATGTGCTAATAGCGGGAATTGCTGTGGCAAATGGAGCAGAAAAACTGATCACCAGAGACAAAGACTTTTTAAAGATTTCTGAAGTTGCCGATATCGGAGTCCTGGTTTACTAAATCAAGAGGTCCTGCGAACAGGGTATCTTGCCGCCCTTGTCTGTGTCCGCACGGCAATCATCGAGAGCCCGTTCCTGGCCCGGACTGCGCAGCTCCTCGGGTGCCTTTTTCTCTCGCACCTCGCATCATTGGCGACGGTCACGAACGCACCCGCCCGCCTGCGTTCGTGCGGACGAGCTCGCCCCCCCACACCCGCGCGCCCGTAGGTCCGGAGTTTTTTACAGCTATTTCTTCTTCCCGGGAACCGCGCGGGTGTTACGCGCTATTGCAGCAGGGCTTCCTTAACGCCGGGAAGGCTTGGATAG